>JAPUEM010000059.1 GCA_027492575.1 Propionicimonas sp.
CGCTTGACAGCCGCTCTCTGGGACGCGCGACAGAGGCGGTGGCGCTGGGCACTAGGCAACCGGAAATCGTGCGCAAAGAGAAGGAGTGAGTCGTGGCTACTGCGACTGCTAATGGCTCGAAGGTGCGTCTCGTGGGGCTGATCGCAATGATCCTCGGCGCGGTCTTCATCGTTGCGGGCATTACCACCTGGGGAATGGTGAGCAGCAAGCTCGCCGCCGAGCGGATCACGGTTTCGGGCGACGCCCCGGCGTTCGCCGGCGCGACCGTCGCGGATCCGTTCACCGCGTTCGTCCAGGCCGACATCATCAACCAGCACGCGCTCAAGGCGACCGAGGGCAAGACCTACGCCGAGCTCGACAAGGAGGATCCGCTGCGCGCCGTGGCGATGAACGGCTCCTTCCTGCGGGCCTCGCTGTTCACCTCGGTGATCGCCTTCGGTGTCGCGCTCTTCGCGATGGGCGTCGGCGCCCTGTCGATCCTGCTCGGCTGGGGCATGCGCCTGGCCGGCTCGGCGGTCGACGCCGCCAGCAGCGCGGACCGCGCTGCTGCCTGAGACCCCGGTTGCCGCCCTGCCCACGGGTGGTCGTGCAGCTTCGGCAGCGCTTCCACCCGGGGGCGGAACCGGATTTCGCAATGGCCCCTCTGGAACCTGTTCCAGAGGGGCTTCTGCCGTTGAGTAACGCGCCACCGCCGGCGAATCGTGGTATTGGTTGATCTCGATGAGGAGGTCACATGCCCGTCCCCGTGCTCTCGCGCTCGGCCACCGACCTCGCCGCCCTGCTCGAGGGGTGTGTGGGGGAGCCGGGCCAGCTCCGCCTGACCGAGCTGGATCGGCGGGCTCTGGCCCACGACGCCTCCCACTTCCTGCTGCTGCCGGCGGCGGTGGTCGCCCCGCGGGACGCCGATGAGGTCGGACGCCTGCTGCGCGCCACCGCGGCGGCCGGCATCGGGCTCACCTTCCGTTCCGGTGGCACCAGCCTTTCCGGCCAGGGCTGCACCGACCAGGTGCTGGCCGACGTCCGGCGGCACTTCCAGGGCATCGAGATCCTGGCGGACGGCGCGCGGGTGCGCGTCCAGCCCGGGGTCACCGTCAAGCAGGTGAACGCCCACCTGGCGCGGTACGGCCGCAAGCTCGGCCCCGACCCGGCCAGCGAGGCCGCCTGCACCATCGGCGGTGTGGTGGCCAACAACTCCTCCGGCATGGCCTGCGGGACGGTCGAGAACAGCTACCGGACGCTGGAGTCGCTGGTCGCGGTGCTGCCGTCGGGCACCGTGATCGACACCGGCGCCCCGGACGCCGACGAGCGGCTGCGGGCACTGGAGCCCGCGCTGTATGAGGGCCTGCTGAAGCTGCGCGAACGGATCCTCGCCAAGCCGGAATCGGTGGCGAAGATCGCCCAGCAGTTCTCGATGAAGAACACCATGGGCTACGGCATCAACGCCCTGGTCGACTACGCGACCCCCGCCGAGATCCTCACTCATCTGCTGATCGGCAGCGAGGGAACGCTGGCCTTCGTCGCCTCCGCCACCTTCGCGACGATCCCGGTGCGCGGCCAGGTCGCCACCGCGCTGGTGGTCTTCGACGACCTGTACGCGGCGAACAACGCGCTGCCCGGGCTGGTGGCCACCGGCGCCGCCACCCTGGAGTTGATGGACGCCACGTCGCTGCGGGTCGGCCAGCGGCTTGCCGACACGCCCGCGATGATCAAGGCGCTGAACGTCACGACTCAGGCTGCGCTGCTGCTGGAATACCAGGCCACTACAGCCGTAGAGCTGGAGCAGCTCGTCCAGCACGCGCGTCCGACGCTCGACGAGTTGCCGGTCGGTGGGCCGGTGCGGCTCACCGACGATGCCGCGGTGCGGGCCGGGTTGTGGAAGCTGCGCAAGGGGCTCTACACCTCGGTGGCGGGTGCCCGTCCGAGCGGCTCCACCGCGTTGCTGGAGGATGTCGTCGTCCCGGTCGCGAACCTGGCGGGGACGTGCGTGGAGCTGGCCGGGCTGTTCGACCGCTACGCCTACGCCGATTCGGTGATCTTCGGCCATGCCAAGGACGGCAACATCCATTTCATGCTCACCGACCGCTTCGAGTCGGAGAGTCAGCTGCGGCGGTACGTCGACTTCACCGAGGAACTGGTCGACCTGATCCTGGCCAACGACGGCTCGCTGAAGGCCGAGCACGGCACCGGCCGGGTGATGGCGCCCTTCGTCCGGCGGCAGTACGGGGACGAGCTGTACGAGGTGATGTGCGAGGTCAAGCGGCTGTTCGACCCGGCCGGGCTGCTGAACGCTGGCACCATCATCACCGACGATCCGGAGCTGCACCTCAAACACATCAAGCTCAACCCGAGCGTGGACGAGGAGGTGGATCGCTGCACCTCCTGCGGCTACTGCGAGCCGGTCTGCCCCTCCCGGAGTCTCACCCTGACGCCGCGGCAGCGGATCGCCGTCCGCCGTGAGATCGCCGCCCTGGAGGAGGCCGGCGACACCGAGGCGGTGGCGCGGCTGGAGAAGGAATTCGACTACCAGGTCGTCCACACCTGCGCGGTGGACGGCATGTGCGGCACCGCGTGTCCGGTGCACATCAATACCGGGTTGCTGGTGAAGAAGCTGCGCCGCGAGCAGACCACTCCGGCCGCCGCGAAGGCGGCCTGGACGACCCTGGCCAAGAACTGGAAGCCGACGACCGGCGCCTTCTCGGCGCTGCTGAGCGTCACCGAGGCGCTGCCCAAGCCGCTGGATCCGCTGGTGCGCGGGGTCAACCACGCCGCCCGGGCGGTGCTGGGGGCGGAGAACGTCCCGCTGTGGTCGAGCGAGCTGCCGGGCGGCGGTGCTTCCCGGGCGCGGCCGCGTCCGTCCGGGGAAGTGGACGCGGTGTACCTGCCGGCTTGCGTCAACGTGATGTTCGGGCCGGCGGACGGGCCGGGCGTCCAGGTGAGCTTCGAGGCGCTCTGCGCCAAGGCCGGGCTGAACCTGCTGGTGCCGGAGCGGATCGATTCGCTGTGCTGCGGGACGCCGTGGTCGAGCAAGGGGGTGCCCGGCGGCTACGAGGCGATGAAGGCCAAGGTGCTGCCGGTGATCCGTGCGGCCACCGAGAACGGACGGCTGCCGGTGGTCTGCGACGCCTCGTCGTGCACCGAGGGCTTCGTCCACCTGATCGAGAGCGACCCGACCCTGGAGGTCGAGGTGATCGACGCGGTCGGCTTCGTCGCCCAGCGGGTGCTGCCGGTGCTCGGCGACTTCCGCCGGATCGACTCGATCACCCTGCACCCGACCTGCTCGTCCACCCAGCTGGGCCTGAACCCCGATCTGGTGGCCGTGGCGCAGGCCACCGCCGATCAGGTCAACCTCCCGCTGGATTGGGGCTGCTGCGCCTTCGCCGGTGACCGCGGCATGCTGCACCCCGAACTCACCGCCGCCGCGACCGCCCCCGAAGCCGCCGACGTGGCCCGGCTCGGCGCCACCGCCCACGCCAGCTGCAACCGCACCTGCGAACTCGGCATGACCCGAGCCACCGGCAAGTCCTACCGCCACATCCTGGAGCTGCTCGCCGAGCAGGCGGGCTAGGCTGCCGGCCATGTCGCGCTCGGACGACCTCCGCCTGACCGTCTTCCTCCGCTTCTTCGCGACCACCGGCGGCCGCGGCAGGGGCGGCTCCTGGCTCACGGACAAGGCCCGTACCAAGCAGTTCGCGGACGTGCTCGTCGGCAACGCGCTCCTCGCCGGCCTGACCCACGGGCGCGTGGACGATGCCGATCCCGAGGCGATCAGCGCCGACCAGGCCGCCACGCTCCTCGGCACCGGCCGCGAGGCCCTGGTCGAACTGTCCGACGGCGCCGACGATCCCGAGGTGACCGTCGCGCTCGACCTGCGCGACGATCGCTCCGAGCTCCGGCTGATGGTGCGCGGCGCCCCGCTCGCGGCCCGCGCGGAGCACGCCCTCGACGACCTCGCCGAGGCGGTGCAGGCCATCGTGGCGGCGCTCGCCGGCGTGGCCGGGCTCAGCGACGGCCACATCCAGGCCGACTTCGGCGGCCGCGACTTCGACTTCCCGCGGCCGCGGCCGCCCCGCGAGAACGCGCGCTACCCCGAGCGGTCGCTCGTCACGTTCATCGACGGCGGGTTCCACGCGTCCCAGGCGGCGTTCTCGCGTCCCGGCGATCTGGCGGCGCTGACCTCGCCACCGCCGCCGGCCGAGGTCACGACCGCCGCGGGCCTGACGACCGTGCGCTTCGCGCGGACGCTGGACGACGAGGAGCTGACCCGGGCCGCGAGCGACCACGCCCAGTGGATCGCCGATCGCATCGACACCGACCTCGCGTTCGGCTTCAACGAGCAGGGCGACCAGCTCGAGGAGCGCGGCCCAACCAAGCCGATGCCGCCGCTCACGCTCTACGACCGCGAGTACCAGGTCGGCTACAAGGCCGTGGTCGTCTTCCCGGACGGCAGCTACGAGCGCGACGCCTGGGACGAGGCGAGGAAGGTCGCCGAGGCCGGCAAGCTGCCCGACGGCAGCGTGGTCACCGCGGTGACGATCGTGGTGCCGCTGCGCGAGCACGTCGCGATGATCGCGCAGGAGGCGCGGGCGGCGGGCTTCGGCGCGGTGGTCTACGGCGACGGCGACGGGAACTTCTGGAACCCCGATCCCCCGGGGAACTGGCGCCCGGCCCCCGCGCCGCCTTCTTCCGTCCCCGCGTAGGCGGGGATCTCGGCGGGTTCGGAGATTCCCACCTTCGCGGGAGTGACGGAACGGGCCAGGAGCGACGGAATGGCCGTGGTCAGCCGAGACGCACGGTCTCGCCCAGCGTGGGCACGACCGCCACGGCCCCGGTGCGCTCGGTGATGTGGGCGCCGAAGGCGCGGCCGACCTCGGGGGTGCCGTGGACGGTGAAGACGGTCCGCGGACGGGGGTCGAGTTCGGCCAGCCAGTCCAGCAGGTCGGAGCGGTCGCCGTGGACGGAGAACTCGTCGTCCTGCAGCACCTCGGCGCGCACCGGGACGTACCGGCCGTGCATCTTCAGCTGGGCGGCGCCGTCCACGAGGGAGCGGCCGCGGGTGCCCTCGCCCTGGTAGCCGACCAGCGCGACCGAATGCCGGTGGTCGGGCAGCATGTGCTCCAGGTGGTGCAGCACCCGTCCGCCGGTCGCCATGCCGGAGGAGGCGATGATGATGCAGGGGTGCTTGGGGTCGTTGAGCCGCATCGACTCCTCGGTGGAGCGCACCTCGCGCAGGAGCGGCAGGTCGATGAAGTGCGCCGGATCGAGATCGGGACGCAGCTCGTCCGCGAACTCCGGATCGCGGTAGACCGCGAGCGCCGCGAGTGCCATCGGGGAGTTCACGAAGACCGGCAGTTGCGGGATGCGTCCATCCGCCTGCATCTCCGAGATGGTCTTCAGCAGCACCTCGGTGCGATCGACCGCGAAGGCGGGCACCAGCACCGAACCGCCACGCCGGGCGGTCCGCCGGATCAGGTCGGCGAAGGGCTCGTGCGCGACCGACGGCTCGGGGTGCTCCCGGTCGCCGTAGGTCGACTCGATCAGGACCGTCGCGGCGCCCGGCGGCACTTCGCGGGGCCGCAGCACCGGGTGCGTGTGGCGTCCGACATCGCCGGAGAAGACCACCTCGGCGGTCGGCGTCGTGACGTGGATGCTGGCGGCCCCGAGGATGTGCCCCGCCCGGTAGTAGCGGGCGACGATGCCGTCCCCGAGATCGAGCCGCTCGTGGTAGCCGACGGTGCGGAAGAGGGGCAGCGTCGCCTCGACATCGGCCGTGGTGTAGAGCGGCAGCGGCGGCCGGTGCCTGGAATAGCCGCGCTCGGCCGCGTGCTCGGCGTCCCGCTCGTTGAGGAAGGCGGAATCCCGCAGCACGATCTCGGCCAGCCGGACGGACGCCGCCGTCGCCCACACCCGCCCCGCGAACCCGCCCCGCACCAGCCGCGGCAGGTACCCGACGTGATCCATGTGCGCATGGGTCAGCAGCACATCGCCGACGGACGCCGGGGGCACCCCGAACTCCGCCCAGTTCAGCTCGCGAAGCTCCTTCTCGCCCTGGAACAACCCCGCGTCGATCAGGATCCGCCGATCCCCGACGGTGAGCAGGTACTTCGAGCCGGTGACCGTGCCGGCCCCACCCAGGAAAGTGAGCGACGTCCTCATGACGACACTCTGCCACCACCGGGTCGACGCAGGAACGCGACGCCCGCCGCCCAACGCAACCAGGCCCCACACCCGGCTCGAAGTCATGGATCGATCCAGCATCTTCGGGGGATTCGGGGAAAACCGTTGACCCTGGCGAATGCCCGGCTTAGCCTGCCTGAGTTGCGCCCCCAACGCTGCTTCTCCGAAAGGCTTCCCATGTTCCGCAAGCTGCTGATCGCCACGAGCGTGCTGGCGCTGGCCTTTCCGGTCACCGCGCAGGCGGCGCCGGGGGATCCGTCCGATCGCTTCGAGAAGTCGCCGTCCGCCGGCAAGGTCGACTCCGCCGTCCGCCCGCGCAGCCTCAGCAAGGACGCCAAGGTGCAGGTGATCGTGGAGGTGAAGGGCGATCCGGTCGCGGTGGTGGAATCCACCAAGGGCCGCCGGCTCTCCGACGCCGAGCGCAAGACCGTCCGCGACAACCTGAGCAAGAAGCAGGACAAGGTCGCCAAGACGATCACCGGCAAGGGCGGCAAGGTTCAATCGCGCATGCAGTCGGCGTACAACGGCATGCGGGTGCAGCTGAAGGCCTCGCAGCTGGACGCGGTCGCCGCGCTGCCCGAGGTGGTCGCGATCCACCCCGTCCCGCTGCACCGGCTCGACAACACCGTCTCGGTGCCCTACCTCGGGGTGCCGCAGGTGTGGCAGTCCACCGGCTACACCGGTAAGAAGGTGAAGGTCGCCGTCATCGACACCGGCATCGACTACACCCACGCCAACTTCGGCGGCCCCGGGACGGTCGCGGCCTACCAGGCGGCGAACGCGGCCGAGGCGGAACCGGCCAACCCCGCCTGGTTCGGGCCCAACGCGCCGCGGGTGAAGGGCGGCTGGGATTTCGTCGGCGACTCCTACGACGCCGACCCGGACAGCGACACCTACCAGCCCGTGCCGCACCCCGATCCCAACCCGCTGGATTGCAACGGCCACGGCTCGCACGTGGCGGGCACCGCGGGCGGCAGTGGCGTCCGGGCGGACGGCAGCACCTACACCGGCCCGTACAACGCGTCCACCGCGTCCAAGAAGTTCACGGTGGGCCCGGGCGTCGCCCCGCAGGTCGATCTGTACGCGCTGCGGGTCTTCGGCTGCACGGGCAGCACCGACATCACCACCGAGGCGATCGACTGGGCGGTCGCCAACGACATGGACGTGATCAACATGTCGCTCGGCTCCAGCTTCGGCCGGGGCACCGATCCGGACGCGGTCGCCGCCTCCAACGCGGTGGGCGCGGGCGTCGTCGTGGTGGCCTCGGCGGGCAACTCCGGCGGCAACCCGTACATCACCGGTGCCCCGGGCGCCGGCGACGGCGTCATCGCGGTGGCCGCGGTGGATTCCACCGAGAAGTTCCCCGGCGCCAAGCTCAAGCTGAGCACCGGCCCGACCCTGCCGGCCATCGTGGCCAACAACGCGGCGCTGCCCAGCGGCTCACTGAAGGTCGTGGTGGTGCGCGACGCCGCCGGCCAGCTGGGGCTGGGCTGCTCGGCCAAGCAGTTCACCGATGCCGGCATCGTCCCGGGTGGCAACCAGTTGGCCGTGGTCTCGCGCGGCGATTGCGCCCGGGTGGCCAAGGCCATCTTCGGCCAGCAGGCCGGCGCCAAGGCGGTGCTGCAGGTCAACCTCGACCCCGGCTTCCCGCCGTTCGAGGGCGACATCACCAGCAACCCCGACACCGGCGCCCCGTACGTGGTGACCATCCCCTTCCTCGGGGTGCCGAGCACCGACCGGGAGGCCGTCATCGCCGCGGACAAGGGCACCGTCACGATGACCTCCGCGCCGCTGGCCAATCCCGACTTCCGCGGCTACGGCTCGTTCAGTTCCGGCGGACCGCGCAACGGCGATTCGGCGATCAGCCCGAACGTCGCCGCACCCGGCGTCGCGATCGTCTCCACCGGCGTGGGCACCGGCTCCGCCGGCGAGACCCTTTCCGGGACGTCGATGGCCGCCCCGCACGTGGCCGGCGTCGCCGCGCTGACCGTCCAGGCGCATCCGAAGTGGAACGCCGCCGAGGTCGCCGCCGCGGTGGTCACCACGGCCGACCCGGAGAAGGTCGCCGGCCAGCGGCTGGTGCGCGGCGGCCTCGGCCTGGTGGACGCCGCGCAGGCGGTCACCACCCAGGTCGTGGTGGGCGGCGACGCCTACCGCACCACCAGCGGCTGGTTCCGTGAGCCCTCGCTCAGCTTCGGCTTCGCCGAGCCGAGCCTGGCCTTCGCCGGCTTCACGATGCTCACCATCGAGAACAAGGGCACCAAGACGGTCACCTACAAGCTGAGCACCGCGGCCAATCCGGAGTCGCGTCCGGCCAAGGTGATGCTGAGCGCACGGTCGGTGACGATCAAGCCGGGCCGGACGGCCCGGGTGAAGGTCGCTCTGGCGGCGGACGCCCGCAAGCTCGGCACCTCCTCGGGCGACGACCAGTTCGCCTTCAACCAGGTCTCCGGCAATGTGGTGCTGACCTCGGGCGACGAGGTCTTGCGGGTGCCCTACCTGCTCGTCCCGCGGGCCCAGGCGAGGCTGACCGCGCCGGAGAGCTTCCGGCTCACCGAGAAGCCGCCGGTCGACCCGAACGGGGGCAAGGGCGGCAAGAAGACCACCGGGCAGAAGGGCTGGCCGGCTCCCACCCCGAAGCCGCAACCGGTTCCGGTCACCTCGACGACGCTCAAGGTCGCCAACCGCGGCGTGATCGACGCGACGGCCGACTTCTACACCTGGGGCCTGAAGGACGCCCGCGACGTTCCCAAGCGCACCCCGGGCAGCGGCTTCGACCTGCGGGCCGCCGGCGTCCAATCCTTCGTGGACGGCGACGACGCCCAGCTGGTCTTCGCGATCAACAACCACACCCGCTGGTCGAACGCCGTCCTGAACGAGTTCGACGTCGAGATCGATGTGGACGGCGACAAGGACCCGGACTGGATCGTCTTCAGCTACGACGCCGGCTTCGTCCGCACCGGCAGCTACGACGGCCTGACCGAGGTCTGGCTGGTCGAGCTCGCCACCGGCGACCTCTTCTCGTCCGGGTTCATGGCGGTGGCGCCGACCGACAGCAGCACCATCCTGCTGCCGGTGATGGCGAGCGACCTGGGGCTGTCACCCGAGCACGGGTCGTTCACCTACTCGGTGAGCAGCTATTCCCTCGAGGGCGACGGCAGCGACGCCTTCACCGGCGCGGCCCGCTACAACCCGTGGGCCCGCGCCATCGAGGACGGCCAGTGGGCGGAGGTCCCGGTGCCTGGACGCAAGACCCCGGCCACCGAGGTCACCGCCGCCATCGACCCCGAGCAGTGGGCCGCCCAGCGTCCGCTCGGGCTGATGGCCGTGGTGCTGGACAACAAGTCCGGCGCCGACGAGGCCCTGCTGATCGCCGGCAAGTAGCCCTGAACCGAATTGAGCAGACGACGGCCGCGTCAGCGGTGTGAGGAACAGAGCTTGAGGTCGGTGCCCGCGCCGAATCGGAAGTCGTAGCGCTCGCCGTCCACGCGAACCAGGACGCGCAGGCCTTCCACCAGCGCCTGGGTGTACTGCACGCCGGGGGAGGGGCAGCCCAGGGACGAATCCGGCCAGGTCACGGCCTCGGCGGATTCGACCTCGGCGGCGCCGGTGACGCCCTGTGCGGTGAGGTGGTCGAGGATGGCCTGCCAGCGTTCGGGGGAGATCTCGGCGGGGGTCCCCGAGGGCAGCGGAGGCGCGGTCTGCAGCGGTGGACGGCCGGAGGGCCAGCCGGTCGGGGTCGAGGTTCCGGGGCTCGGGGGAGTGGGGGTCATCGGGTCTCCTGTCGTCCCGCAGCCGGCCAGCAGCACCGCCGCGGCGACCGCCGCCGCGATCGTCCGTCCTGCCATGGCTGCTCCTTCGCGACACCCCCAGTATGCGTTCGGCGGCCACATCCCGGGTACCGCTTGAATCGAGGACGAGGATGGAGCCACGACCTACCGGTGAGGACCCCATGACCACAGCCGAACCCTCCCGCCTGATCGCGCTGGAGGCGCCCGAGGGCGCCGACCACACCGCCGACCGCCAGGTGGTGATCCGGCTGCTGGCCGGCAGCGCGCTGATGCTCTTCCTTGAGCTGGCGCTGATCCGCTGGCTGGGGTCGAACATCGTCCATCTGTCGTACTTCACGAACTTCGTGCTGCTCGGGTCGTTCCTGGGCATCGGCCTGGGCTTCCTGATCTCGCGCAAGACGTGGAGCGTGCTGCCCTGGTCACCGCTCATCCTGGCGCTGCTGGTGCTGGGGGTGCACGTCTTCCCCGTGACGGTCGACCGCACCGGCAGCGGGATCATCTACTTCACCTCGCTGGGCACCACCGGCCCGCCGGTCTGGCTGGTGCTGCCGGTGGTCTTCGTGCTCACCGCGTCCATTCTGGCCGGGCCGGCCGAGGTGGTCGGACGCTGCTTCGGACACCTGCGTCCGCTCACCGCCTACCGGTGGGATCTCGTCGGCTCGCTGATCGGCATCTCCGCGTTCACGGTGCTCTCCTTCCTGCAGGCGCCGTCGGTGGTCTGGGGGGTCGTGACGGCGATGCTCTTCGTCGCGCTCATCTCCGGCTGGCCGCGGATCCTGGCGGCGGTGAGCGGGGCCGGCATGATCGCCGTGCTGCTGCTGGAGACGCTGACCCCGGGGGTCTCCTGGTCGCCCTACTACAAGGTGACCACCGAGGACGTCGGGAACGGCATGACGCTGATCACCGTCAACGGCGTCCCGCACCAGCTGATGGCGCCCGCGCAGTGGAAGCTGGAGCAGGGCGAGAAGATCTACGGCACCCCCTACGAGCGCTGGTCGGGTGACCTGGGCAACGTCCTGATCGTGGGCGCCGGTTCCGGCTCGGACGTGGCGATCGCGCTGGCCGAGGGCGCCCGGCACGTCGACGCCGTCGACATCGACCCGCGGATCCTGCAGATCGGCGCCGAGAAGAACCCCGATCGTGCCTACGACGACCCGCGGGTGACCGTCCATGTCAACGACGGACGGGCCTTCCTGCAGTCGACCGACACCAAATACGACCTGATCCTCTTCGCGCTGCCGGATTCGCTGGCGCTGGTGAACGGGGCCTCGCAGATCCGGCTGGAGTCCTTCCTGTTCACCGAGGAGGCGCTCACGGCCGCCCGCGAGCACCTCAATCCGGGCGGGGCGTTCGCCATGTACAACTACTACCGCGAGCAGTGGCTGATCGACCGGCTGGCCGGCACCGCCGAGGCCGCCTTCGGCCACGCTCCCTGCGTCGACCTGTTCGGCGGCGCCCAGGCGGTGGTGACCGTGGCGGTCGACCCGGCCAACCAGGACTGCGCCGAGACCTTCGCCCCGTCCGGGCAGGTGATCGCCCCGGCCACCGACGACGCCCCCTTCCTGTACTACGCGGGCGGCGGCATCCCGGCGATCTACCTGTGGACGCTGGGCGGCATCCTGGCCATCTCGCTTCTCGCCGTCCGAGCCTTGGGCGGACCGTTCCGGACGATGCGGCCGTACGCCGACCTCTTCTTCATGGGCGCCGCCTTCCTGCTGCTGGAGACCAAGAACATCGCCACCTTCGCCCTGCTCTTCGGCACCACCTGGCTGGTCAACGCCCTGGTCTTCGGCGGGGTGCTGATCGTGGTGCTGGCCGCCGTCGAGACCACCCGGCACGTCCGGACGCCGCCCCTGCCGGTGGTCTGGGGGCTGATCGCCGCCTCGCTGGCGGTGGCCTACATCGTCCAGCCGGAATGGCTGCTGCCGCTGCCCTTCGCGCCTCGGCTGATCGTGGCGACGCTGCTCGCGTTCGTCCCGATCTTCCTGGCCAACGTCGCCTTCGCCAAACGCTTCGCCGCCTCCGACGACTCCCAGGGCGCCTTCGGGCTCAACCTGCTCGGCGCCATCGTCGGCGGCTGCCTGGAGTACGCCGCCCTGCTGACCGGCTACAGCAACCTGCTGATCCTGGTCGCCGGGCTGTACCTGCTGGCCTTCCTCCTGACCCCGCGCCGGGCTGCGCTGGCCTGATTGAACGTGGCCGGGCGCAGGTTCCTACTCAGAACCGCCGCTCTTGTCGATGTCAGCCGGGTCAACCCAGCCGACCCGAACGGAACCGCCGTTGTTGTTGCCATTCCGGCCTGCATTCGCCTGAAAACGACATCAACGGCGGTCAGATCGCGATCCCCATCGGAGACCCGGCTGACAACGACAAGAGGGGCGGTCGAAGGTGGAGTAGGGCCATGCCACGACCGGGTTTGTCGGGTTTCGGAGTCTGCGGAACGATGGGTGGGTGACGACCCTCGCTGACCTCGACTGGCCCAGGTGGACGGCCCGCCTCGAGTTGCGTCCGGCGAGAGCCGAGGACGCGCCGCAGGTGTGGAACTGGCGTCGGTTGCCCGAGGTAGCCGAGTGGCTGCCGCAGCTGGCCACCGATCAGGACGCCTTCGTGGCCCACTTCGAGTCCCGGCTGAGCGAGACCGTCGTGGCCTTGCTGGACGGACGGATCGTGGCCTTCGCCAAGGTGCACGTGGCGGACGGCTGGGCGCAGCAGGAGATCGCCGAGCAGGCCCGAGGTCAGCAGTGCGAGCTGGGCTGGATCCTGGACCCCGGGGTTCATCGGCAGGGGCTCGGCACCGAACTGGCTGCTGACCTGCTCGCGATCGCCTTCGAGGGGCTGGGAGTGCGACGGGTGGTCGCCTACTGCTTCGCCGACAACACTCCGTCCTGGAAGTTGATGGAGAAGCTCGGGATGCGCCGTGAGGGCCACTATCGCGCCGAGTCCCTGCACCGCAGTGGACGGTGGATGGACGGGCTGGCCTACGCCATGCTGGCCGACGAGTGGCGGGTCGACTCATGACACAGCCGGTGCTGGAGACCCCGCGGCTGGTGCTGCGGCCGTGGGGTTCGGAGGATCTGGCGACGGTCTACGACATCTACTCGCGCTGGGAGGTGGCGCGGTATCTGGGACGGAAGCCGACAGCGCTGACGGAGCCTTCGCAGGCCGAGGCGACCCTGGCCAGGTGGGCGGCGATCCCCGGGCCGTTGCATGGCGTGTGGGCGATCGTGCCGCGCGGCACGTCCACACCGGTGGGTACGGCCCTGATGAAGCTGTTGCCGCTCAGCGGTGGCGGGACCCCGTCGGCGGACACCGAGATCGGCTGGCATCTGCACCCGGACGCCTGGGGCAACGGCTACGCCACCGAAGCCGCCGGCGGCCTGCTCGAGCACGCCTGGGCGGGCGGGCTGGACGAGGTCTTCGCCGTCACCTACCCCGAGAATCTCCCCTCGCAGGCGGTCTGTCGCCGGCTGGGCATGACGCACCTCGGCCCGACCGACCGCTATTACGACGTCACCTGCGAACTCTTCCGCATCACTGGTCCGGATCGTCCTTCGGCCGTCGTCCCGGACGCCTGAAGGCGAGCAGGCGGCGCACCTTCGCCAGCGCCAGGGTGGGTGGCTCGGGACGGGTGAAGGCCCACTCGGGGTCGGTGAGCATGCGGGCGCCGGCCAGGCCGGCGATCATGGCGATCGCGACCAGGACGGTGGAGACGCCCGACTCCATGGCGCTCACCACGTCCGCCTGGTCGAAGTAGAGCAGGGTGCGCAAGGCCGACGAGCCGGGGATGGTCACCAGCAGCACCGGGACGGTCATGATGATCTTCGTCATGCCGAACCACCTGGCCACCACCGCGCAGGCCAGGCCCATCGCGAAGCAGGCCACGAAGGCCGCAACATGCGGACGCGCCTCCGCCTGCCGCAGGACGGTCATCAGCACCGCGCCCAGCGCGGCGATCACGCCGGAGGCGACAGCGGTCGCGGGCGGGCTGTTGAACATCGCGGCCCAGCCGAAGACGGCGAAGAAGCCGGCCAGCACGGTCGCCGTCCACAGCCAGAGCGGGTTGCCCTCGACCGGTGGCACCGGGTCGGGAGCGAGCCCGGCCAGCGCGACCACCAGCCACACCCCGATGGTGATCGCCAGCACCACCATCGCCGCGTACGCCAGCCGCGGGACTCCCGTCCGCAGATCGATCCGGGTCAGGTCGAGCCCGGCGGTGACCAGCGGGAAGCCCGGGATCAGGAAGATGCAGGCGCTGATGAAACCGGCCGCCGTCCGCGGGCTGGGTTCGCCGATCGCCGCGGTCAGCAGGCTGCTGAAGCCGACGTACAGCCCGGACGCGATCGCCGCCGAGATCAGCACGGCAGCCAGGTGGTTCAGCTGCCAGGCGCCCATCCGCCGGTGGAACCAGTAGGCCAGCCCGGACGCCGGCAGGACGGCCACGAGCTCGCGCCAGCCGCCGTTTCCGAGCACCGCCACCGAGGCGCAGGCCAGCGCGACCAGCAGCACCAGCACCCATTGCGGGTAGAGCCGCGGGGTCTTCTCGATGGCGCGCAGCCGGGCGTCCACCTCGGCGACGGTCGCCCGCTCCGGCAACTCATTGCCGAGGTTCTGCAGCAGCGCGATCCGGTGCGCATTGACCCCGGGGTTGGGGATCTCGCCGACCTGGGTGCGGAATGTGTCGCGCCGCCGGACGGTCAGCACGATCGAGGTGAAGCTGATGTCGGCGTGCAGCCGCTGGATGCCGACCGTGCTCGCCACCTGCTGCATGAGCTCGCGCACCCGCAGCCCGCTGGTGCCCGCGCCGAGCATCAGGATCCCGGCCTTCAGCACCACGTCCGACCGCCGGATCAGGTGGGTGGGTTCGAGGGCGTCCTCGTACTCGTGCTCGCTGGGTTCGAGCTGCTCATCGGCCACGGCTCCACGCTATGCCATCGCGCAGGTCTCGCGAGGCCTCGAACAGAGCTGTCCCTGGATGGCCGTCTGGCTGGGGGTTTGCGGCCGTGCCACGGGATCCAGCGGTAGATCCGCGCGTGGTAGGCGACTCCCACGTCGACGTCCGGTTCGAGACCGCTGCCACGGTAGCTCCGGTCGTGGTGCAGGCGACTCCTCCACCCACGCAGAAACCGGGTGATCTGGGTCAGCCGCGTGGCTCTTGCACGCAGCTGCCCTGAATCACCCGGTTTCTGCGAGTGACGGCGTGTCAGCTGTCGATCCCCGGGCGCTGGACGGACGTGGGCCCGGCTCCCTCTCCGGCCACCACGGCGCAGGCCGCGGCGATGGCGGTCAGGCCGCGGGCGAGGTCGGCGTCGGTCATGGCGCCGAAGCCGAAGACGATGCCGGAGCGGGTGGTGGCGCCTGTCCAGTACTGGGAGAGCGGGCTGACCGCGACGCCCGCGGTGGCCAGCGCGGCCACCACCTCGGCCTCGGGGCGGACGGTCTCCGCGACCGCGTGCAGGCCGCCGTCCATCGGATAGACCCGCAGGCCCTCGACGCCCGAGAGGGCGGCGAGCACCTGGGCGCGGCGGCGCCGGTAGCGGTTGCGCATCCGCTGGGTGTGCAGCCGCAGCGCGCCGCTTTCCAGGTAGTGGGCCAGCGCCCGCTGTGGGACGAGCCCGACCGGCTGGCCGAGGTCGCGGCGAGTCCGGGCAACGGCGGGCGCCAGCCACTGCGGCAGCGCCAGGTAGCCGATCGCCAGGGTGGGGGTGAGGGTCTTCGACAGGGTGCCGAGCAGCACCACCCGTCCGTCGGCGGGGTCGTCCAGGGCGGCCAGCGCGGGCAGCGGCTGCGAGGTGTAGCGAAGCTCGGAGTCGTAGTCGTCCTCGACCACCACGACCTGATGCCGGCGCGCCCATTCCAGCAGTGCCTGGCGCCGGTCGATCGGCAGCGAGCCACCCAGCGGGTACTGGTGGCTGGGGGTGATGACGAGCAGGTCCGGGGCGTCGGCGCCGGTGGGCAGATCGGCCACCCGCAGGCCGTGCTCGTCCACCGGCAGCGGGACGACCTGCGCGCCGAACCGGGCCGGCACCCGGCGCAGCGACGGGTAGCCGGGCTCCTCGACGCCCACCCGCAGCGGTTGGGACCGGTTCCTTGTCCTGTGGAGCAGGGAGCGGTCCCCTGGCTCGGAGCGGGCCGCGGGACCGTCCCCTGTCCCGGTTCGTCGATCAGAGAGGGTGAGCAGCAGGAGCGCCAGGCCCTCGCGACCGCCGGCGGTGACTGCCAACTGCCCCGGGTCGCGGACGACCGCCCGCATCCGCCGCAACTGGTCGGCCCAAGCGGTGCGCAGGGCTTCGAGGCCGAGGGCTGGGACGGCCACGTCCACCGGTTCGGACGAGGCCCGCCGCCAGGCCGACCGCCAGGCCGGGCCCGCGACCTCGGAGACCCACGGACGTCCGGGACGCAGGTCGACCCTGAACCTCGCGGCAGCCGGTCCAAAGACTGCCGTCTCGGACCCTTCCCGCGTCACCCCAGCGCCCGGACGCGGTTCGACTCCGAACGTCGCGGCAGCCAGTCCGAGGATTGCCGTCTCGGACCCTTCCCGCGTCACCCCAGCGCCCGGACGCGGTTCGACTCCGAACGTCGCGGCAGCCAGTCCGAGGATTGCCGTCTCGGACCCTTCCCGCGTCACCCCAGCGCCCGACCCTTCCCGCGTCATCGCCGCGCCCGACCCCTTCCGCGTCATCCCCGCGAAGGCGGGGATCTCGGACCGTGTCAGAGTCGGGTGCACCCGCTGCAGCTGCGGGTTCACCACTGTTGACCGGCCGGCGACCGCGCTCAGGTAGCCCTCCGCCAGCAACTGGTCATAGGCGACCACCACCGACCCCCGGGAGATTCCCAGGTGGGCGGCCAGCGCCCGGCTGGCCGGCACCGCCTCGCCGGGGGCGACGATCCCGTCCGCGATCAGGGCGCGCAACCGGTCGGCGAGCTGGGCCGCGAGCGGACCGGAGCCGTCCAGCTGCAGCGGCAGCGTGATCTCGGGAGCCGATCGCATGCCACCACAATACTGGTCCACCAAGAGCGAGGTGGTTCTGGCTCTGGTACTGGTCCGGTAACCGGCCCACCATGGAGCTCATGACAACGACAACAGGATCGCCCCTGGTGAAGCGGGGCCTGGCCGAGATGCTCAAGGGCGGCGTGATCATGGACGTGGTGACGCCCGATCAGGCCCGGATCGCCGAGGACGCCGGCGCGGTGGCGGTGATGGCGCTGGAGCGCGTCCCGGCCGATATTCGCGCCCAGGGCGGGGTGGCCCGGATGAGCGACCCCGATCTGATCGCCCAGATCATCGAGACGGTGTCCATCCCGGTGATGGCGAAGGCCCGGATCGGACACTTCGTCGAGGCCCAGGTGCTGCAGCACCTGAAGGTCGACTACATCGACGAATCGGAGGTGCTCTCGCCCGCTGACTACGCCCATCACATCGACAAGCACGCCTTCACCGTCCCCTTCGTGTGCGGCGCCACCAACCTCGGCGAGGCGCTGCGCCGGATCGCCGAGGGGGCGGCGATGATCCGCTCCAAGGGCGAGGCTGGCACCGGGGACGTCTCCGAGGCCACCAAGCACATCCGCACCATCCGCCACGAGATCGCGGTGCTTGCCGCGACCTACCGATCCAATCCGGACGAGTTGTACGTCGCCGCCAAGGAACTCCAGGCCCCCTACGAGATCGTCCGCGAGGTCGCCGAGACCGGGGCCCTGCCGGTCGTGCTGTTCACCGCGGGCGGGGTCGCCACCCCGGCCGACGCCGCGCTGATGATGCAGCTGGGAGCGGACGGGGTCTTCGTCGGCTCGGGCATCTTCAAGTCCGGCGACCCGGCGCGCCGCGCCGCCGCCATCGTCAAGGCCACCGCCCTGTACGCCGACCCGGCCGCCATCGCCGAAGCCTCCCGCGGCCTGGGCGAGGCCATGGTCGGCATCAGCGTGGCCGACCTCCCCGCCCCGCACCGCCTCGCCGAGCGCGGCTGGTGACCCGCCCCGAATCCCGACAAGGTGCGGCAAACGTGCCGATGTCGGTTCATCGGCCACACCTTGTGGGGTTGGGGGAGCCGGGGTTGTGGGCCCGTCCGCAAGCTGTGCCGGATGTGCCGATGGCGGTCCATCGGCCACGCCTTGTGGGGTGGGTGGGGTGAGCACGCTGACCGTCGGCGTGCTCGCGCTGCAGGGCGGGGTGCGGGAGCACGTCCGGCTGTTGGAAGGGCTGGGGGCGCGGACGAGCCTGGTGCGGGTGCCCGGTGACCTGGAAGGACCGGACGGTCTGCGGGTCGACGCGCTGGTGCTGCCCGGCGGGGAGTCGTCCACCATCGACCGGTTGCTGCGGCTCTTCGGCACCGACGAGTCGTTGCGGGCTGCGATCGCCGCAGGCCTGCCGACGCTGGGGACCTGCGCCGGTCTCGTCCTGCTCGCCCGCGAGGTGCTGGACGCCGCCCCGGGTCAGGGCTCACTCGGCCTCCTTGACGTCGCGGTGCGCCGCAACGCCTTCGGCCCCCAGGTGGATTCCGCCGAGGTGGAACTCGACACCACCCTCGGCCCCGCCCGGGTCGCCTTCATCCGCGCCCCCAGCGTCGAAACCGCGGGGCCGGACGTCGAGGTGCTCGCCCGCCACCGGCAGTCGATCGTCGCCGTCCGCCAGGGCACCGTGACCGGCATCGCCTTCCACCCCGAACTCACCGGAGAATCCCTCTTTCACCGTCCACTACTTGATAGTCCCCGCCTCGGAGGAGCTCACGCGAGCATCGAGGATGGTCGGCTGTTGACTTGGGAACACCCCACTCACGACAGATCAGGCTGACTCGCGAGGTTCACGACGACAACCCACGCGCCTTCGGGGTGTAGCTCGATCAAATCCTGCGGGAGCGCCGAGCTTTCAACGGGGACTCTCGTTCGGCGCTCTGGCAGACCGCTGTTGACGGTACCGGGGATACCAGACCCAGGAGGAGAGCAGGAGAGGCGGGACGAGCCAGATCGCAAATCTGACCGATCCCGTGAGCACGGCACCGTAGAGCAACTCCCCCACCGAACCTCTCCACTCGCTCAAATAGAAGTGGAAGGCGGCGAGAGCGATGAACAAGATCCACAACAGCGGAACCCTTGGAAACAACAGCTGTTCTGGCCCGCTGGCTGTGTAGAAGGTCACGAACGCGATGACCATGAGGGCGATGGGCGGGACCAGCCGGAACAGGTCAGCCGCCGACTGCGGCCAGTTATTCAACACATCGGGCAGCACGAACCAAGCCAATGAGGACAACACAGACATTGCCGCAAGGAGCTTCACGTATGCCTCCTAGGCTTTGCGAGGTGGTAGGGGGATGGTGTCCTGTCGCGCCCAGACAACGCTGTGCCTCGTCCCAGTCTACGTCCCGTGCTACTTCTTGAGGACAGTGTTGATTCGCTCGCTGCTCCCGCAGAAGGTACCCAGGTTGAGGCAAATGAACCCCATGTTGGTTCGACGGAACGAAGCAGCTCCAGTGTTGCCGCCGGTCGGGAACCAGACGCCCTCGTGGTTGGGCACCTTGTTGAGTCGGCCAATCAGCCGGATTGATGTTCGGGACGCCTCAATGACGTAGTTGTAGGTGATGGGCGCGGCTGACGCACAGAGCGGGTTTCCGACCGAGTGAACCACTTCAATACGGCCGATGCCGCCACCCAACACTGATCCTTGGGTCTTGATGCCACTCGCTGGCACGTTTTGTTGCTGCCGTCCAATGAATCGGGCCGTACCAGGAATCGAGTCGCTTCGTTTCCTCCACCGCCTTGTTGACGACGATCTTGCGGTTGCCCCAGTCAAACACCAGCGAGAAATGAGTTCGGGATGCCGCTGATCTCGCGTTGCTGAACTTTCGGTTGTCGCCCTTGAACATGCCGCAGATCACGCCGGAGTCGGCCTTGGCGTCAGGAATGAACGTGCGGTACTGGAAGACCGAGGTGTCGTCCGGAATCGCGGCTGGTGAGATCCCGATGACGTCGGCGGGGGCCGGCAGCGTGATCGAGCTGGTATCGGTGGTGATCGTGACCGCCGAGGTGCCGTTTGAACGAAGACATGTCAGGCCGTCGATATTCACATCGACCAGCGCCCCCTCTGGGATCGACATGTAGTCGACACCAGCGGTCCCGTCATGGACAACGGCCGCGTGGATTTCAAGGGGCCCGAGATCCCTGGAAGGCGTGGGGGTCTCGGTGACCCACACAAGACCTTCATCGTTGGTTGCCTCAGCGACCGAGTTCGCCGCGAGCGAGTCCCACTCGGCAACCGCAGCATCGGTCCTCGCTACTGCGACCGATGTCGGAATCCCTAGCCAGAACCGAACCGTGAGGTTCTTGCCGCCAAGCTTCGCTTTGTAGGTCGGGTTGGTCGGATCGTTCAGGGAGATCGTGAGCGGTGCCGAGGTACCAGCGGCATTGGATACGGAGTAGGCCCCATTCGACGCCGACAGCGCATACAGACAGTTCCCCGAGGGTGTGGCAGCCAGTGCACCGTCCGGCGGCAGAGTGAGAGCGAGCGGAAGCGCAAGCGCCAAGGCTAGGACAGCGGCTCGCGCGTGACGGGGGTGGTTCGGCATGGTGCTCCTTTGGTGCATGTTCGGTGGTCAGATGGTTCCAAGGACGAGTCAGGGGGCAACCCCTGAAGGTGGTGTAAAAGTCGCCGGCCCTTTGAGGGTTGGTTGGGTGCTAGAAGGGTTGTTCTCCTGGTCTAGGGCTGTTGGGGCCGGAGCCGGGGCACCAGCCGTTGTGCGGGTTGAGGGGGTCGTCGGGCCCAGGGGCGGTGACGTCGCGCTCGTCCCCACCTGTCCGGGACTCCGCGTCAACCTCAGGGGGCAAGTTGTGGGAATTCGACAAGGATGGTTGGGCGACATTGGCCGGGAGCCGTTGAACTACGACGG
>JAPUEM010000060.1 GCA_027492575.1 Propionicimonas sp.
TCGGCATGGTGGTCATGGACATCGCCAACCCCTTCTTCGCCGACGTGGTGCGAGGCGCGGAGGACTTCCTCTACCGCAACGGCTACTCGGTGCACATCGGCAACAGCGACCAGCGGCTGGATCGCGAGGCGACCCTGCTCGACCACTTCCAGGAGCAACGGGTGCGCGGGGTGCTCTTCGCCCCCATCGGGGTCGACGCCGAGCCGGCCATCCAGGTGCGCCAGCGGGGGATCCCGGTCGTCCTGGTGGACCGGGCCGCAGGGGTGCAGGGCTTCTGCACCGTCGGCGCGGACGATATCGAGGGCGGCCGGCTGGCCATCGCCCATCTGCTGGCCCAGGGGCACCGCCGGATCGCGATCGTCGGCGGGCCGGGCAGCCTGGCCCAGGTGAGGGACCGGCGGCGGGGCGCGGAGCTCGCCCTGCCGGCCTCGCCGGAGGCGTCGCTGCTGGTGGTTTCCACCGAACTGCTCGATGTCGAGTGCGGCAAGCGGGCGGCCGGTGACCTGCTGACCCTGCCGGACGAGGAGCGGCCGACCGCGGTCTTCGCGCTCAACGACCTGCTGGCGATCGGCCTGCTGCAGGGTTTCACCCTCGCCGGCCTGCGGGTGCCGCGGGAGATGGCGATCGTGGGCTACGACGACATCGCCTTCGCGGCGGCCGCCGCCGTCCCGTTGTCGTCGGTGCGCCAGCCCCGCGCCGAGCTGGGGGCCAGCGCCGCCGAACTGCTCTTCGACGAGATCCAGGCGGCCGAATCCGACGAGCCGCACGAGCATCGCGCGGTCCGCATGACGCCGGAGCTGATCGTCCGGCAGTCCTCTGCTTATCAAATCGTTACCTGACACCCGCTTGACAACCACCGGTCTGCGAGCCTACTTTTGAATCGTTCTTATGTAACGTTTCAATCAACGGCGAGGAGCGTAGGTGGTGAGTGACGAAGGCGTCCCGATGCTCGAACTGCGCGGTGTCTCCAAGCGGTTCGGCGCGGTGGTCGCGCTCCGCGACGGTCAGCTGGCACTGCACCCGGGTTCGATCCATGCGCTGGTCGGCGAGAACGGCGCCGGCAAGTCGACCCTGGTGAAGATCATGGCCGGGCTCTACGCCCGCGACACCGGCGACTTCAGCCTCGAGGGCAGGCCGGCCGAGTTCCGCAGCACCGCCGAATCGAAGGCGGCCGGGATCGCGGTCATCTACCAGGAGCCCACCCTCTTCCCCGACCTGTCGGTCACCGAGAACATCTTCATGGGACGCCAGCCGGTCGGCCGCTTCGGCATGATCGACCGGGCCGCGATGCGCGCCGAGGTGGTCGAGCTGATGACCCGGCTGGGCGTCGCGATCGACCCCGACCGGCCCACCCAGGGCCTGTCCATCGCCGACCAGCAGATCATCGAGATCGCCAAGGCCATCTCGCTGGACGCCAAGGTGCTGATCATGGACGAGCCCACCGCCGCCCTCTCCGGGGTCGAGGTGGAGCGGCTCTTCGCGGTCGCCCGCAGCCTGCGCGATGAGGGCCGGGCGCTGATGTTCATCTCGCACCGCTTCGACGAGGTCTTCGGCCTCTGCGACACCATCACCGTGATGCGGGACGGCGCCTACGTCGGCACGGTCGCCACCGACGAGACCAGCGTCCCCGAGATCGTCCGGATGATGGTGGGGCGCGACGTCAACGAACTCTTCCCCAAGATCGAGGCGCCGATCGGCGAGGTCGTGCTCGAGGTGCGGGGGCTGACCTTCCCCGGCCGGTTCGCCGACATCGGCTTCGACGTCCGGGCCGGCGAGATCGTCGCCCTGGCCGGGCTGGTCGGCGCCGGACGCTCCGAGGTCGCCCGCGCGATCTTCGGGGTCGACCCGTACACCGCCGGCGAGGTCAAGCTGAAGGGCGCTCCGCTGCCGGCCGGCAGCCCGGCGGCGGCGATGCGGGCCGGCATCGGCTTCGTCCCCGAGGATCGCCGGCAGCAGGGCCTCGTCCTGGAATCCCCGGTCGCCACCAACATCACCGACGCGATCCGCGCCGACCTCGTCCGCGGCGGGGTCATCACCCGCAAGGCGGAGAATGCCGCGGCCCAGGAGTGGGCGCTCGCCCTGGAGGTGAAGGCGGCCGCGCTCGACGTGAAGGCGGGCACCCTCTCCGGCGGCAACCAGCAGAAGGTCGTCCTGGCCAAGTGGCTGGCCACCCGTCCGGCCCTGCTGATCATCGACGAGCCCACCCGTGGCATCGACGTCGGCACCAAATCAGAGGTGCACCGCCGGATGTCGGAGCTCGCCGTCGAAGGCCTGGCGATCCTGATGATCTCCTCCGAACTGCCCGAGGTGCTCGGCATGGCCGACCGCGTCCTGGTGATGCGCGAGGGCAGGATCACCGCCGAACTCTCCCGCGCCGAAGCCACCCCGGAGACCGTGATGTTCGCCGCCACCCACGCCGCCCAGGAGGTGACGGCATGACCACCCGGACCAGCCCCGTCCAGACCGTCGCCCCGTCCATCGGCAGCCGGCTGGGCCAGCTGCTGCGCCGCCGCGAGACCTCGATCCTGGCCGCCACCGTGGCGATGATCGTGGTCACCACCATGGTGCGCCCCACCTTCGTCTTCAGCGGGGACGGCTGGCGCAGTCTGCTGCTCAACCCGGCGATCTACATCGTGCTGGCGATCGGCGTCTCCTTCGTCA
>JAPUEM010000061.1 GCA_027492575.1 Propionicimonas sp.
TGTCAAGGGCCACTGGTTTCTGCCCGGAGGCGGACTTGAAACCTGCCCGGTGGCGGTCACGAGATGTGCCCGGTGGTGGCCATGGGATCTGCCCCTGGGGGGTTGTTGGCCATCCACCTCGGTCGAGGCTGGGTTAGTGCAAGGGGGTCACCCCCCGGCCGGCGAGGGCTTGGGTGAGTCGGACGCTGTCGCCGCTGGTTTGGCAGACGTGGGCGTGGTGGAGGAGCCGGTCGACGGTGGCGGTGGCCAGGGTTTTGGGCATGAGTTCGTCGAAGCCGGCGGGGTGCAGGTTGGAGCTGATCGCGACGGAGCGTTTCTCGTAGGCGGCGTCGACTAAGCGGTAGAGGCCCTCGGCGGCGTCGTGGGACACGGGCAGCAGGCCGATGTCATCGACGACGACCAGGTCGGCGCGCAGGATCCGGGCGATGGCTTTCGACACGGTGTCGTCGGCTCGGTGCCGGCGCAGCAGCAGGCCGAGGTCTTCGAGGGTGAACCAGGCGACGCGGAGTCCTTGTTCGACAGCCGTGTGGCCCAGTGCTTCGAGGAAGAACGTCTTCCCGGTGCCGGAGGGGCCGCAGACCACGAGGTTCTCCCGCCGACCGACCCATTCCAGGGCCCGGAGTGCTTGCTGGGTGGGGGCCGGGATCGAGGATGCTGTGTCCTGCCAGGCGTCGAACGTTTTCCCGGTGGGGAACCCGGCCGCGGTGCGGCGGGTGGCCAGCGCGGAGCGTTCCCTTCCGGTGACCTCCTCGACGAGGAGCGCCTTGACGACTTCGGCGGGGTCCCAGCGTTGCGCTCGGGCGGTGGCGAGGATGTCAGGTGCTGCGGTGCGCATGTAGGGCAACCGCATCCGGCGCATCAACGCTTCCAGATCAGCCGGTAGCGGCGGGGCGACCGGAACCCCAGCCACCGGGGCGCTCTGGCCGGTCATGAGGCGATCTCCTCGGGGTTGGTGGTGCCGTAGGTGGCCCAGCCGCGGGTGCCTTGGGTCAGGGACTGGTCCTCGCTGGCCTGCAGCTGTGTCGGGTTCGGTCGGCTGCGGTGGTGGTCGAGGATGGAGGCCAGGTCGGCCTCGGCGAAGCGGCCGTGGACGGCGGCATGCCCCAAGGCCCAGTCGACGTCGGCGGGGTTGAACAAGCGCGCGAGCTGGACCGCGGCGGCCATCTTGACCCGCATCTTCCCGGCGCCCGCGGCGGCGGCCTCGACCAGCCAGATCCGCGCCCCTTCACCCAGGGCGAGGAACTCGCTGTCCGCCACCGACTTGGGTGTCGGGGTCCGTTCCAGGGCCCCTGCTGGTGCGGGCGGGAAATGCTGCCCGTCGAGGATCGGGGTGCCGGGGGTGGCGCGTCGGTGGCGGGCGACCTCGACCGGGCCCGCGTCGGTGAGGTGGCAGATCACGATCTGCTCATCCGCGCCGCGGCCGTGGACGCGGACCCAGACCGTCTCCCCGCAGAGCCGGTGAGGGACGGAGTACTGGCCGTGTTCGAAGTTCACCATCGGCGTGTTGTCCGGCACCACCCTCGTGGTCCCGAACGCGACCGTGAACGGCGCCGCCGCCACCGGATGCAACCGTGGGCGTTCCTCGACCAACATCTCGACCGGGGCCCGTCGGGTGACCCGATGCGGGCGACTGTTCACCAGGTCGCAGAACGCTTGACAGGCTGCCTCCAGGTCGGCGAACGTGTCATAGGCGTCGCGCAGGTTCGCCTCCGTGGGCACCAGGTCGGCCTTCGCGAGCTTCACCGATGATTCGGTGCCACCCTTCGACGCGGGATCGGCCGGCCGACACGTGTGAACGGTCACCGCGTAATGGGAAGCGAAGGCGACCAACTGCTGGTTCCGGACCGGGATCCCGGCGATGTGCTCACTGGTGACGGTCTTCTCGTTGTCGGTCAACACATACGTCGGGACCCCACCCAGCCGACGGAACGTGACATCCAAAGCGGCGAACACCGAGGGCAGGGTCTTGTCCCGCAGCGGCAGCACCACCCGGAACCTCGACCACGCGACCCAGGCGACGAACAGGACCGTCTTGACCCCATCGATCAACGGCCCGTCGCCGTAGTCGTACTGCAACCACATCCCCGGCTCGGTCACCCACGGCCGATGGACCCTGCGGTTCCCGACCCGGAACGCGGCCTTCGCGGACGCGACCGCGCGGCGGGTGGTGCGCTCCGAGCCGGTGTAGCCCAGCCATACCAGCTTCTGGTGGACCCTGTCGGCGCGGACCTTCCCCTTCGACCGCTCGACCCACTCCTCGACCTTGTCCAGGTAGTCGTCGATCAACTGCGGCCGGCGGGCCGTCCCCGACGGCGGGCCACCCAGCTTGTCGCGGGCCTCCACATAGCGTTTCACCGTGTGATGAGAACACCCCACCAACTCGGCAGAATCACGCAACGACCCAGTCAGATCGTAAGCATCCAAGATTTCCATGATTTCCTCGGCAGACTTCAAGATGTCCCTTCCCCGGGTGACGAACAGTGCTTCAGCACCACTCATCGCACCCGAGGAAGGGACGCCGACCGCGGACGCGGCCAGGCAACGGATGTCGTGTCGGGCAGATCCCATGGCCACCACCGGGCAGATTTCATGACCGCCAGCGGGCAACTACATGACCGTCACTGGGCATTTTTCCGTGTCCGCCGACA
>JAPUEM010000062.1:0-13869 GCA_027492575.1 Propionicimonas sp.
CCACCATCGCGTGGCCGGTTTCGACCAAGGTCTTGAGGCTGGCCAGCACCCACGGACGCAGTAGGCGAAGGCGTTGCCGAACCGCGCGGCCTCGACCTCGTTGAGGATCTGGGAGGTCATGATCCGCGTCCCAGGGGTGGTGATGAAGATGATCGGCGACAGCGTGACCATCGACCGCGAGAAGGCGTAGGTGAGCGCCGAGAGCAGCGCCGGCCAGATCAGCGGCAGGGTGACCAGCCGGAAGGTGGTCAGGCCGGTGGCGCCCAGCGAGGTGGCGGCCTCGTCGATCGCCGGGTTGATCTGCTGCAGCGCCGCGACGCCGCTGCGCTGACCGGACGGGGACGACCGCGCGACGTACATCATGACGATCGCGATGGCGCCGGCGAAGACCGCCGAACCGCCGGCCAGCGCCGGCAGGATCTCCCGGTCGCCCACCATGGTCGGGACGTTGAAGGCCAGCGCGTAGCCGATGCCCAGCACGGTGCCGGGGACGGAGACGCCGAGCATGCCGAGGAAGTCGAGCCAGCCCGACGAGCGTCCGAGCTTGCGGACCACCAGCCAGGCGATGACGATGCCCAGCACGCCGGCCAGCGGCATGGCGATCAGCGCCAGCCGCGTGGTGTCGATCATCGCCTTGGTGCCGATGCCGAAGAAGACCTGGCGGAAGTTGTTCAGCGTCCAGGTGTTGTCGACACCCAGGTTCTTCACGAAGCCGCCGACGATCACGGTGCCGTAGACCAGCACGATGAAGGCCGACATCAGGTAGACCGCGACGCCGATCGGCCAGCGCAGGGTCGGGGAGGTGATCAGCTCGGCCCGTCCGGCCGGTTTGCCGGTCACCGAGACCACGCTCTTCTTACCCACCCAGTACCGCTGCAGCAGGAAGACCAGGATGGCCGGGGCGAGCAGTTGCAGCGAGTAGGCGGCGCCGGCGCCCACGTTGTACTCGCCGGCGATCGCGAGGTAGGCCCGCGAGGCGAGGACGGTGAAGTCGCCGCCGAGCACCAGCGGGTTCGCCAGATCGGAGATCGCCTCGACGAAGAGCAGCATGAAAGAGCCGAGGGTTCCCGGCAGCAGCATCGGCAGGGTGATGGCCAGGAAGGCCTGGGCCTTGGTCGCGCCCAGGTTGGCGGCGGCCTCGTCCAGGGACGGGTCGAGGTTGCCGAGCATCCCCTTGAAGTTCATGTAGGCGACCGGGAAGAAGGAGACCCCCAGCACCAGGGTGAGCCCGGGCATCCCGTAGATATTCCATTCCTGGCCGAGCAGCTGCGCGCTGATCGCGCCGCTGCGTCCGAAGAGCGTGATCACCGAGGTGGCCAGCGCGAACGGTGGCGCGACGATCGGGATCATCGCGATCGCGTTGAGGACGCGCTTGCCGGGCAGCTTCAGCCGCACCTGGGCGTAGGCGAAGAGGAAGCCGACCAGGGTGCCGACCGCGCCGACGACCAGCCCGAGCATCATGGTGTTGCCGATGATGCGCAACGTGATCGGGTTCGAGAAGGTACCCAGCAGCACATTGAAACCAGAGGCCCAAGACCAAGTCGAGGCGGTTCGAACCAATAGCGGTAACAGTCCTGTTACCTACCCCCACTGGCGGGGGCCGTCGGACAGGATGGCGGTGAGACATGAAGCCTTCCTCTCACCAGCGAGTGCTCTTGGCCTGTCTGGCCGCCTCCGTGCTGGCCGCCGTGGCAGCCATCAGCGCGCTGGCCACGACGTCCGCGCAAGGAGGTAGCGGTGCGCTGGTCCTGGCTGTCGTCGCCACCGCGGCTGCCCTGCTCGCCTGCTTCCTGGCGGCGATGGCCTGGCGCGACGCCGCCCTCGCCGAACGTCGCCGCAGCGCCGCGACCCGCGAGAATCAGGCGCAGGCCCGCGTGCTGAGCCACGAGATCCGGACGCCGCTGGCGATCATCACCGGGTCGGCGGAACTGCTGGCCGGCGACAGCGTCGCGCTCAACCCGGAACAGCGGGGGTTCCTGCGCGCGATCCTCTCCAACACCCGGACGCTGCAACGCCTGGTCGAGGATCTGCTGACCCAGGCGCGCATCGACGCCGGCCTGTTCTCGATGCGGCCCGAGACGGTCGACTTCCGGGAACTGGTCGCCGAGGTGGTGGACGAACTGCGCCCGCTCTATCAGGTCGAGATCCTGCTGGGGAACCTGCGCGCGCCGCTGGTGGTGAGCCTCGATCCCGTCCTCTTCCGTCAGGTGCTGAACAACCTGGTGAGCAATTGCGCGCGGTACTCGTCGGAAATCGCGGGTGCTGATCCGGGCGATCCAGCAGGAGAGCGGCGTGCTGACCGTGGTCTCGGATTTCGGCCCCGGGATCGACCGCTCGCCCAAGACGGCGCACACTCAGCACCCCGAGAGCAACGGGATCGGCCTGCGGGTGGTCCGGTCGATCCTCGAACTGCACGGCGGCGCGCTCTTCCTGGACAGCACCCCGGGCCACGGCACCACCGCGAGCTTCTACCTTCCGAGCGCCCTTGAGCGAGGTGAATGATGACCAGCACCGCACGCGTCCTGGTGGTCGAGGACGAGCCGGACATGGCGGCGATCGTGAACTACGCCCTGCGTGAGGGCGGGCTCGAACCACGGGTCGCCCGCAGCGCGGAGGAAGCCCTGCTGCTGATGCTGCAGGAACCCTTCGACCTGGCCATCGTCGATGTCGGGCTGCCCGGCCGCAACGGCTTCGAGTTCTGCCGCGAGGTGCGCAGCCGCCGCGACCTGCCGCTGATCATCCTGACCGCGCACACCGAGGCGGAGGATCGGATCGAGGGCTTCGAGAGCGGCGCCGACGACTACGTCGCCAAGCCGTTCAACCCGCGCGAGCTCGTGCTGCGGGTGCGGGCGGTGCTGGCCCGGTCGTCCAAGACCGGACGGGCGAACATCCACATCGGCGCACTGACGATCGACACCACCACGGCCACCGCGGTGGTGAACCGCAAGGAGGTGCCGCTCACCCCCATCGAATTCCGGCTGCTGCACAGCCTGGCCAGCCAGCCCGGCACCGTGCTGAGCGACGGACGGCTGCTGCACGACGTCTGGGGCTCCAACCAGTACCTGGGCGGCAAGAACCTGCTGAAGGCGACCGTCTACCGGCTGCGCCGGGCGCTGACCGCGGCGGGCCTGCCCGCCGACCTGATCCAATCCCGGCGGGGGCAGGGCTACGTGCTGGACGCCGAGGCCGATGGCTGAGCCCGGCCCGGCGGCGGGGCCGTGGGTGATCCTCCTCACCGGGCCGCCCGGCTCGGGCAAGACGACCACCGCCCGGGAACTGGGCCGCCTGCTGGGGGCGGTGCTGCTCGACCTGGATACCGTGACGAACCCGTTGGTGGACGTGGTCGGCGGCCTGCTGGGGACCGCCGACTACGACGACCCGGAGCTCGTCGCCCTGGTTCGGGAGCCCCGCTACCGGACCCTGCTGCAGGTGGCTTCGGAATGCGTGGCGGCCGGGGTGCCGGTCGTCCTGGTGGCACCCTTCAGCATCGAGCGACGCGAGCCGGAGGCCTGGGCCCGGCTCGCCGACCGGTTCGCCGCCGCCGGCGCCCGGGTGCGGCTGGCCTGGCTGCGCCTCCCCGCCGACGAGCTCGCCCGCCGGCTCGCGGCCCGTGGCGCCGGCCGGGACAGCGGCAAGCTCGACGACCTGGCCGCCTTCCTGACCGAGGCGGGGGTCGCTCCGCTCGTCCCCTTCCTCGAGGTGGACGCGCTGCTGCCACCCGGGGAACAGGCCCGCGGCCTCATCGACCGCCTCGGCGCCGCGGCGTCCGATCGAGCCTGACCGCCACCGCGTCGCCATGAAGGTCCGGCAACCACCCGTCCACCCTTGCGTTTGCACAAGCCGACCCCGTTCGCGGGGCCAGCGTGAAGCCCTCCCACCCCACCTTTGGTTACGCAAATCCAAATGTGCGATAACGAAGAAAACAAAAGACTATCGGCGACTTTACGCTTGCCACTAGCTGAAAATCGCAAAAATCCTTAGGGTCATTGGTGTCACTGAAGTAGTGGACACACCCCGAAGTGAGGGAGAACAAGCACGATGCTTTCTCGTAGAGGCGCCCTGATAGCGGGCGCGACAGCAATGGCGCTGGCGATGGCGGGCTGCGCCGGTGGCGCCAGCCAGCCGCCGAGCAGCGCACCGGCCCCCACCGGCAGCGGTGGTGGTGGCGGCACGGTCACCTTCCGTTCCTGGAGCCCGATCGAGCAGACCACCAAGCAGATGATCGAGGCGTTCACCGCGGAGAATCCGGGCAGCACCATCGACGCCGCCATCTTCAACTACCCCGAGTACCTGGTCGATCTGCAGACCCGGGCCGGATCGAACACCCTGCCGGATGTGATGGGTCTGCAGCCCGGTGCGCTGACCCAGCAGTACCGCACCAACCTGCTGCCGTTGCAGGAATGCGCGGCGAACACCTGGGGCGCGGATTGGGAGAAGAAGTTCTTCCCGATCGGCCTCGAGCAGGCCCGGATGGGCAATCCGGCCGGGGACGAGAACTACTACACCCTGCCGCTGCTCACCCAGACGGTGAACCTGTGGGCCAATACCAAGATCTTCGAGGCGCAGGGCCAGCAGATCCCCAAGACCTGGGACGAACTGGTGGCCGTCACCAAGGCCATGTCGGGCAATTCGTTCGCGCCCTTCCTGCTGCCGGCCAAGGATTCCTGGCTGCGTAACGTGGTCTTCCTGCAGATCGTGAACAACGTCGAGCCGGGCCTGGTCTACAAGGCCGAGGACGGCACCGATTCCTGGACCAACCCGCAGATCGTGAAGGGCCTGGAGTACTGGCAGAAGCTGTTCACCGACGAGATCGCCCAGAAGGGCGCGATCGGCCTGGACGCCTACCCGGGCGGCGCGAACCAGTTCGAGGCGGGCAACGCCGCGATCATCCCGCTCGGCGCCTGGTGGATCCAGCAATCCGACCCGACCAAGACCGACATCCCGGAGCTCTCGGTGGGCATGGCGGGCTTCATGCCCTTCCTGTTCCCGACCATCCCGGGCGGCGCGGCCGAATCGCAGCTGGTCGGCGGCATGGACGTGGGCCTGGGCATCTCGAAGAACAGCGCGAACCCCGAGCTGGCCTGCAAGGTGCTGACCGAGTTCATCGCCGGATCGGCGGCTCAGAAGCTGATCAACACGATGAACGACGTCCCGGCCGTGACCGGTCTCGCCCCGGAGACCTTCACCAGCGACCGGCAGAAGGAGATCTGGGACCTGTTCAACAACGAGTGGCTCCCGAACACCACGTTCTCGCGCTACTTCAAGTCGCCCGAGATCGACCAGGCGGTCGGCGATGCCCTGGCGGCGCTGGCAACCGGTGACAAGACCCCTGCCGACGCGGCGGCGGACATCCAGAAGGTCCAGGACTCGCTCTCCTGACCTCCGACCCCGAGCAGGTGGCGCCCGGCTCACCCCGCGCCGGGCGCCACTTTGAGGAGCTGCCCATGTCACGCCACCTGCGCGAGCGCCTGATCAGCCTGTCCTTCCTGATCCCGGCGCTCCTACTCTTCGCGATCTTCGTGGTCTACCCCATCGTCTACAACGTCCAGGCCTCCACCCTCGACTGGGACGGAGTGAACCCGGGCACCTTCGTCGGCCTCGACAACTACAGCGAACTGGCCGGCGATCCCGTCTTCCACCGGTCGCTGATCAACTCGGCGCTGTGGATCCCGCTCACGATCATCCCGCAAGGGGTGATGGGCTTTCTGCTCGCGGTCGCCCTCAACCAGAAGCTGCGCGGCAGCACCGTCTACCGCGCCCTCTTCTTCATCCCCGCCATCCTCTCCCCCGTCGTCGTGGGCATCGTCTGGCAGCGGATCATGGATCCGTTCAACGGCGTCCTCACCCAGGTCGGCCAGGCCACCGGGCTGGACTTCCTCACCAACAACTACCTCTCCGATCCGGCCACCGCGATCTTCGCGGTGATCTTCGTGAACGTCTGGATGTGGACCGGCTTCTCCATGCTCTTCTATCTCGCCGGCCTGCAGCTGATCGACCCCAGCGTGCTGGAGGCGGCCCGGATCGACGGCGCGAGCGGCTTCCAGACCCTGACCCGGATCACCTTCCCGCTGCTGAAGTCGACCACCCTCTCGCTGGTGCTGCTGGGCGTCATCGGGTCGCTGAAGACCTTCGAACTCGTCTACGTCATGACCGAGGGCGGGCCCAACCACGCCTCCGAGATGCTGCCCACCTTCGCCTTCCAGGAGGCCTTCCGGCTGCAGAACGTCGGCTACGCCTCGGCGATCTCGATGGTGCTGCTGGTCATCGCCGTCGTCAGCTCGCTCTCGATGGTGCGGGTCTTCGGCGCCGGGTTCATCACAGGAGCCGACAAATGAGCAACGCCACCGCCACCCGGCCCGCCGCCGCACCCGCCAGGCACCACCGCAGAGGACGTAGTGGGACGCGGGTGCCGCGCTGGCTGCACGCCGTCCTGATCCCGGTCGCCGTGATCTGGATGATCCCGCTGCTGATGGTGATCAGCCTGTCGCTGATGCCGCCGGAGAACTCCCAGACCACCTTCTTCGGCATGGTGCCGGTGCAGCCCTCGCCGAAGAACTACCTGCTGATCTGGTCGCAGAACCCGATCCTGCAGCACCTGCTGAACAGCCTGCTGATCACCGTCCCCTCGGTCGTCCTCACCTGCCTCTTCGGGGCGATGGCGGCCTTCGCGCTGGCCCGGCTGAAAGTGCCGCTGAAGGCGCTGATCTTCGGCGCGCTGATCCTGGCGCTCATCCTGCCGATGTCCAGCATTGTGGTGGCGACCTACAAGATCCTGCAGTCGCTGAGCCTCTACAACAACATCCTCGGCCTGGTGCTGGTGTACACCGCGCTCGGGCTGCCGTTCGCGGTGATCACCATCCGCACCTCCTACCTGGCGATCCCGATGGAGACCTTCGAGGCGGCCCGGATCGACGGCTGCAGCTACTGGCAGATCCTGTGGCGGATGTACCTGCCGCTGGGCAAGCCGGCGCTGGCGGTGGTCGCGATCTGGCAGACCATGATGACCTGGAACGACTTCCTGCTGCCGCTGGTCACGCTCAGCGACAACGCGCTGAAACCGCTCACCCTGGTGCCGCTGGCCTACCGCGGCATCTACCTCAGCCAGCCAGGCGCCCTGTTCGCCATCCTGGTGCTGATCTCGATCCCGGTCATCGGGCTCTTCGTGGTGATCCAGCGGTACCTGGTCAACGGCCTCGCCGGGGCGGTGAAGTGAGCGTTCTCGGCATCGACCTCGGCACGAGCGGCATCCGCGTCGTCGGCTACGGCGCGGACGGCCGCGAGGTCGCCGCCGAGGAGCACGGGCTCACGCTGAGCCGGCCGGGCCCGGGGCGGGCCGAACTCGATGCCACCGAGATCCAGGCCGTCGTCGAGCAGGCGATCCGGCGACTGGTCGCCACCGGGCGGTTCGCCGCCGACCCGGTGGCGGCGCTGTCGTTCAGCGTGCTGGGCGAGGCGGTGGCGCCCGTCGACGAGGCAGGGAACCCGACCGCGCCGGTCATCATCAGCATGGACGAGCGGGGGGCCTCCGCGCTGGAGCGCTTCCGGCCGACGATGCCGGCGTCCGACTTCCAGGCGATCACCGGCCAGCCGCTGCACCCGATGTTCTCCGCCTTCAAGATCGCCGCCGAGGAAGGCCCCTGGCGCACCGCCGCCCGCTACCTGTGCATGGGCGACTACCTCACCCTGCGGTGGACGGGCGAGGCCGTCATCGACTACGGCATGGCCGCCCGCACCGGCCTCTTCGAAGTCGGCCGGCTGGCGTGGAGCGAGGCCATCCTGAGCCGGCTGCGGGAGTTCGCCCCCTGGCTGGACGAGGCGAAGCTGCCCCGGGTCGGCCCCTCCGGCCAGGCGGTCGGCACCCTGCTGCCCGAGGCGGCCGAACGGCTCGGGCTGCCGGCCACCACGGTGGTGGCGCTGGGCACCCACGACCAGGCGGCCGCGCTGCTGGGCTGCGACGGCGAGCCCGGCCTGCGCTGCTGCCTCAGCTTCGGGTCGAGCGACTGCCTGACGGTGGCCACCGCCGCCCGTCCGGCCGGCTTCGAAGAGACCGGGCTGGCCAGCTACCCGATCGACGACTCGACCTGGATCACGCTGGCCGGGACGGCTGCCGGCGGCTGGGCGCTGGACTGGTTCGCCCACCTGACCGGGGGCGAATCAGTCGCCGCGGTCTTCGACGAACTCAGCCCCGAACCGCCACCGCTGCTGGTGGTGCCCTACCTGCGCGGCTCCGGCACCCTGGACAACGATCCGGCCGCCACCGGGACGGTGCACGGCCTCACCCTGGAGACCACCGTCCCGCAACTGGCGCGAGCCTTCGTCGAGGCCTCCGGGCTGGAGTTCGCCCGGATCGCGGACGCCTTCGCCTCCCGCGGGGTCGAGATCGGCGAGATCGCGGTCTCCGGCGGCGGCGCCCGCAACCTGCCGGCGCTGACCGCCCGGGCGAACGCCCTGGGCCGTCCGCTGACGATCGCCCCCGACAACGCCGCCGCCCGCGGGGCCGCCCGGCTGGCCGCCCGCAGCATCGGCCGCGAGGACGCCTTCATGCCACCGGGCGTCGCGGCGTCCGTCCGTCCGGAACCGCGCTTCGCGGACTGGTACGCCGCGCAACGGCGGAACTATCTGGCCCTGGTCGAGGCCACCGGCCGGCTGCGGCCCCCGATGCTCACCGAACCCAACACACAAGGAGAACAGGAATGACCGACACCGCCACCTTCGACCTTCAGGCAGCCCGCGAGGAGATCCTCGAATACTGCCTGCGTTCGATGGAGTACGGGCTCAACTTCAACACCCAGGGGAACATCAGCATCCGGGTGCCCGGCGCGGAGAACCAGTACTTGATCACGCCCACCGATCTGGAGTACGACCGGATGACGCCGGCCGACATCGTGCTGGTGAACGACCGGTACGAGGTGCTGGACGGGAACCTGCTGCCCTCCTCGGAGGTCACGGTTCACGTCGCGGTCTACCAGCGGCGGCCGGACGTGCACGCGATCGTGCACTCCGAGCCGGTCTTCACCAACGTCTGGGGAGTCGTGGGCGAGCCGATCCTGGGGACGCTGGTGAACATGGTCATCTACACCAAGGGCGACGTGCCGATCATGCCCTTCGAGCTGAGCAACAGCGCCGTCTTCGGCGAGCACATGTGCGATGTGATGGGCGACCTGAACGCCGTCGTCTGGGCCAACCACGGCCTGCTGACCGTCGGGCCCGATCTGCGAACCGCGTTCAAGACCTCGGTCGCGGTGGAATCGGCGGCCAAGGTGCTCACCTACGCCCGGTCGATCAGCTCCTCGCCGATCGTGCTGGAGTACGACAAGCTCGGCATCGACCACGCCCTGTAGAACCATGGCGATCCTCACTCTCAAGCAGACCCTGGCCCGGGCCGAAGCCGGCGGCTACGCGGTGGGCGCCTTCAACGTCTCCAGCGTCGATCAGGTGATCGCCGTCATGGAGGCGGCGGTCGCCGAGCGGTCGCCGGTGATCGTGCAGGCGATCGCCGGCATGTCCCCCTACCCGGACGAGGACCGCTGGTGGCGGTTGCTGCGCACGGTCGTCGCCGGCTACGAGTCGGTGCCCGCGACCGTCCATCTGGATCACGGACGGACGGTGGCCGACTGCCGCCGGGCGATCGAGGCCGGCTTCTCCAGCGTTATGATCGACGCCAGCCGGGATCCGGTCACCGACGAGCCGGCCGACTTCGCGGCCAACGTGGCGCTCACCCAGCAGGTGGTCGACATCGCGCACCCCGCGGGGGTGAGTGTGGAGGGTGAGCTCGGCACGGTCGGCGGGGCCGAGGCGGGCATCAGCGGGATCCTGGAGGAGATCGTCTTCGCCGATCCGGAGCTGGCTGCCGAGTTCGTGGCGCTGACCTCGGTGGACGCGCTGGCGGTGGCGGTCGGCACCAGCCACGGCTCGGTGAAGTTCACCGACGAGGCCGGTGGCCAGCGGCTGCGGATCGGGTTGATCGAGCAGATCAAGCAGCGGCTGCCCGAGACCTACCTGGTGCTGCACGGCTCGTCCTCGGTTCCGGCCGACGAGGTGGCCGCCATCAACCGCTTCGGCGGGGCGGTGATCCCGTCCTACGGCATCGACCTGGCGCAGAAGCAGGAGGGCATCCGCTCCGGCATCCGCAAGATCAACCAGGGCACCGACTCCCACCTGGCCTGGACGGCCGCCCTGCGGGAACTGCTCGCGACCTCCCCCGCCGTGGTCGAGCCCAGCGAGCAGCTGAAGCCCGCCATGGCCGCCTTCCAGCGCATGGTGCAGCAGCGCATGCGCGAGTTCGGTTCAGCGGGACGGGCCTGACGATCCTGAACCTGCCGACTGACGATCCCTGAGCCTGCCGCCCGACGATCCCGAGCCTGCCGCCCAGCGATCCCTGAGCCTGTCGAAGGGTCGCACCAACGGGCTCCCCGCCACGTCGTCCCCGCTCGCCACCACGGTCATCCCGGGCTTGACCCGGGATCTCAGACCTGTTGGATCGCCACCCCGGCCTCGCGGAGCGGGGCCAGGTGCACCTCGGGGGTCTCGACGCCGGTGATCAGGAGGTCGACAGCCTCCAGCGGCGCGACCCGGGCCAACTGGGTCTTGCCGATCTTGGAGCTGTCGGCCACCACCACGACCTGGCGGGAGGATTCCATGAACCGCTTCTTCATCATGACGTCGGGCATGGACGAGTTCGTGATGCCGTCCACCGAGACGCCGTTGCAGCCGATGAAGCAGATGTCGCCCCGGATCAGCCCCATGAACATGTCACCCAGCGGGTCGACCAGCGAGTGCTGCTTGTGCCGCACCGTCCCACCGGTGACACCGACGGTGAACCGGGCCTCGCCGGCCTCGAACTCGAGGGCGATGGTCAGCGAGTTGGTGAAGACCACGACCCCGGAGAGATCCTCCCGGGCCAGCAGCGCCCGGGCGACCGAGGTGGTGGTCGAGCCGGCGTCGATCAGCACCGACTGATCCGGACCGACCATGGCCGCGGCCGCGTGGCCGATGCGTCGCTTCTCGCTGGTGGCACGGGTCATCGCCAGTTCGAAGCCCGGCTCCTGGGCGAGGGCGCGGATGCCGGCGACCGCGCCGCCGTGCACCCGCTCGATCACCCGGGCCTCGGCCAGCGCGTCCAGGTCGGTGCGAATGGTGACCTCGGAGACCGAAAAGGCCCGGCTCAACTCGGTGACCCTGGCGAAGCCCTGCCGCTCGATGATCGAGACGATCTGCTCCCGGCGAACCGATGCCGGCAGCGCGCGCGACCACTCTGGCATGCCCGCCATCCTACGGCTCCCGAGGCGCCGACCGGACGGGCGTCCGGGCCGTGCGGCACTCAGATCCCCTTCGACTCGCACCGATCAGGATTTACGAAAGCCCCACGATGCTTAATCGCCTGCGAATATGCTTCGCCCTCCAGAACCGATCCATGCCATATCACAGCTAGCCACAGGGCAGAGCCACCCACCGATCAACGATTATCGAAACACTCCACAATCAGAAATGCTGTCCATTTAGGTAAGCCTAACAATGCTTGCGGGAGATGATTTCCGGGGTTATGGTGAATCGCGTTGAAGGGTTTCTACCGGAGGTTCGCACCATGAGCACCACATCCATCGTCAAGTCCTGTAGCACCACTGCCTGTGCGTTCAACGACGGCGGTTGCACGGCGTTCGCCATCACGGTCGGCGGCTCGGGAACGAAGGCATCCTGCACCACGTTCATCGCGCTCGACGCTCGCGCGGGGCTCCCCTCGGCCAGCGGTCACGTGGGGGCGTGCAAGCGCCTTGAGTGCGTGCACAACGTCGATCTGCTGTGCACCGCGGCGGGCATCGACGTCGCCGGCGACGAGGCCGACTGCCTCACCTACGAAGCGCGCTGAGCGACTATCGCAGCTGATTCGAGGAGCTGGTGGATTCCCTCCGCCAGCTCCTCAATGCTGTCCGCGGGCTGATCGAAGGTGAAGACCACCACCGCGGCGAGCCCGGGCTCGACCTCCATCAGGGTGATGCCGGTGCGGTCGACGTCCACGCAGTAGACCTCGCGCCCCATGTGCGGGCAGCCGCCGGTGGAGTTCCCGGCCAGGATGGTCGCCGCGTTCCAGCCGGCGGCCGCGGCGATCAGCAGACCGTCCAGCTCGTCCGGGGCCAGGCGAGCCACCAGATCGTGCGCCGCCCACTCCTGCTCGGCATCGGGGAACGCGGCCAGCTCATCGGCGAGTTCCTCGAAGGCCAGCGGGGTGACGCCGGCGCAGTCGTGCAGCAGCACCCGATCCGTGCGGACGACGCCCAGCCGGCCACCCGGCGCGGCGGCCAGTTCGGCCAGCCGCGGCGACAGCCCGCCCTCGGCGAGGTAGCGATCGCGGACGTCGTCGGTCAGCCACTCCAGCACACCCAGCAGATGGACGGCGCAGGCGGTGATGCGCACCGCCCACTCCGGGGCCTCCTTGATGACGTCGAACCGGACCCGCAGCGGCGTCCGCTCCCAGGTGGTGGCGGGCACCTCGTCGTCGGCGATGCCGGCGACCAGCAGTTCGCCGGCGCGGCTCATCCCGTGGACGAGCGCGGAGGCCTCGACCACGGGGGCCAGATCGTAGGCGACCAGCGAGGCACGTCCGGCACCACCGAGCAGCCGGCGCGCGAGCGAGACGGCGCGGGCCGCGGGTAGGGCGCGGACGGCCGAGATGCCGGGGTAGCTGTGGTCCACGGATCCTCCGTCCGAAATAGGCAAGGCGAGCCTAACCTAAATGTTCAAGTGCCGAAACCCCGATCTCTGAACCTGGACGGAGCGGGTGAACGGATCTGCCGTCCGATCGCCCCGGCCGCCCGCCACGCGGCCGAGATCGGCGATCCAGAGGCAGATCCGTTCGCAGGTCAGGCCGACGTCGGCCGGGTACCGGCTCGACAGCCCGCGTGAGGGGGCGCGATCCGAACCGCCCGGCCCGGTGAGCGACGAGTTTCGCGCGACCGGAACATCGGTGTAACCCGGCGCTGATTGAGTGGCACCTCTACCCCCACCATGCGGGCTCCCGCGGCGAGGAGTGACGTTCATGAGACTGGCGCTGCTGCACCCACGCAGGCAACGTCCCTGGAACCCCGGGTTCCAGACCGCGCTCGACGACCTGAACCGAGGGACGCGCGCGGCGATCGACTCGCTCGGGTGGACGGGCACCTTCGTCCCCTGCGCCGAGGTGCCCGAGAACGTCACTCGGGAGATCGCGGCCAGCGCCGACGCGGTGGTCATCCTGGGCGGCGAGGACGTCCATCCCCAGTTCTACGGCGGGCCGGCCGAGTACCGCGACGCCGGACGGCACGAGCCGCGCGCCGACGCCGCCCAGATCGCCGTGGTGCGCGACGCGATGGTGACCGGCCAGCCGCTGCTGGGGATCTGCCGCGGCCACCAACTGCTCAACGTGGCGCTCGGCGGCACCCTGATCCAGCACCTGCCCACGGCCCGGCGGCACCGCGGCTCGGGGCACGGCGACGCGGCCTACGTCAGCCATCCGGTGACGATCGACCGCTTCACCGGCCTGGAACGGGACGTGGACACCGCCGACCAGCCGCTGTGCACCCACCATCAGGCGATCGCCAAGCTCGGCCGGGGCCTCAAGATCGCCGCACGGGCCTCCGACGGGGTGATCGAGGCGGTCGTCCACGCCAGCGCCCCGATCACCGGCATCCAGTGGCATCCCGAGCACCCGTCGGTGAGCCTGACCCAGCTGACCCGCCTGCTGCGGCGCCTCGAACGCCAGCGCCCACGCTGAGGCCACCGGGACAGGGGACGGTTCCTCGTCCCGGTCGGCGAGGCAACGACGGTCCCGCATAGCGGAAGGTGGGACAAGGGAACCGTCCCCCTGTCCCACGGCTGCTTGACCTTGACGCTGCG
>JAPUEM010000062.1:13969-20684 GCA_027492575.1 Propionicimonas sp.
GGTGGGACAAGGGAACCGTCCCCCTGTCCCACGGCTGCTTGACCTTGACGCTGCGTTAAGGTTTCACACTGTGTCGGTGACCTCGAAGACGACCCTGCCGCTGTACCTGACCGCGACCGCCACCTCACTGTTCGGCAATGCGTCGATCGCGATCGTGCTGCCCTGGCTGGTGCTGGAACGCACCGGCGATCCGGCGCTGGCCGGGACGGTCGCGGCGGTCAGCGCGCTGCCGGCCGCCATCGCGGCCTTCGCCGGCGGACACCTGATCGACAAGGTCGGACGCCGCCGGATGTCCGTCCTGGCCGACATCGGATCGGCGGTCGCGGTCGCCGCCCTGGCGATCGTGGACGCGGCGGTCGGCCTCGACGTCTTCTGGTTCATCGCGCTCGGCGTGCTCGGGGCCCTCTTCGACGTGCCGGGGATGACCGCCCGCGAAACCCTGCTGGCCAATGTGTCGGAGACCTCGGGCGTCCCGCTGGACAGGATCGCCTCGCTGCGCGGCATGATCTTCGGCCTCGCCTTCCTGGCCGGGCCGGCGCTGGCGGGCTGGCTGCTCACCCTGCTGCCCTCGATCAGCGTGGTCTGGATCACCGCCGCCTGCTCGGCGCTCGCGGCGCTCGCCATCGGGGTCATGCCGTTGCGGGCGTCGACGCAGGCCGTCCACGACGACGCCTCCCCGCTCGCCGGCCTCACCCACATCCGGCGCAGCCGTCCGCTGCTGGCACTGCTGGTCATCAGCCTCGCCTCGACGGCGCTGGTCGGGCCGCTGCTCAGCGTCGTCCTGCCGGCGCACTTCACCGCGCTGGCCGCGCCCGGGCTGCTCGGGCTCACCCTTTCCGCCTACGCCGTCGGGACGATGGTCGGCTCCGGCATCTACGGCGTGGCCTTCGGCGGACGGCGCTGGGCGGCCTGGATAACCGCAAACCTGCTCTACGCCGCCTCGGGCATCCTGATCGCCACCCTGGACGGCTTCTGGCTGGTCGCCGCCGGCATGGTCGCGGCCGGCCTCGGCTCCGGGCTGCTGCAGCCGATCACGACCGTGGTGCTCACCGAGCAGGTGCCGGACGGTCTGCGCGGCCGGGTCTTCGGCGCCTACTCGGCGCTGGCCATGGCCGCCACCCCGCTCGGACTAGGGCTGATGGCCGCCGTGCTCGCCGGGGCCGACCTGCGCGCCGGGGCCTGGGTGCTGGCGGCCGGCTGGGTGCTGGTCTCGGGTTACGCCCTGGTCGCCCCGGGCCTGCAGGGCTACATCGCCGGACTTCAGGAGGAGCCCCATGCCGATCACCGGCCGGCTGGCTGAGCACGTCAGCGTCGCCGCCACCCCAGCGCCCGCACGATACGGGTCAGCATGCTGACCATCGGCCGGCCGGCTGAACACGTCGGCGGCACCGCCACCGGAGCGCCCGGACGAGGCAGGTCAGCATGCTGACCATCGGCCGGCTGGCCGAGTACGTCGGGGTCACGCCGCGGGCGATCCGGCACTATCACGCCCTCGGCCTGCTGCCCGAGCCGGAGCGGACCGCGTCCGGCTACCGCAGTTACAGCGGGCAGGACGTGGTCGATCTGCAGCGCATCAAGGTGCTGACCGACGCCGGCGTCCCGCTGGCCCGGGTGCGCGACCTGATGGACGCGGGCCCGTCCGCTCTCACCGCGGCCGTGGCCGAACTGGACGCCGACCTCGCCGCGCGCATCGCCAAGCTGCGGCAGACCCGCCGCTCGCTGGCCGCGCTGGCCGAGGGCGGCGAGCCCTTCCTGGTGCCCGAGCTGGCCGCGATGCACGCGCAGATGCGGGCGATGGGGGTCTCCGAGCGCACCCTCGCCGCCGACCGCGACGGCTGGATTCTCGTCCAGGTGCTCTACCCCGACCTGGTCGCGGTCTGGGTGAGCGCCCAGAGCGCGATGCTGGACGACCCGGAGTACCGCGAGCTGTACCTGCTCACCGACCAGGCCATCGACTGGCCGCCGGAGGACCCGCGCATCGAGGATCTCGCGCAGCGCACCACCGCCTGGGTCACCCGGGTCTGGGCCGCCCACCCCGCCGCCGAGTACCAGGAGTGGGAGGTCGACCCGACCGCCTACCACCTGGTGGTCAACTACCGCCACGGTGCCTCCCCCGGCTGGCAGCGCCTGATGACCCGCGTCGACGAGTTGGTGCTCGCCTCCGGCGTCGACACCTCAGCCCACTACCCGCCCAGCAAGGCCCGCGCCCTGGCGAAAGAGACGCCCGGCCCCTCGCACGCCCCACAGTGACGGCGGGAGAGGTAGCAGCGGTGAAACGCCGATCCATTGGGGTTATGGCGATGGCACCGGGCGCGAGACGGCCCATTCGCCGATCTGTTGGGGTTATGGGGCGGCGGAACCGGCTGACAACCCCGACAGATCGGCGTTTCCGTCAGGCGAGCTGGCGGAACAGTGGCATAACCCCAACAGATCGGCGAATCGACAGAGCACGCACCGATTGCCGCAGCCCGTCCAACGTACGCACCCTTACCCACCCTTGCCAGTTGGTGAGTGAGTGCTCACTCACTACACTCGCTCTGTGAGTCGCGCTACTGCCATGACCCCGGACGACCGGCGCCGGGCGATCATCGACGCCGTCCAGCCATTGCTGCTGGAACACGGCACCGCGCTCACCACCCGGCAGCTGGCCGAGGCGGCCTGCGTGGCCGAGGGCACCCTGTTCCGGGTCTTCGAATCCAAGCAGGAGCTCATCGCCGCGGCGGCCCTGGAAGCGCTCGAGACCGAGCCGGCGATCGCCCTGCTCGCCGACCTTCCCGAGGGTCAGCAGCTCGACGAACGCGTCACCGCGATCGTCAGCATCCTGCAGGACGAGATCCGCCGCACCCGGGCGCTGGCGATGGCGGTCTTCCACCGGCCGTCCACCGGGCCGCCGGGCGACTCCCCCGGCCATCCGCCCAAGCCGTACAGCCACGAGCGCCGGCAGCGCCTGCTCGACGCCGTCGCCCACAGCCTGGACGAGCACGCGCCAAAGCTCAGCGTCCCGCCCCGCACCGCGGCCGGAGTGCTGCAGGCCATGGCCTTCGCCTCAACCTTCCACCTCGCCGACACCGATTCCCTCTCCGAGCCGGCCGACGTCGCGAACGTCGTCCTCCACGGAATCGTCCAAGGAACCCCATGACCCGTCTTCTGATCCAGTACCTGCGGCCGTACACCTGGCTGCTGGTCGGCGTGATCGTCCTGCAACTGACCCAGTCGATCGCCTCCCTCTTCCTGCCCACGCTGAACGCGCGGATCATCGACGAGGGCGTGGCGACCGGCAACACCGCCGTCATCTGGCAACTCGGCGCGGTGATGCTCGGGGTGAGCCTGGCCCAGGTCTGCGCCCAGATCGGCGCCACCTGGTTCGGCGCCCGCACCTCGATGAGCTTCGGACGGGATCTGCGCAACGCGATCTTCTCCCGGGCGCTCACCTTCTCGGCCCGCGAGGTGAACAAGTTCGGCGCACCGAGCCTGATCACCCGCAACACCAACGACGTCCAGCAGGTGCAGCAACTGGTGCTGATGACGGCCGTCATGCTCGTCTCGGCCCCGCTGACCGCGGTGGGCGGCGTCTTCATGGCGCTGCGGGAGGACATCGGGCTGAGCTGGATCATCCTGGTCGCGGTGATCCTGCTGGGCATCCTGATCGGCTTCCTGGTGGTCAACATGACCCCACTGTTCCGGGTGATGCAGGTGAAGGTGGACGGCCTGAACCGGGTGCTGCGCGAGCAGATCGCCGGCCTGCGGGTGATCCGCGCCTTCGTCCGGGAGCCCACCGAGGCCGCCCGCTTCGACAAGGCCAATCACGATCTGGCCACGACCGCCACCCAGGCCGGCCGGTACATGATGACGATGTTCCCGATCGTCATGCTGATCATGAACCTCTCGCAGATCGCGGTGCTCTGGTTCGGCACCCACCGGGTGGTCGAGGGCCACCTGCAGGTCGGACAGCTCACCGCCTACCTGGCCTACCTGATGCAGATCCTGTTCAGCGTGCTGATGGCGACCATGATGCTGATGATCGCGCCGCGGGCGCAGGTCTCGTCCGGCCGCATCAACGAGGTGCTCGAAACCCGCTCGACCGTCGTCCCGCCGGAGCACGGCGTCACGGCGGTGACCCGCCACGGCGAGGTGGAGTTCGAGGACGTGACCTTCGCCTACCCGGGCGCCGAGACCCCGGTGCTGGACGACCTCAGCTTCACCGCCCGCCGCGGGAAGACCACCGCGATCATCGGCTCCACCGGCGCCGGGAAGACCACGCTGGTGAACCTGATCCCGCGGCTCTTCGACGTCACCGGCGGACGCGTGCTGGTGGACGGCGTGGACGTCCGCGAGCTCGACCCCGACCTGCTGTGGGGCCGGATCGGCCTGGTGCCGCAGAAGCCCTATCTGTTCAGCGGGACGGTCGCCAGCAACCTGCGGCTCGGCAAGCCCGACGCGACCGACGAGGAGCTGTGGCAGGCGCTCGACATCGCCCAGGCGAGGAAGTTCGTCGAGCGGATGCCGGAGGGGCTGGATTCCAAGATCGCCCAGGGCGGCACGAATGTCTCGGGCGGTCAGCGGCAGCGGTTGGCGATCGCGCGGGCGCTGGTGCGGCGTCCGGAGATCTACGTCTTCGACGACTCGTTCTCGGCGCTGGACGTCGCCACCGACGCGGCGCTGCGGGCCGCGCTGGCCCCCGAGACCGCCGAGGCGGCGGTGATCGTGGTGGCCCAGCGGGTCTCGACGATCCGCACCGCCGACCAGATCATCGTCCTGGAGGACGGCCGGATCGTCGGGCTGGGCAAGCATGACGAGCTGCTGAAGACCTGCCCGACCTACGCCGAGATCGTCGAGAGCCAGTTCAAGTCCGAGGAGGTGGCGGCATGAGCACCCCACAAAGTTCTTCTCCCCCGCTGCGCTCCTCCGAACAACTTGGCGGGGACCCCGCTATGACGACGACCAAGACGCTCCCTGAGCCTGTCGAAGGGTCGGCCGAGCCCGCGTCCGCGTCCGTCCCGGTGAAGGCGAACGCCCGTCCGAAGTTCGGCCCGCCGCAGGGCATGGGCCGCGGGCCGGGTACCGGCCCGATGGGCGCGGGCGGCATGTCGGGCGAGAAGGCGATCAGCTTCGGGCCGTCCCTGCGCCGGCTGCTGACCAATCTCGGTCCGGAACTGCCGAAGGTGTGGCTGGTGATCGCGATGGTGATCCTGTCGACCCTCGGTTCGTCGGTGGGCCCGATCATCCTGGGTCAGGCGACCGACCTGGTGTTCACCGGCCACGTGGTGGAGGGCACCGGCGTCGACTTCGCGGCGATCGCCCGCGTCCTGCTGCTGGCGCTGGGGCTCTACCTGGCGGCCGCGCTGCTGAGCTGGGGCTCCGGCCTGCTGATCAACGGCATCGTGCAGCGGTCGGTCTACCGGATGCGCGAGCAGGTGTCGTCCAAGATCGGACGACTGCCGCTGAAGTACTTCGACAACCAGCCTCGCGGCGAACTGCTCAGCCGGGTGACCAACGACGTCGACAACGTCGCGCAGTCGCTGCAGCAGACCCTCTCGCAGCTGCTGTCGAACGTCTTCCTGCTGCTCGGCGTGCTGTTCATGATGTTCTGGGTGTCGCCGCTGCTGGCGATCGTTGCGCTGGTGACGATCCCGGTGGCGATGGGCCTGACCATGATGATCGGCAAGCGGTCGCAGGTGCTCTTCGCGAAGACCTGGAAGTCGACCGGCGAGCTCAACGCGCAGATCGAGGAGACCTACACCGGCCACGATCTGGTGACGGTGTTCGGACGCCAGCGGGAGACCCTGGCGCAGTTCAAGGAGAAGAACGAAGAGCTCTTCGAGGCGTCCTTCGGGGCGCAGTTCATCTCCGGGATCATCATGCCGGTGATGTTCTTCGTCGGGAACCTCAACTATGTGGTGATCGCCGTGGTGGGCGGCCTGCAGGTGGCCTCCGGGTCGCTCGGGCTGGGCGCCGTCCAGGCGTTCATCCAGTACTCGCGGATGTTCACCCAGCCGATCACCCAGCTGGCGTCGATGGCCAACCTGCTGCAGTCGGGCGTCGCCTCGGCCGAGCGGGTCTTCGAGGTGCTGGACGCCGAGGAGGAGCCCGCCGACGCTTCCGGGAACTTGGTGGTTAGCGGCGGACGGGTGGCGTTCGAGGACGTGGCGTTCTCGTATGACCCGGCCAAGCCGCTGATCACCGACCTGTCGCTGGTGGCCGAGCCCGGCTCGACCATCGCGATCGTCGGACCGACCGGGGCCGGGAAGACCACCCTGGTGAACCTGATCCTGCGGTTCTACGACCTGCAGTCGGGCAGGATCACGCTGGACGGCGTCGACATCTCCGTGGTGCCGCGCCGCGAGCTGCGCGGCCACATCGGCATGGTGCTGCAGGACACCTGGCTCTTCGGCGGGACCATCCGCGACAACATCGCCTACGGCAAGGAAGGCGCCACCGAAGCCGAGATCCTGGCCGCCGCCAAGGCCGCCTACGTCGACCGGTTCGTCCATTCCCTTCCCGACGGCTACGACACCGTGATCGACGAGGAGGCCTCCAACCTGTCGGCCGGCGAGAAGCAGCTGATCACGATCGCCCGGGCCTTCCTGTCCGAACCCTCCCTGCTGATCCTGGACGAGGCCACCAGCTCGGTCGACACCCGCACCGAGCTACTCGTCCAGCGCGCCATGAAGAAGCTGCGCGCCGACCGGACGTCCTTCGTGATCGCCCACCGCCT
>JAPUEM010000063.1 GCA_027492575.1 Propionicimonas sp.
AACCTCGACCGCGTCGAGGTCGGCGACACCTTCACCGTCGAGGTATTCGGTGAGGTGCTGACCTATCAGGTCCGCCAGACCCAGGTCGTGGAGCCCACCGACACCGAAACCCTCTACCCGGTGCTCGGTGAAGACCTCATCACCTTGGTGACCTGCACCCCGCTGGGGATCAACACCCAGCGCATCCTGGTCACCGGCGAGCGGATCACGCCCACCCCGATCGAGGACGTCAAGGCGATGGGTACCCGCCCCGAGGTCCCAGGCCCGCCGTGGTGGGCAGCCGTCATCGCCGTGGCGTTCGTAAGCGTCTGCTACTACGTCTACGTGTCAGGGAGGCCGCAGCGTCGCTCACACCCGCGACGAGCGGCGATCCCGCCGGCCTGACTGAGGGCCGAACTCCGCTCGGCGGGGGGATACAGCCAGAGGACAAAACGGTCCGCTTCCGGCCGATGGCGCTGATCGGTGGGCGATTCTTGTGGTGGTGACACCAACTGGCCGGCTGGGAGGACATTCCCAGCAGGCCGCACTTCCGAGAGAACTACCCTGATGGTTCCCTCGGGCCAGCCGTGATCGCTTTGCGCTCGCGACTGGTTTCCCCACATGCTGTGGCGGGGCCCCCCAGCCCCGCCACAGTGCTTTTTCGGCCTCGGAGCCGCCTGTTGCGCCGCTCCCAGACGGTGTGGAGCTTCACGTCAGCGCTTCGCGGTCGATCCCGAGCGTGGCGAGAACCCGTGCCACCGTTCCGTGTTCGCGCTCGGCGGCGGCCCGCACGATGTGGGAACCCTTCAGGCCCCGTGGCCGATCCTGCTTGGCCAGGACGCGAGCACGCTGGAAGACCTCCTGTGCGGATTGCCCGCTGTGATACACGCCGGCACGGACGGTCGTCGGTGGCAGGTCTCCGCCCGTGGGTTCGATCCCGAACGACGCCAGTGCGGCGGCATGGCTGCTGACCAGGGCGTCGCGGAACTGCTCGGCGTCGACCCCGAGCAGGCTTCGTGCGGAGTCGTCCTCAAGGAGCAGGGCCGCCAGGACCAGGTGTTCGGCCTGCGGCTTGCTCTCGCCGAGCGCGACCGCCTGCTGCTCGGCTTCGTCGAGAAGGGACGCGATCATGCGGACGTCACTGATCAATCTCATGGCTCTTGCCTTTCCGGGAGGGCGCGCTTGGACGGCGCGAGACGTTTGTGGGCGGCCTGTGCGGTCATCCCCAGTGCCTGGCCGATGCCGGCCCACGTCCAGCCCTGGGCGAGGGCGCTGTCGACAGCCGCCCGTTCGAGCGAGGCCACGAGCCTGCGCAGCGCCACGACGGCCGCGAACGCCTCGTCAGGATCGTCCGCGGAAGGGATGTGGATGGAGTTGGCCATGCATCAACATTAGTTGATGCATGGTGGCGTGTCAACAAAGGTTGATGCCTTCGACCTCGGCCGAGGCCGGCGCGGGTCAGGAGGCCCGTGGTTCCGGATGGATCTCCCGGTAGGCGGGCTGCTTGGGGGTGCGGGTGGCGCCGGAACTGGTGCGGCGCAGCCGTCGTCCAAGCCAGGGCAGCAGGTGGTCGCGACCCCAGGCGAGGTTCCACTGCAGGGTCTCACGGGCGCTCATGGCGTCGGCGGGAGGCAGTGGCGCGTCCCAATCCGGACGGTCCGGGTCGAGCCCGAGCCCGACCAGGGCGGCCTGGGTCATGCGTTCGTGGCCTGCGGCGTTGAGGTGCAGCCGGTCGGCGTGCCACATGCGCCAGTCGCGGATGGATCGCATCGACCACTGGTCGGCGACGTGGACGCCGTGCCGGCTCGCGATCGACCAGAGATGGGAGTTGAAGATCGCCACCCGATTGCGGGTGAGCCGGATGACCGGGGAATCCGCGGGATCGATGCCGGTGGCCAGCAGAACGCCGATCCCCTCGGCGCGCAGCCGCCGGACCGCGGTCTCCAGCTGAGCGGCCAGATCGTCCGGGTCGGAACCCACCCGCAACAGGTCGTTGCCGCCGCCGACCAGCGAGACCAACCCCGGACGGAGCGCGATCGCCGGTTCCAGCTGTTCGGCGAGGATCGCCCCCAGCAGCCGTCCCCGGATCGCCAGGTTGGCGTACCGGACCGGTTCGCGGGCGCGATCGGCCAGCGCTTGGGCCAGCCTGTCGGTCCAGCCGCGCATCGCGCCGTCCGGGTAGTGATCCTCCAACCCTTCGCTGAAGGAGTCACCGATCGCCACGTAACTGCGCCAGGGGTGAGTGGTGTTGCCGGTCACCACACGAGCGTAGTGGGTGTGCGGGGTTCGAGCGGGGAATCCACATATGCAGATGAGTACAAACGGCGATTTGTGTTATGGTGTGAGCAACCAGGTGGGAAGGTGCGAGATGGGTGCTGAAGCCGTAGTGGATCTCGATCTGGCGTTGCGTGCGCTGGCGGACGGGAATCGGCGCGCGATCCTGCGCGTGATCCGCTCGACTCCGATGCCAGTGGGGGCGATCGCCGAGGAGGTGGGGTTGTCGCAGCAGGCGACCTCGCATCACCTCGGGGTGCTGCGCAGGGCAGGGCTGGCCCGCGGCAGCCGGGACGGCACCCGTCATCTGTTCGCGGTGGACGCCGGCGGCCTGGCGGCGGTGCGCGCCTACCTGGACGACTTCTGGCCGGGGAAGCTGGCCGACCTCAAGGCCGCGATCGAGTCGAGGGAGGCGAGGGATCGTGGCTGAGTTCCGCGACTCCATCGACATCGCCGCGTCGCCGGAGGCGGTCTTCGAGTACCTGACCACGAACTCCGGGATGACGGCCTGGATGGGCCAGTACGCCGACCTCGACCCCACGCCCGGCGGCAGGTTCGCCGTCGACATCGCGGGCTACCCGGTGCGCGGCGAGTTCCTCCACGTCGAACACCCGACTCGCGTCGTCGTCTCCTGGGGCTTCGCGGGGAGCGACGACCTGCCCGCCGGAGCCTCGACGGTCGAGTTCCGGCTCACTCCCGTCGGCGGCGGCACCCGAGTCGATCTGCGCCACTCCGACCTACCCGACACCGCGGTGCGCGGGCACGCCGACGGCTGGGCGAACTTCCTGCCCCGCCTGCGCATCGCCGGAGCCGGTGGCGACGCCGGGCCGGACGCCTGGCAGCCACTTCCCGACTGACCCCCACCCGCCGCACCTGTGGCACGAACAAACCACCCCATCCGCCGCACCCCGTGGCACGAACTAAGGAGAACCCCATGACCCGAGACGCCGCTCACGAGATCGTGAAGCGCTACCACCACGCCTGGACCAGTGGCGACATCGAGCAGGCGATGAGCTACGTGGCCGACGACATCGCCTGCCGCGCGCCCGGCGTCGATCTCGACGGGAAGGACGCCTACCAGGGCTTCATCGGAGGTTTCGCCCCGATGCTCACCGGAATCGGCGACATCGCCGAGTTCGCGGACGGGGATCGTGTCGCGCTCTTCTACTACCCGAAGACCGCCGCCACCGCCACGACGCCCGCCGCCGAGTTCTTCACCATCCGGGACGGCAAGATCGCCGAGAGCGTGCTGATCTTCGACCGTCTCTCCTACGGCCCGCCCGAGCAGGATTGACGGGAGCCGGCGATGACTCCCGAGCAGGCCGACCTCATCGAGCGCCTTCGCGAGCTGCTCGCCGACGAACCGGTGCGGCGGGAGGTCTCGATGTTCGGCGGCAGGTCGTTCATGGTCAACGAGAAGATGATCGTCAGCGCGCTGAAGGACGGCGGCCTGCTCGTGCGAGTCGACGCCGACCAGCACAGTGAACTCCTGCGGCGGCCAGGCGCGTCCCAGGCGGAAATGGGGCCCGGACGCGACATGGGCCCAGGCTGGATCGAGGTCGCCCCCGACGCCATCGCCAACGACGACGGCCTGTCCGCCTGGATCGACACCGCGATGTCCTACAACCGGCTCGTGACGGGCCGGCCCTTGTGAGCGCCTTCCAGGGTTTCCCACCCGGCCTCTTCGAGTTCTTCCGCGATCTCGCGTCGGACAACTCCAAGGCGTTCTGGCAGGAGAACAGGCCGCGCTGGGAGCAGGAAGTGCACGCGCCGATGCGCTCCCTTCTCGCCGAACTCGCCGACGACTTCGGGCCGCTGCGCTTGTTCCGCCCGAACCGCGACGTGCGCTTCGCCGTGGACAAGTCTCCCTACCGACTCTGGACCGGCGCGACCAGCGAAGCCCAGGCCGTCGGGGGAGTCGGCCACTACCTCGAAGTCTCCGCCGGCGGAATCGCCACCGGATACGGCGCGATGCTCATGGCACCTGATCAACTACGCCGCTTTCGCGCCGCCGTGGACGACGAGGCGAGCGGCACCGCCTTCGAGCGACTGGCCGCCACTCTTGCCTCCCGATCGCTCCCGATCATCCACGGAGCCGAGGAGCCACTGAAGACCGCCCCGCGCGGCTACCCCGCCGAGCATCCCCGCATCCGCTTCCTCCGCTGGAAGGGTGCCGCGATCGTCCGGGAGTGGGCGACGAGCGACTGGATGCACACCCCCGAGGCGCTGGACTCGATCCGCAGTGTCTGGCACGGCGCCGCACCCCTCAAGACCTGGCTCGACACCCACGTCCAGCATCCCTGAGTCCTTGAAGCGCGTTTGGACGAGCGATCAGAGGTCTTGGAGGCGCTTTCGCCAGTACCCTGGCTACCGCCCAGAATGATTCGTTATCAGCTATGCTTACGTGTATACGTTTCGTGCTAACAGCGAGGTGGCGGTGATGTCTACGTTGAGGCCGGGCACGGCTGAGCGGGCCGGCTTGTCGCGTAGTGGGTTGTACCGTGCGGCGCGTGACGGGCGGCTGGAGCGGATCGCTCGGGGCATCTACTTGCCCGCGGGCGCTTCAGCGGCGGATTGGGACTGGATAGAGGCGGCCACCCGTCGCCCGGATGCGACGATCTGCCTGACGTCGGCGCTCGCGCACCATGAACTGACCGATGCGATCCCCGCTGCGCTGGATGTCGCGATCCCTCGCGGGTCGCGCACGCCGGCGAGCACGGGCGCGATCGCTTGGCATCAGTTCGATCGAGCCACTTTCGAGATCGACCGAGACGAGACTCCCATTCCGGGAACGGATCAGCTGATCGGGATCTATTCACCAGAGCGGTCGATTGCGGATGCGTTCCGCCTGCGTGACGAGGTCGGGTATGAATTGGCGCGGGAGGCCTTGAAGGAGTGGCTGCGCCGCGGCGGGAAACCTGCCCGACTAATGGAGATCGCTTCTCGACTTCCCCGTGCGAAGTCCCCGGTCCTGCATGCGCTGGAGATGCTGTCGTGAGCGCGGGTGATGAGGTGTTCCGCCGTCTCCAGTCGGCGGCACGCTCGGTAGCAGCGAAAACCGGGACAGGCGCGCCGACGCAGGAATATCTGATCCGGCACACGCTGGAGTCGTTCTTGGAACGCCTGACCCGAACGACTCATGCCGAGGACTTTGTTCTCAAGGGTGGGATCCTCCTGGTCGCCTACGGCGTGCGGCGCCCGACCAAGGACGCCGACGCGAACGCCGTCGGTGCTGACGTCACGGCCGAGCACCTCATCGCGGTCGTTCATGACATCGCTGCCGTGGAGACTGATGACGGGGTGGTGTTCGATCTCGACTCGATCAGCGTGCAGGAGATCCGCGAGCGCGCCGACTACCCCGGATTCAGGGTCCGGGTGGGCGTCTCCATCGGGCCATGGAAGGGCACCGTGGCGTGGGATGTCTCCACCGGTGATCCGATCGTGCCCGCTCCTCGCCAGGTACGTATCGACCGCGTGCTGGGCGAACCGATCGTGCTGCTCGGCTACGCGCCCGAAACCACGATCGCCGAGAAGGGTGTGACCATCCTGGAGCGAGGCATCACCAGCACCCGATGGCGCGACTATGTCGACATCGTCCAGCTCGCCAGCCAAGGCATCGACACAGACGAGTTGCTCCGTGCGGCACGAGCCGTGGCACGTTACCGGGGCGTCAACCTCGAACCCATCGCACCGTACGTAGCCGGCTACGGGCAGGTCGGCCAGGCCAAATGGGCAGCATGGCGTCGGAAGGAAAGGCTAGAAGCCATCTGCGAGGCAGACCTCGACCAGCAGATGGTGTTGGTGGCCTCCTACCTGGACCCGGTATTCAACCGCAGCGACACCCTGCCGCTTGTCACATAGCGCACGTCCGTATCCCGAAGTGGTGGGCCATGGCTGCAACCGGGACTTGCTACGAGTGGACGCGGCCGGACTTGAACCGACGACCAACGGCTTGTAAGGCCGACGCTCTACCAACTGAGCTACGCGTCCCGTGCGGCGACCATTCTGGCAGCAGCCAAGGGAAAACCCAGCATCTGGGACCCGTGGGCCCAACCGAGACCATCCTCCGATGCGCCTATTCGCCTTCTTGTCCGAGAAGACGAATGAGTGCGACGTCAGATCGGGTGGCGGCGCTGCCACGTCCTTGTCGAGGGCGCGGCGGCGGTAGACTCACCCCTCGTGACTGCCGCTGATCTGCTTTCCGACCTCGCTGGGCTTGAACGCACGCTGACTTCCATCGAGACCGTGCTCGACCCGGCCGCGAAGCGTGTCGAGATCGAGCAGCTCTCCGAAGAGGTCGCGGCCCCCGATCTGTGGGACAACCAGGAGAACGCCCAGCGGGTCACCTCGCAGTTGTCGCGGCTGCAGGCCGAGGTCGACCGGCTGACGAAGCTCCGCGGACGCATCGACGACGCTGCCGTCCTGATCGAACTGGCCCAGGAAGAGGACGACCCGGACACCCTGGCCGAGGCGCAGAAGGAGCTGAAGTCGCTCACCGCCGACCTGGACGCCCTCGAGGTGCGCACCCTGCTCTCCGGCGAGTACGACCAGCGCGACGCCCTGGTCACGATCCGCTCCGAGGCCGGGGGAGTGGACGCCGCCGACTTCGCCGCCATGCTGCTGCGCATGTACCTGCGCTGGGCCGAGCGGCACGGCTACGCCACCGAGGTCTACGACACCTCCTACGCCGAGGAGGCCGGCATCAAGTCGGCCACCTTCACCGTGAAGGAGCCGTTCGCCTACGGCACCCTGTCGGTCGAGCAGGGCACCCACCGGCTGGTGCGGATCTCGCCCTTCGACAATCAGGGACGCCGCCAGACCTCCTTCGCCGGGGTGGACGTGCTGCCGGTCACCGAGGAGGCCGATCACATCGACATCCCCGAGGCCGACATCCGGGTGGACGTCTTCCGCTCGTCCGGGCCCGGTGGGCAGAGCGTGAACACCACCGACTCCGCCGTCCGGATCACCCACCTGCCGACTGGTCTGGTGGTCTCCTGCCAGAACGAGAAGTCGCAGCTGCAGAACAAGGTCGCCGCGCTGAAGGTGCTGCAGTCGCGGCTGCTGGAGCGCGCCCGCGCCGAGAAGGAAGCCGAGATGCGCGAGCTGAAGGGCGATGCCGGCAACTCCTGGGGCTCCCAGATGCGCTCCTACGTGCTGCACCCCTACCAGATGGTCAAGGATCTGCGCACCGAACACGAGGTGGGCAACCCCGACGCGGTCTTCGACGGCGACATCGACGGCTTCCTCGACGCCGGCATCCGCTGGCGCCGTCAACAGGGCGACCGGTAGTCAAAGCCACTCGACGCGCCGGTGACCGCGTGGCGATTGGCCCGGCTCCGACTCGCGGCATACACTCGGCGGAGGTCGGCCTGAGAGATCCTCAGGAAACTTCCCCATCGTCCATCCCGGCCAAGGTTCGATCGTGATCAGATTCGAAGACGTCTCCAGGACGTACTCCGGGCAGACCCGCCCGGCGCTGCGCGACGTGAACGTCGAGATCGCCAAGGGCGAGTTCGCCTTCCTGGTGGGCGCCTCCGGTTCGGGCAAGTCGACCTTCCTGCGGCTCATCCTGCGGGAGTACCTGCCCTCGACCGGGCACCTCTACGTGGCCGGCAAGGACCTCACCCGGATGCGCAGCTGGAAGGTGCCGGCGCTGCGTCGCCAGATCGGCACCGTCTTCCAGGATTTCCGCCTGCTGCCCGGCAAGACCGTCACCGAGAACGTCGCTTTCGCGCTGCAGGTGATCGGCAAGCCCACCTCGGTGATCCGCAAGGTCGTGCCGGAGACCCTCGAACTGGTCGGGCTGGAAGGCATGGGGGAGCGGCTGCCCGAGGAACTCTCCGGTGGCGAACAGCAGCGGGTCGCGATCGCGCGCGCGTTCGTCAATCGTCCGGCGATCCTGATCGCGGACGAACCGACCGGCAACCTCGATCCGGCCACCTCGATCGGGATCATGCGGCTGCTCGACCGGATCAACAAGACCGACACCACGGTGATCATGGCCACTCACGATTCCCAGATCGTCGACCAGATGCGCAAGCGCGTCATCGAACTGGTCGGCGGCGAAGTGGTGCGCGACCAGACCAAGGGCGTCTATGGCTACCAGTGACCGACCCCTTCGACAGGCTCAGGGATCGATGCGAGGAGGGACGGGCTGATGCGGCACATTCTGCGTGAGACCTGGTCCGGCCTGCGCCGGAACGGCTCGATGAACCTGGCCGTGATCGTGACGATGTGGGTCTCGCTCACCCTCTTCGGCGCCGGGCTGATGGTGACCCAGCAGGTCGACCTGCTGAAGGGCAACTGGTACGACCGCATCGAGATCAGCGTCTTCCTCTGCGTGGAGAGTTCCCGCGGCGGCACCTGTGAGCCCGGCATCGGAGCCACGGACGCCGAGCGCGATGCCGTCGAGAGCGCGCTGCGGGACAACCCCGAGGTGCGCGAGGTCTACTACGAGAGCAAGGCCGATGCCTGGGCCGCCTTCCGCGAGGCTTACGCCAACGACCCCATTCTCGAGACCATGACCGAGGAGATGATGCAGGATTCCTTCCGCATCAAACTGGTCAATCCCGAGGAATACCAGGGCGTCGTCTCCATGGTGAAAGGAATGCCCGGAGTGCAGGCCGTCCGGGATTTGCGCGAGATTCTCGACCCACTTTTCGCCTGGCTGAACATGGCCCGCTGGGCGACCGTGGTGGCCAGCGGCCTGCTGCTGGTGGCAGCCGCGCTGCAGATCGGCAACACGATCCGTATGGCGGCCTTCTCGCGCCGCCGGGAGATCGGCATCATGCGTCTGGTCGGGGCGTCCAACTGGTACATCATGCTGCCGTTCCTGTTGGAGTCCCTGCTCGCGGCGCTCATCGGCGCCGCTCTGGCCAGCGGATCCCTGGCAGCCATCCAGGAGTTCGTGATCGTCCGCAAGGCTCAAGTGGAGATCAAGACCGTCACCGCCTGGATCGGGTGGGAACATGTCGGAATCGCCGTGCTGAGTCTTGTACTGCTCGGGGTGGTGCTCTCTATCATTCCGACATTGATAGCAACTCGTAGATTCCTTCGAGTATGAGTCGAACCGAACTGGAGTAATCCCGTGCGTCAGGTGACTTCCCCCACCGCCACGTCCACCCACCGGCCCCGCCGGCGCGCCGGTCTGCGCGCCGTGCTGGTTGGCGCTGCCGTCCTGGGCCTGCTGGCCGGGCAGGGCGCTCCGGCGGCCGCCGACAACCTGCAGGATCAGCGCAGCAAGGTCCGCAAAGCCCTTGCGCAGACCAAGACGCATATCAAGGAGGCGAAGGACGACGTCGCGGAGGCCTCGGCCACCCTTGAGGAATCCGAGCAGAAACTCGCGAAAGCCCGCCAGGAACTCAGCTACGTCAAGGGAAAGCTGAAGCAGGCCCGGGAAAAGGACGCCGAAGTCGCCCGGAAACTCAAGCAGGCCGAAGCCGAACTCGAGCGGGCCGAAGCCGCGGTCGTCCAGGGCGAGGCCGACCTGGAGGCTCAGAAGGCGCTGATCGCGACCGTCGTCACCAGCACCTACCAGCAGCAGAACAACCTGGTCGAGCTCAAGGTGCTGCTCGACGCGGAAAGCGTCCAGGAGATCTCCGACCGCGCCCAATTCACCGAGACGGTCTTCGGCAGCACCGCGCAGGAGATGAAGCGCCTCGAGGAACTGCAGCTGCAACTCGAAGCCGCCAAGCTGGCCCGCGAGCAGAAGCGGGCCGACGTGGCCGAGCAGCGCCGGCAGAGCAAGGCGCTGGTCGCCGAGGTCAAGGAACTCGCCGACGACGCCGCTGCCCGAGAGGCCCAGATCAAGCGGCTGGTCGCCGAGAACACCCGGTTGCGCGACACCGCCCTGGGCGAACTCGAAGCCACCCGCGAGCAGTACGAGAAGCTGGAGCAGCAGGAGGCGAAGATCACCAAGAAGATCCTCGCCGAGATCGCCAAGTCGAAGGACCTCAAGGTGAACTCCAAGGGCTTCATCCGGCCGGTCAAGGCCAAGCCGGGGTCGCCCTTCGGGATGCGCTACCACCCGATCCTGCACTACCGGCGGATGCACTGGGGCCTCGACTTCGGCGCCAAGTGCGGGGCTCCGCTGTACGCGATGGCGGACGGCAAGGTGGCGCAGGTGCTGAAGACCTCGCAGTCCAACGGCTTGGGCAACTGGACGGTGATCAACTACGGCAAGTACAAGGGCGACAACATCGCCAGCGGCTACGCCCACCAGTCGAAGATCCTGGTGAAGCCCGGCCAGGCGGTCACCCAGGGCCAGATCGTCGGCTACGTCGGCACCACCGGTCTGTCGACCGGCTGTCACCTGCATCTGCAGATCTACAAGGACGGGGTTCGGGTCAACCCGGCCAAGTACATCTGACGAGGGTTCGCCTGGGCGCCCCGCGTCCGAGATGACGTAGTTGCCGCGGCCTGGGAGACTGGAGGCTCCAGAGCCGACCGAAGGAGCCTGCCATGCCGCGACCCACCGGGCGGATCATGGTCGCCCAGAACCGCAAGGCCCGCCACGAATACCACCTGCACGACACCTTCGAGGCCGGCCTGGTGCTGACCGGCACCGAGGTGAAGTCGTTGCGCCTGGGCCGGGCCTCGCTGGCCGATGCCTTCGCCACCGTGGATGACGGCGAGGTGTGGCTGCGCAACGCGCACATCCCCGAGTACGAGTTCGGCACCTGGCGCAAGAGCCACTCCAGCCGGCGCAACCGCAAGCTGCTGCTGCACCGCAAGGAGATCGCGAAGCTCTTCAAGGAGACCGCGAACTCCGGACGGACGATCGTCCCGCTGGCGCTCTACTTCTCCGACGGCTACGCCAAGGTCGAGATCGCGGTCGCGACCGGCAAGAAGGACTGGGACAAGCGCCATACGCTCGCCGAGCGGGAGGCCAACCGCGAGGCGCAGCGGGCCCTGGCCAGTCGCAACCGGGGCGAATGATGAGCCGCCGGCTGCTACGCGGACTGTTCGCAGGTCTGGTGCTGGCGCTGGCGGTGGGCTTCGGCGCGGCGCCGCGAGCGGAGGCGGCCGTCCGGGATGTCTTCGACTCCTGGGACGTCCAGGCCACGCTGAACGCCGACGGCACCGTCGACGTGGTCGAGACGGTCACGTTGCGGTTCGGCTCGTCCTCCGGACGCCACGGCCTGGAGCGGACGCTGATCACCCGCGAGCCCGACCCCGACACCGGCAAGGACATGACCTTCCCGGTCACCCAGATCTCCGCCGAGAGCCTCACCCCGGGCGTCTCCGACCAGATCGACATCGCCCACCTCGAGAACAGCGGTCCGCGTGACACCTACGTCCGCATCCGGATCGGTGACCCCGACCGGACGATCAGCTCCGAGACGGCCAGCTACCGGCTGCGCTACACCGTCGCCGGGCTGATGCGCTCGCCCGGTGGCGACGATCAGCTGTACTGGGACATGACCGGCTCGTCGATGCCCGAGATCAACGACTTCACCGCCACCATCACGGTGCCGGGCGGCGCGCAGCGGCTCTTCTGCTCCTCGGCGCAGCCGGGCCGGGCCGCCCCCTGCACCTCCCAGGAGATCGACCAGCAGGGACGAGCGGTCTTCACCCAGGAGCAGATCCGGGTGGGTGAACTCGTCACCGTCGGTGTCCGGGTCACCCCGGGCCTGGTCTCGCAGAACACCCCGCTCTTCGAGGAGAACGCCGTCCTCGCCGAGCAGCAACTCGGGCAGGGCATCCTGCTCGGCTCCACCGGCGCCGGCGCGCTGGTCGCCGTCGGCGGCTGGGCCTACCTGCGCGGCAAGACCGGAGACCGGCGCTTCGGTGGCCTGCCGCCGGGCGTCCTGCCACTCGCGGGCGACCCGGTGACCGAGGTGGCGAACTCGAAGGACATCCAGATCCCGGTCGCGTTCTCGCCGCCGCGGCTGTCGCTGGCCGAATCCGGCTATCTGCTGGACGGCGGCCACCGGGTGAAGCACACCACCGCCACGCTGGTCTCGCTGGCCGTGAACGGCGCGGTCAAGCTGCGTAGCGAACGCCCGGCCGAGGTGCGCGTGGTGGACGAGCGGAAGGTCGTCGACAAGGTCTCCCAGGCGATGCTCACGGCCCTGCTCAGCGGCCGGAAGAAGGTCAAGCTCGACCGGGCCGGCACCATGACCGGGGCCGACCGGGCGGTTCAGCGGGCCGTCGAGAAATCCGCCACCCGCGGCGGCTGGCACCTGCCGAAGCCGGCTGTCTCCGGCGGGGCGGGCATGTCGCTACTGGTGCTGGTGCCCATGGTCGGGGCCGGCGCGCTGGTGATCTTCGGCGGTGTCGCGCTCAACCTGTGGCCGCTCGCTCTGGCGATCGTGATCACCGGCGTCGTGGTCACCTACCAGCTGGGGCGCGTGCGGCGCAGTGCCACCGGGCGCGCGCTGACCGACCAGGTGGAGGGCTTCCGCACATACCTGGCCACCGCGGAGGCCGAGCAGTTGCGGTTCGAGGAGGGCGAGGACATCTTCTCCAAGTACCTGCCCTGGGCGATCCTCTTCGACCTGACCGAGCGCTGGACGAAGCTGTGCGAGCAGCTCGTGGCGATGGGGCGGCTGTCGTCGACCCCTCCGGCCTGGTACTACGGCAGCACCTGGGACATGCACCGGATGAGCTGGGAGCTCGGACGGATGGAATCCCAGGTCGCCACCGCGGTCGCGCCGCCCGCCCCGCCGCCCAGCTCTTCCGACAGCGGCTTCGGCAGCAGCAGTTCGTCCTTCAGCAGCAGCAGCGGTGGGGGCGGCTTCTCCGGCGGGGGCGGCGGTGGTGGTGGCGGCGGCTCCTGGTGAGCCTCGCCGACCGGCCTGACCCTGGGTCTAGCGTGGCGGCGGTGCCGTGGTGGCGCGGACGAGCAGTTCGGTGGGCACCATGATGCGGTCGCGGGGGACGACGGCCTGCGTCCGCAACTGCTCCATCACCAGGCGAACCAGTTCGTGCCCGATCCGGCGGAAATCCTGCTTCACGGTGGTCAGCGGTGGTGACGCGAAGGCGCTGAGCCCGATGTCGTCGAAGCCGACCACCGAGACGTCGCCGGGCACCCGCCGTCCGTGCTCGTGGAGCGCCCGCATCAGCCCGAAGGCCATCTCGTCGTTCGCGCAGAAGACCGCGGTGATCGACGGATCGACCGCGATCCGCCGGCCGGTCGCGTAGCCCGATTCAGCCGTCCAGTCACCCCGCCAGAGCGGAGGCGGACGGACGCCGACCTCCTCCAGGCAGCGCTGCCAGGTGGCCGCACGGAGCGCCGCCGGGTCGGAATCGGCCGGCCCGGCGATGTGGTGGACGTTGCGGTGGCCGAGTTCCAGCAGGTGCCGCACGGCGTCCTCACTGCCCTGGATCTGGTCGGCGACGACGCCCGGGTAGTAGCCGACCAGGCGGGAATCGGAGACCGCGATGGGCAGCCCGGCCGGCAGCGCCAGGGTGTCGGGCGTGGCGTGCTCGGCGCGGATGATCACCAGGCCGTCGATGGATTGGTTCGAGAGCCGCTGGGCGGCGCTCTCCCAGCCCTCGCCGCCGGGATCCTCCACGTGCAGCAGGGTCACCGAGTGGTCCTCGGCCAGTGCCGCCTCGACCACCGCCTGGGTGGTCAGCGCCTCCCCGGTGCGTGCGAATCGGTGGGCCAGCAGCCCCAGCGTCCCGAAGGAGCCGTTGCGCAGGGCCCGGGCGGCACGGTTCGGCGCATAGCCGAGCTGGTCCATGGCGGCCAGTACCCGGGAACGGGTCACCGGGCGCACGGAGGCCGCTCCGGTGGAGACCCGCGAGACCGTCTGGGCGGAGACTCCGGCGAGGCGCGCGACGTCCTCGATGGATGGACCGGTCTTCCGCCGGCCAGGGCCAGTCGGCTCGGGCATGCTGCCGATGGTATCCCCGATCCGCCTGAATGGCTACGTAAACATTCGGACTGTGCGGGACCGGCCCGGCCTCCCGATCGTTATCTGAGCGTGACTTGCGAGTGGGTGACAGGTGCCGAACCTGCTTGGTATGTTTACGTCAACATTTGGTCCGGGATGATGGACCGGATCAGCACATGGAGGTGCGAACCTCCCGGGACGGCACCGACCCGCAACTCGGTGAGGAGACACCAGAAGGGCTGTCATCGAATGAACAAGGCACGAAAGCTCGCTTCGCTGGCTGTGGGGCTACCACTGGCCATCGCGCTGGCCGCCTGTGGCGGCGGGAGCACCCCGGCACCTGAGCCGGGCGGCAGCAGCTCCCCGGGTGGCACCGTCGAGGCGGGCACCCTCACCGCGTGGGCCTGGGATCCGCAGTTCAACGTCTTCGCGCTGAACGAGGCGGCGAAGATCTACGAGAAGGACCACCCGGGCTTCAAGCTCGAGGTCATCGAAACCCCGTGGGACGACCTGCAGGCCAAGCTCACCACCCTCGCCCAGTCGCGCGAGTACGACGAGTTGCCCGACATCTTCCTGATGCAGAACAACGCCTTCCAGAAGAATGTCATCAACTACCCCGACCTGTTCAGCGACTACTCCGGCTCCACCGTGGACTTCAGCGAGTTCCCGGCCTCGGTGGTGGCCTACTCGACGGTCGACGGCCTGAATTACGGTCTGCCCTTCGACAACGGCACCGTGATCAGCGCCCTGCGCACCGACGTCCTGAAGGAGGCCGGTTACACCCTGGCCGACTTCACCGACATCACCTGGTCGGATTTCATCACCAAGGGCAAGGAGGTGCTGGCCAAGACCGGCAAGCCGATGATCTCGGGTCAGTCGAACTCCGCGGACCTGATCATGATGATGCTGCAGAGCGCGGGCGCCAGTCTCTTCGACGCCGAGGGCAAGCCGACCATCGCCGGCAACCAGGCGCTGCTGGCCTCCATCGACGTCTACCAGCAGCTGGTCAAGGCCGGCGTCCTGGTGGAGGTCAACTCCTGGGATGAGTACATCGGCGCGTTCGTGAACGACAACGTCGCCGGCACCATCAACGGCGTCTGGATCCTCGGCTCGGTGCAGACCGCTACCGACCAGGCCGGCAACTGGGGCGTCACCAACATGCCCAAGCTGGACGGCGTCGCGGGCGCGACCAACTTCTCGGCCAACGGCGGCTCGTCCTGGGCGGTCAGCTCCAACGCGAATGTCGCGCTGGCGCAGGACTTCCTGGCCTCCACCTTCGCCGGTTCCACCGAGTTCTACGACACGATCCTGCCCTCCTCGGGCGCGATCGCGAACTGGATCCCGGCGGGCCAGAGCACGGTCTACGCCCAGCCGCAGGAGTTCTTCGCGGGCCAGCCCGTCTTCGCCGACGTGCTGACCTTCGCTGCTCAGGTGCCGGCCAACAACACCGGTGCGTACTACTACGAGGGACGCGACGCGGTGAGCGCGGCGATCACCAAGATTCTCGGTGGCGCCGACCCGGCGACCGCGCTGGATGAGGCGCAGAAGAACGTCGAGTTCGCAATGCAGTGATCTGCCAGCCGGTGGGGGGTCGGAAAACAGGCCCCCTACCGGCGGCAGTGCGGGCGCGGTAGCGTGCCCCCACGTATCCCCGCGTAGGAAGGTACTCCCTTGTCAGTGACGACAGCACCGGGGCCCGGATCGGCGGCCCCACCCACCAAGGCACGGTTCGGCCCATCGCGGCTGAAAGGTGAACGACGCCGCAACCTGACCGGCTGGGCCTTCCTGCTACCGGCCGCGGCGCTGATCGCGCTGATGAACTTCTGGCCGATGATCCAGGCCTTCTTCCTCTCCCTGAAAACCGGACGCGGCAACCGGCTGAACTGGGCCGAACCGCTCTGGTACAACTACGCGCGGCTCTTCCAGGACGAGATCTTCCTGATGACGCTGCAGAACACCTTCGTGTACCTGATCATCCAGGTGCCGATCATGCTGGTGCTCGCGCTCATCCTGGCCAACCTGCTGAACGACCGGAACCTGCGGTTCAAGGCCTTCTGGCGCACGGCGATCTTCCTGCCCTGCGCGGTGGGCCTGGTCTCCTACTCGCTGGTCTTCCGCACCATGTTCGCCAACGACGGCCTGGTCAACGATGCGCTGATGGGTCTGGGTCTGGTCGGCGAGCCGGTCAACTGGCTCGGCCAGACCGGCACAGCCCGGTTCGTCATCATCCTCGGCCTGCTCTGGCGCTGGACCGGCTACAACATGATCTTCTACCTCGCGGCGCTGCAGAACGTCGACAGCTCCACCCTGGAAGCCGCCCGGATCGACGGCGCCAGCCCGTTCAAGACCTTCTGGTACGTCACCGTCCCGCAGTTGAAGCCGATGATCCTGCTCACGGCGATCATGTCGACCAACGGCACCATCCAGCTCTTCGACGAATCCTGGACGCTGACCCAGGGCGGTCCGGCCTACACGACCATGACGATGTCGCACTACCTCTACGAGCTCTCCTTCCTCAAGAACCCCAACTTCGGCTACGCCTCGGCGCTCTCCTACGCGATCCTGATCATCGTGGCCGTGCTCGCCCTGATCCAGATGAAGGTGGGTGACAAGCGTGACTAGGACGAAACTGCGCCGCGTCCCCGGCTACCTCTTCCTGAGCCTGGCGGCGATCCTCTCGCTCTTCCCGCTCTACTACATGGTGGTCTCCGCCACGAACACCAGCCGCGACGTGCTGGCCTCCCGGCTGTTGCCCGGCGGCGCCCTGCTGGACAACTTCAACGCGCTGGTCGGCTCGCAGGATGTCGCCTCGGCCATGTACTGGTCGGCCGTCATCGCACTGATCACCACCGTCCTGGCGCTCATCCTGTGCTCGATCGCGGGCTACGGCTTCGAGATCTACCACTCGAAGGGCAAGGACAAGCTGATGAGCATCCTGCTGCTGGCGATGATGATCCCGTTCGCGGCCACGATGATCCCGCTCTTCCAGCTGTTCGCCGATCTCGGCCTGGTTAACTCGACCATCGCGGTGATCCTGCCGGCGATCTCGACGCCCTTCCTGATCCTGCTCTTCCGGCAGTCGTCGCGATCCTTCCCGCACGAGATCATTGAGGCCGCCCGGATCGACGGGCTGGGGGAGCTGAGCATCTTCTTCCGGATCTTCCTGCCCACCATGAAATCCACCTACGCCGCCGCGGCGGTCATCACCTTCATGGCCGCCTGGAACAACTTCCTGTGGCCGAAGGTGATCCTGATCAAGAACGAATACCAGACCATGCCCATGCTGATCGCGAACCTGCGGGCAGGGTATGTGACCGACTACGGCGTGCTGATGCTCGCCGTGCTGCTGGCCTCGCTGCCGGCAGTGGCGGTCTTCCTCGCGCTACAGCGCAGTTTCGCCGACGGCATTACAGGAGCTATCAAGTGACCTTCGACCCCGTCCGGATCGCCGATCCGGAGTACTTCGCCGAGCACCGGCTGCCCGCGCACAGCGACCATCGCTGGTTCCGCAGCACAGCCGAGGCACAGCTCGGTGTCAGCGGCTACGAGCAGTGCCTGAACGGAGTATGGAAGTTCCACTACGCCAAGAACCAGGGGCAGACCATCCCCGGCTTCGAGGCGGCGGACTTCGACTGCTCGGCGTGGGACGACATCGCGGTGCCCGGTCACCTCCAGCTGCAGGGCTACGACCGGGCGCAGTACACCAACGTCCAGTACCCCTGGGACGGTCACGAGCCGGTCGAACCCGGCCACGTGCCGCAGCGGTACAACCCGGTGGCCAGCTATGTCACCAGCTTCACCCTGGACGAGCCGCTGGCGCCCGGCGAGCGGCTGAGCATCGCCTTCAAGGGCGCCGAGAGCGCGATCGCGGTCTGGCTCAACGGTCGCTACATCGGCTATGGCGCGGACTCGTTCACCCCGTCGGAGTTCGACCTGACCGACGCGCTGGTGGCCGGCGAGAACCGGCTGGCCGCGCAGGTCTTCAAGTGGAGCGCCGGCTCCTGGATCGAGGATCAGGACTTCTTCCGGTTCTCCGGCCTCTTCCGCGATGTCGTGCTGTACCGCCGTCCAGTGGCACATGTCGAGGATCTGCGGGTGACGTGCACCCTGAGCGACGACCTGCAGCACGCCGAGGTGCGGCTTCGGGTCCAGCTGGCCGGGGAGGGCAGCGTTGTGGCCTCGCTCGGCGGGGTCGGTGAGCTGACCCCGGACGGCCAGGGTGGCTTCGGCATCGGCATCGATTCCCCCCGGCTGTGGAGTTCGGAGGATCCCCAGCTCTACGACCTGACCATCGAGGTGCGGGACGCCGCCGGGAACGTCACCGAGGTGATCCCGCAGCGGGTGGGGGTGCGCCGGTTCGGCATCGAGGACGGCCTACTGAAGATCAACGGGCAGCGCATCGTCTTCAAGGGCGTCAACCGGCACGAGTTCGGCCTGCAGGGCCGGGTGATGAGCCGGGAGCGGACCGAGGCCGACATCCGGCTGATGAAGGCGAACAACATCAACGCCGTCCGGACCAGCCACTACCCGAACAACACCTTCTTCTACGAGCTGTGCGACGAGTACGGGCTCTACGTCATCGACGAGATGAACCTGGAATCCCACGGCATCTGGGATCAGGTGGCGCGCGGCGAGCGGGCGATCGAGGACGCGGTGCCGGGCGACCGCCCGGAATGGCGGGCCGTGCTGCTCGATCGGGCGGCCAACGTGCTCGAGCGTGACAAGAACCACCCGTCCATCGTGATGTGGTCCTGCGGCAACGAGTCCTTCGGCGGCAGCAACATCCTCGCGGTCGCCGACTGGTTCCGCGCCCACGACAGCCGTCCGGTGCACTACGAAGGGGTCTACTGGGATCCGCGGTACCCCGAGACCACCGACGTGGTCAGCCGGATGTACCCACCGGCGGGCGAGATCGAGGAGTACCTGGCCGAGCACCGCGACAAGCCCTATGTGCTGTGCGAGTACGCCCACGCGATGGGCAACTCCTTCGGCGCGGTCGACAAGTACCTCGATCTGGCCTACCGCGACCCGCTCTTCCAGGGCGGCTTCATCTGGGATTTCGCCGACCAGGCCGTCCGGCTCACCGACCAGTACGGCAACGAGTTCTTCGGCTACGGCGGTGACAGCGGCGAGGCGCCGCACGACGCCGACTTCTCCGGGAACGGCATCCTGTTCGCCGATCACACCCCGAAGCCCTTCCTGTCCGAGATGAAGTACCTCTACCAGGGCTTCCGGGTCGAGATCGACCGCGGCTCGGTGACGATCGAGAACCGGCTGCTGTTCACGAACTCGTCCGCCTACGAGTGCGTGGTCACGCTGGCTCGCGAGGGACGGACGCTGGCGCGGGCCGTCCTCGACACCGCCGTCGCGCCGGGGGAGACCGGCAGCTATGCCTCGCCGGTCGCGGTTCCGGAGGCGGCGGGGGAGTACTGCGTCGAGGTCTCGTTCCGGCAGCGGACGGCGACCGAGTGGGCTCCGGCCGGGCACGAGGTGGCCTGGCTGCAGGAGGTCTTCGTGGCGGCCGGTCCACCTGCCGTGGTACGGGAACCGGCGCCGGAATTGATCCGCGGCATCCACAACTACGGAGTGCGCGGGAAGCACTTCCTGGCGCTCTTCTCCCGGCTGCACGGCGGGCTGGTGTCGTACCGGTACGGTCTCACCTCGGACGGTGGGCAGGAACTGCTACGGGCCATGCCGATGCCAAACTTCTGGCATGCGCCGACCTCGAACGAGCGCGGCTGGGGGATGCCCTTCCGCGACGGGCAGTGGCGGCTGGCCAGCCTGGACGCCAAGCCCGACGGCACCTGGCATGTCGCCGAGCGTGAGGCGCCGGCCGCGTACCCGCTGGTGACCCAGCACGACGACTCGGTCGAGATCGCCTACCGCTACCTGCTCCCGACCGCCCCGGTGAGCAGCAGCGAGGTGAGCTACCGGGTCTACGGCAGCGGACGGGTCGCGGTCACCGTGACCGTCCAGCCCGGCGAGGGGTTGCCGGACATGCCCGAGTTCGGCATGCAGTTCGTCGCCCCGTCCGCCCTGCGGCAGCTCACCTGGTACGGCGAAGGCCCGCAGGAGTGCTACGTCGACCGTCGCAACGGCGCCCGGCTGGGCGTCTACAGCGGCGACGTGCGCGAGCAGTTGGCCCACTACCTGCGTCCCCAGGAATCCGGTAACCACACCGGAGTGCGCTGGGCCCAGGTGACCGATCGACGCGGCCCGGGCCTGCGCTTCGAGGCCGCCGACGGCATGGAGTTCTCCGCGCTGCCCTGGACGCCCTTCGAGATCGAGAACGCCCGGCACCCCAACGAGTTGCCGCCCACCCAGCACACCGTGCTGCGCCCGGCGCTGATGCGTCGCGGCGTGGCCGGCGACAACGCCTGGGGAGCGATGACCTACCCGGAGTACTGCCTGCCGGCCGGTCAGGAACTGACCTTCCGGTTCAGCTTCCAGGGAGTGCTGTAG
>JAPUEM010000064.1 GCA_027492575.1 Propionicimonas sp.
GGCAGCCGCCTGAAGGCGGTCGGCGGTAAGCTCTCCCGAATGGCGAATGGTTGGTCGGCGAAGGTCATCTGGTGGCACGTCTATCCGCTCGGTTTCGTGGACGCGGAGCGCAATGCGGTCAGCGATGTCACCCACCGGTTGCCGCAGCTGCTGAACTGGCTCGACTACCTCGTCGAACTGGGCGCCAACGGGCTGCTGCTGGCGCCGATCTTCGCCGCCGGCTCGCACGGCTACGACACCCTCGACCACTACCGGATCGACCCCCGGCTGGGCGACGACTCCGACTTCGACGAGCTGGTCGCCCAGGCGAAGGCCCGCGGCATCCGGCTCTGCCTGGACGGCGTCTTCAACCACCTGGCCCGCGACCACGAGATCGTCCGGCGGGCGATCGCGGCCGGCCCCGGCACGCCCGAGGGCGACTGGATCAAGTGGTCGGAGGAGGGCTTCCCGTGGAACTTCGAGGGTCACCCGCGGCTGGTCGAACTGAACCTGGCCAACCCGGTGGTGGCGCAGTACGTCGGCGACGTGATGATCCATTGGCTGGAGCGAGGGGCGGACGCCTGGCGGCTGGACGCCGCCTACGCCGCGGGCGCGCCGGCCTGGCGTCCGATCCTGGATAGGGTGCGGGCCGCCCACCCCGAGGCCTGGGTGCTGGGTGAGGTGATCCACGGGCCGTACGAGGACTTCGTGACCGGCTCGGGGGTCGATTCGGTCACCCAGTACGAGCTGTGGCACCTGACCTGGACGGCGCTGAAGGATCGCAACTTCTTCGCCCTCGACTGGGCGCTCAAGCACCACCGCGAGCTGGTGAGGCTCTTCCTGCCGCAGACCTTCCTGAGCAACCACGACGTCACCCGGATCGCCACCCAGCTGGACGATCCGCGGCACGTCCGGCTCGCGGTCGCGCTGCTGATGCTGCTGCCCGGCGTGCCGTCGATCTACGCCGGCGACGAGCAGGGCTTCACCGGCGAGAAGCAGGAGAACGCCTACGGCGACGACGCCGTGCGCCCGCCCTTCCCGGAATCGCCGGACGGGCTGCTGCCCTTCGGAGCCGACCTGCACGACCACTACCGCGCCATGATCGCGCTGCGCCGCCGGCACCCCTGGCTGGCCGAGGCCGACGTCACCACCTCGGCGGTCTCGAATACCTCGATCACCCTGCACCTCGCCGGCCCCGACGAGCGCCTGGAACTGCGCCTGAACATCTCCGACGAACCGGTGGACGGCGTCCCGCCGCACTCCTGGCAGCTCAGCTGACCATCTCGTTCACGCAGGAGAGATCCCGGATCGGAGTCCGGGATGACGGTGATTGAGTCTGCGTCCGGCCCAACCAGGCAATCCCGCCTTCTTCGTCATCCCCGCGAAGGCGGGGATCTCAAAGCCGGGCTGCGACCAGGGCACGCGTTCCTTCCCGGGTGGGGGTGAGGATCACCGTGGCCGCGTTCGGGCCGGCGAGCTTGAGGCGGCGGCGCAGCACGGCGGGGTCGATGTCCAGGCCGCGGAGCTTGATCTCCAGGGTGCCGATTCCGGCCTCGCGAGCCCAGGCGCGCAGCGTCCGTTCGTCGTGGGGCAGCACCTGCTGAATCTCGAAGGCGGTCGCCAAGGGTGTGTGAACCAGCTTGTCGGAGGTGAGATAGGCGATCCCGGGAGCGAGCGCCCAGCCGTCCAGCAGCTCGGCGAGCGCGGGGACGCCACCGGCGCGGATCACCGCCGGGCCCGGTTCGTACAGGTAGCGGCCGGCGCCACCCACCGCCGGATCGGGACGCCGCTCGATCAGCCACTCGACTCCGTCCGGGAGCAGCACGGCCAGCCGGGCGCCCGGCGCCCAATCCGGCTGACCCGACCAGAGGCCGGCTTCGACCAGGTCGCCGTGGTCGCTCACCCAGGCGGTGGCGAAGTCCGCGGGCAGGTCGGCGTGGGCGATGCCCGGGCCGGCCTTCAGGCAGCCGGTCCGGCCGTCCAGCATCCCGGTCGCCCAGCCCCAGGGTGGTGTGACCTCGGCCACCCGCCAGGTGCGGCCCCGGGCGGTACGCCGGGCCGGATCGAGGAAGACTGCGTCGCCGGGTGCGATCAGGTCGTCGGCCAGCACCTCCGCATCTCCGGTATGCACCCGGCCGCGCTCCCCCAGGTTGGCCTGCGCCAGGACGGCCGTGGCCGGGTCGAGTTCGACCGCGACGACCTCCAGCCCGGCATCGGCGAAGGCCAGCGCGTCCGCTCCGATCCCGCAGCCGAGATCGACCACCCGCCTCGCCCCGGCAGCCACCATCCGGTCAGCGCGCCAGCGGGCGACGGTCGCCCGGGTGGCCTGCTCCAGACCTTCCGAGGTGAAGAAGATCCCGCCGGCCCGTTCGCCGAACTTCGCCGCCGCCCGTCGCCGCAGTGCGACCTGCCGGGTCGCCGCAGCCGCCTGATCGGGCGTCCAGCGGCGCCGCAACGCTTGGGCCGCCGCCAGCGAGGACGGATCCGGCCAGGCCGCGGCCGCTGCCAGGGCTTCGGCCCCCTCGGCCCCGATCAGCCAGCGCGCCAACGACTCGTCCACGGCGGTGACTGTACGCCCCGCACTCCGGATTAGG
>JAPUEM010000065.1:0-3199 GCA_027492575.1 Propionicimonas sp.
GTGCGGATCCGGGCGCGGACCTCGCAGGCGAGGCTCGGGAGGTCGGTGATCACGGCGTCCACCCGGCAGCGCATCAGCCGGGCCAGGGTCGACTCGCGGTTGGGCACCCAGGGGCGGATCGCCAGGCCGAGCAGGTGGGCGCGGTAGACCCATGGGCGGCCGAAGACGCAGGCCGTGGGCGGGTGGATGGCGCGCGCCCCGATCGCCAGCGCCTCCCGCCACGGCCGCACCTGCGGCCGGGTGTACAGGGTGGCCAGTTCGATCGCCGGGTCAAGGGTATGCAGCCGGCGCAGGCTGTTCTCCGAGAAGGACGAGATCACCACCCGGTTGCCGACCTTGTGGCGCTGGACGGCGGCGAGCACCTCGTCCTCCAGGCCGGGGTAGGGCTCCTCGTCGTTCTTCAGCTCGATGTTGATCCGCGCCCGCTCGGGGGCGAGCAGGGCCAGCACCTCGTCCAGGGTGGGGATGGTGACCGGCTGGTGGTGGTTCATGCCATTACGGGCGTCCAGCTTCCGCAACTCGGCCAGGGTGTGGTCGACCACCCGCCCGTGCCCGTCCGTGGTGCGATCGAGAGTGTCGTCGTGCACTAGGACGACCGCGCCGTCCTTGCTGAGCTGGACGTCGAACTCCACCCCATCCGCGCCCTGCTCCAGCGCCAACTCGAACGCGGGGAGGGTGTTCTCGGGGGCATGATCGCTCGCCCCGCGATGCGCCCACACCTGCGTCACCGATCCCATGCCCCGCAGACTACCCACGGATTGGAGCCCAGCCGCCACGGCTTGATCGGTGGTTGCGCCGAGATCCCGGGTCAAGCCCGGGATGACGGTGGAACGGAAGGCGCCCATGCGCGACCGTGTGCGGCCAGGCGCCCCAACCCAACCCCCGTCATCCCGGGCTCTCCAGCTTGAGCCGGTGGAACAGCAGGCGCCCATGCGCGACCGTGTGCGGCCAGGCGCCCCAACCCAACCCCCGTCATCCCGGGCTCCGACCCGGGATCTCCAGCTTGAGCCGGTGGAACAGAAGGCGCTCACACGAGACCGTCTGTGGCCAACCCAACCTCGTCATCCCGGGCTCCGACCCGGGATCTCAACTCACGCGATGCGAAGACCGGACGGCAGGCCTCCGTCCCGACGCGTAGGGCGCGAGGGTGTGAGGATCAGACGACGACCGCGACGCCGCTGAGCGGCGGCAAGGAAGGAGTCTTGACGAACACCGCGCGAGCGGTGTGAGGATCAGAAGATCCGGTTCACGATGGACGCGGGGGCGGCCAGCAACTCCTCGATCTCGTCGTCCAGCTTGACCAGGGTGATGGACGCGCCGGCCATCTCCAGGCTGGTGCAGTACTCGCCGACGTAGCTGCGGGCGATCTCGATGCCCTGGGCCTGCAGCTTCTTGGCGGCGATGCCGTAGAGCAGGTACAGCTCGCTGATCGGGGTGCCGCCCAGGCCGTTGACCATCAACGCGACCCGGTCGCCGGAGACGAACGGCAGGTCGGGCACGATCGCGCCGAGCAGCTCGTCTACGATCTCGTCGGCGCTGACCAGCTTGGCGCGGCGGCGTCCGGGTTCGCCGTGGATGCCGACGCCGACCTCCATCTCGTCCTCGCCGAGGTCGAAGAGCGGGCTGCCCTTGGCCGGCGGGGTGCAGGCGGTGAGCGCGATGCCCATGGTGCGGGTGACCGAGTTGATCTTCTCGCCGACCCGGTAGACCTCGTCGATGTCGGCGCCCTGTTCGGACTTCGCGCCGACGCCCTTGATGACGAAGAAGTTGCCGGCCACGCCGCGGCGTCCGACCGTCCAGGTGGAATCCTGCACGGCGACGTCGTTGTTGATGAAGAGGGTCTTCACCTTGATGCCGTCGGCGTCGGCCAGCTCGGCGGCCATGTCGAAGGCCATCCGGTCGCCGGTGTAGTTGTTGACCAGCAGCAGCACGCCCTTGTCGGAGGCTACCCGCTTGGCGGTCTCAAGACGTAGTCGGCCGGCGGGGCGGCGAAGACGTCACCGGGACAGGCCGCGTCCAGCATGCCGGGGCCGACCACCATGACGTGGGCCGGCTCGTGGCCGGAGCCGGAGCCCTGCACGATGCTGACCTTGTCATTGTTCGGCGCGTCGGAACGCATGATCAGGTTGTACTCGGGCACGTAGACGATGGTCTCCGGGTTGGCCAGCGCGATGCCCTCGAGCATCTCGGGCACGAACTGCTTGGGATCGTTGACGAACTTCTTCATGACTCTCCTTCGAGTGTGTTGCTGAGTGTTCAGTTGTGGGGAACGACCCTTCGACAGGCTCAGAGATCGTTCCGGATCGTTCCGGCGACCTCTCTGACGCTCCCTGAGCTTGTCGAAGGGTCGCCGCGCTTCAGTTATTCGTGTCGCGGGACAGGGGGACGGTTCCTTTGTCCCGCTTTCTCGCGTTTGGTTCGGGAGCCGGGACGAGGAACCGTCCCCTGTCCCATTCGCTTCCTTCAGTTATTCGGGCCAGTCGACGGCCAGGGCTTCGAGCAGGACGGCGATCGCGGTGGCGCCGGCGTCCACCGAGCCGATCGAGCGCTCGCCGGTGTAGGCGGCGCGGCCGCGCATCGCCTGCAGGTTGGCGGTGGCATCGGCGGTCTCGCGGGCGGTGGCGGCCATCGCCTTGACGATCTCTCCGCGGGACGAGCCGTTGCCGAGTTCGGCCTCCAGGGTGTCGATCGCGGGGACGAGCGAGTCGAGCAGGGTCTTGTCGCCCAGCTCGGCCTGGCCGCGGGCCTTGATCCCTTCGACGGCGGCTCGCAGGGCGCGCACCAGGTCGGCGCCTTCGAAAGTCTCGCTGCCCTTCAACTGCGCTCCGGTGCGCAGGAAGGCGGTACCCCAGATCGGGCCCGAGGTGCCGCCGATCCGGCTCGAGATCGTCATGGCCACCTTCTGCAGGAAGACGCCGGGATCCGTCCGGTCGAAGCTCTCCCACTGGTCGACGACGATCTCGAAGCCGCGCGCCAGCGAGTACCCGAAGTCGCCGTCGCCGACCACCGCGTCCAGGTCGCCGAAGTAGGTCTCGTTGGCCAGGATCGTCTCCGAGATCCGGCGGACGACGAACTCGGTGTCGGCAAGGGTTCCGCTCATTCGGTGTGCTCCTTCGCAATCAGGGCGGTCAGGTCTTCCAGGGCTACTTCGCCGGCAGGGACGAACCCGGCCGGGGTGGCGATGACGGTGGGCGGGGCA
>JAPUEM010000065.1:3299-4894 GCA_027492575.1 Propionicimonas sp.
GGCATGCCGCAGCACGGCCCGGACGCTGGCCTCGGCCGAGGTGGAGGCGACCGCCACCGTCCATCCGGCATCCAGCGCATCGGCGATGATGCGCCGGATGCCGGGACGGCCGGGCAGCAGTCCGTCCGCCACCCGCTGGGTGAAGAGGGCGGTCTTGCCCAGGTGCAATTGCTTGATCCAGTCGGCGCGCTCTACGTCCGTAGAGACACCGATGGCCGCATCCAGTGCCCGGGTGAAGACGGACGCGATCCGCTCCTTGCCACCGCCGATCCTGAGCTTCTCGGCGTACTCGGCCTCGCTCCATTCCACCGGCAGCCCGGCTTCGGCGAAAGCGGCGTTGAAGGCCGGCAGGTGACCGTCCTTCTCGGTGTCGGCCAGGACGCCGTCGCAGTCGAAGATCAGGGCCGGCATCTCAGACCTCCACACGGGCGATCTGCCGTGTGAGATCCCGGGTCAAGCCCGGGATGACGTGGTTGAGTTGCAGCCTCCGTGACCCGCGGGCCCACCCCACCCCGTCATCCCAGACGACGACCGCCACGCCGCCTTCGGCGGCGGGAAGGAAGGAGACTTGACGAGGGCCGCGGGAGCGGGCCGAGGAACAGACTCCGATCCGGGATCTCTCATGGCGTTGGACCGCGGTGAGCATGTCAGGCCTTCCCCGCGCTGCCGAAGACTTCCGCATACCCCTTGGTCAGGTCGCGGATGTCGGCGGCGACCACCTTGAAGAGCGAGGGCGGATCCCACTTGTCGGCGGCCTCGGCCTCCTTGAGGTAGCCCAGGCTCGACTGCATGAACCGCTCCTTCAGGGCCGTGGAGATGTTGACCTTCGCGCAGCCGCGGGCGATCAGATCCTGGAACTGCTCGTCCGACAGCCCGGAGCCGCCGTGCAGTGCCATCGGGATCGGGTGCGCGGTGACCAGGTCGGTGACCCGCTGGAAGTCGAGGATCGGGGCCCGCTTGTAGCGTCCGTGGGCGTTGCCGATGGCGGGCGCGAAGACGTCCACCCCGGTCTCGCGCAGGTAGGTGAGGGTCACCTCGGCGGTCTGCTGGCGGGATTCCTCGTCGGAGCCCACCCCGTCCTCCTGGCCGGTGATCGACTCGATCTCGCCCTCGACGTGGGCGCCGTAGCGGCGGGCCTCGGCGACCACCTCGACGGTCTGCCGCTGGTTCTCCTCGACCGGCAGCAGGCTGGCGTCGAAGAGGACGGAGTTCCAGCCCTCGGCCAGACAGTCGGTGATCACCTGCCGCTCCGGGCAATGGTCGAGGTGCAGGCAGGCAGGCACCTCGATGCCGCGGGTCATCGCCTCCCACATGGCGTAGAGCACGTGGGTGCCGATGGTCTTCACGGTCTTCACCGAGGTCTGGACGATGATCGGCGAGCGCACCTCGACGGCGCCCGCGAGCACGTTCTCCATGGTGAGGTCGTTGACGATATTGATCGCGGGCACCCCGTACCGCTGCTCGAAGGCTGGCTTCAGGATGTCTGCCAAGGATGTGACGGGCACGATGCCTCTCTCGACGCCGGACGATGCCGCCACCCTAGGCAGCCCGGCGTCCCAACTGAATGGGGGATAACCCACCCCCGCCCTGGGGGA
>JAPUEM010000065.1:4994-7701 GCA_027492575.1 Propionicimonas sp.
AGGATCGCGGAGACGTGCTTCTCGACCGTCTTCACGGAGATGCCGAGGCGGTGGGCGATCTGCTTATCGGCCAGGCCCTGTTCGAGCAGGGCACGGACCTCGGCTTCGCGGGTGGTCAGGCGGGAGTCGGATTCCACCGAGGGCAGGCCGCCGAGTTGCTCCAGCACACCGCCGAGCACCAGGACGTCGTCGCGCGCCACCCCGACCACGGCGCGGCCCAGCGCGGTCGCATCGGCGTCGGCGTTGACGAAGCCGCGGGCGCCGGCGGCCACCCACTCGCGCACCTCGGCCTCGGCGGCAGCCGGACGGTCGGAGATCGCGACCACACCCACCGACGGATCGACGGCGGTCACCGCGTTCAGCAGGGCCGGCCCGGTGACCCCGGGCAGCCGGGTTCCGGCCAGCACCACCGCCGGGTGCAGCAGCCGCAGCGCCTCGACGGCCTGATCGAGATCGCCCACCTCGGCGACCACCTGGACGCTGGGCTCGCTCGCCGCCAGCAGCCGCACCAGCCCGGCCCGCATCGCCGGCTGGGAGTGGACGATCAGCACTCGCAGCCGGGGGCCGTCCGGGGCACTGGCGCTGCGATAGGGCAGATCGGCCCGCACCCGCGTCCCCCAGCCGGGGGTGGAGTCGATGCGCACCCGGCCGCCCACCTGGCCGGCTCGCGCCACCAGCCCGCGCAGCCCGACCCCGCGCGGCCGGCCCAGTTCGGCGTCGACATCGAAGCCGGCACCGTCGTCCTCGACGATCACCGCGACGCCGTCCGAGCCGTAGACCAGCCCGAGCCGCACCATGGACGCCCGGGCGTGCTGGGTGGCGTTGGCCAGCGCCTCGCCGACGATCCGGAGCAGTTGGTGCTCGACTTCGGTGGCGACCTCCTGCGGCTCGCCGAACTGCCGGAAGACCGGGGTGAGCCCCGAGGTGGCCTGCAGCCACTCCAGGTCGAGTTGCAGGCTCTCGGCCAGCGAGCGGCGTCCGTGACCGGCCGGACGCAGCCCCCAGACCGCCCGACGTCCCTCGTTCAGGGTCTCCTCGGCGACCCGCTGCGCGGCCAGCAGGGAGGCGGCCGCGTCGCCGCCGCGGCTGAGCTGCTGGTGGGCCTCGCCGAGGTTGAGCATGATCGTGGCCAGGCCGCGTCCGACCGAGTCGTGCAGCTCGAGCATCGAGCGTTCCCGCTCGGCGACCACGGCGTCGGCCCGCATCCTGGCCGAGGCCTCCTCGTGCAGCCGGGAATTGGCCATCGCGATCGCGGCATGGGTGGCGAAGCGCGCGAGCAGGTCGGCGTCGGCCTGGGTGAAGCGCTGCTCGTCCGAGCCGGCGAAGACCACCAGCGCGCCGATCGGAGACCCCCGCCGCAGGATGGGTGCGCCGATCACGGCCCGCCGGTAGCGCGCCTCGTGGGGTGCGATGTGGCCGCGTCCGACCTGGGCGTAGGTGTCGAAGATGACCGGCTTGCCGGCCTTGGCGACCGCTCCGGTGACCCCCTCGTCGAGCGGGAAGACCTGGCCGGTCTGGCAGCCCTCGTCGAGGTCGATCTGCTTGAGATAGGTGTGCGCGACCGCGTCGATCAGGCAGAGCGAGCCGCTGCTGCAGCCCAGCAACTCGACCGCGCTGCGCAGGATCCGTTCCAGCAGTGGCTGCAGCCGGAACTCGCCGGCGAGATCCTCGGCGACCGCCGCGAGCGCGTCCGTCCAGGCAGGCTGGGGTGGCCGCGGCTGATCGACTTCGTCCATGCCCTGCCCCCACGCTCGGATCTCGCGAGTCTACGCTCGCCGGTTCGGCCTGGCCATGCGGTGCCCTGGAGATCCCAGAACACAGGTCGCGACCTTTCGACAGGCTCAGGGAACGGTGCGACAGGCTCAGGGAACGCTGGCTGAGCCTGTCGAAGCCTCGGGCAGCAGTTCGACCAGCGATTCCAGGACGTAGCTGGGCTGCTCGTCCTCGGGGACGGACGCGATGTCGGCGCGGCCGGAATCACCGGTGAGGACGAGGGCGGCGTCCATGCCGGCACGGCGGCCCATGGCGATGTCGGTGGGCAGCCGGTCGCCGATCATCAGCGCGTCGGCGGGCTCGACCCCGAGCCCGTCCAGCGCCATCTCGGCCATCAGGGCGGAGGGCTTGCCGAAGGTCCGCTCCAGCTTCACCCGGGCGCAGGCCTCGATGGCGGCGACGATGGCGGCCGCGTCGGGCTCGCCGCGTCCGCCGGGGAAGGGGCAGAACCGGTCGGGATTGGTCGACATCAGCACCGCCCGTTTGTGGAACCACAGGGCGTCGAAGGCGATCTGCAGCTTGCGGTAGGCGAAGCCGCGGTCGTAGCTGGCCAGCACGATGTCGATCTCGGCCGGGTCCTCCGACATCGCGATGCCCGCCTCGGCCAGGGCCTCGATCAAGGGTGCCTCGCCGATCGGGAAGACCACCGCGTCCGGACGGTAGCGGGTCAGCCAGCGGGTGGTGGAAACCAGGCTGGTCACCACCTCGCCGGGCTCGACCGGCAGCCCGAGCCGGGTCAGCTTGGCCTGGTAGTCGGCCAGCCGCAGAGTCGGATTGTTCGACACGAACCGGACGGTCGCCCCCCGCGCCCGCAGCGTCTCGACCACCTCGCGGGCACCGGGCAGCAGCCCGTCCCCCAGATAGATGGTTCCATCCAGGTCGAAGATGTACGCCCGGTACCAGCGTGGCTCAGCCACAGGGCCTCCTTAGCATC
>JAPUEM010000065.1:7801-20113 GCA_027492575.1 Propionicimonas sp.
TCGAAGATGTACGCCCGGTACCAGCGTGGCTCAGCCACAGGGCCTCCTTAGCATCGAAGTCCATGGTCCGGCGCCGGTGAAGGGGCAGCGCCACCCGACCTCGCGCAGCCAAGGTACCCGGGCCGGTGTGCATTTTCTGCCATATAGTCGCTCCCCGCGACGTATTTGTCGCGCAAGCTCACTACCTGGCAGAAAGTGCACCTATCCCCCCGGGCGGAAGGCCGAGCCCATGGCAGCCAGCGCTCCGTCGGCGATCGGGATGCGGCCGTCGCGGGCGGCCTTCACCAGGGCGGCGTGGTCGGCCTCGGTCTGGTCGGCGTAGAGGCGGGCGAACCGGGAGAATGCCTTGGCGGCCTTCTCGCCGTTGCCCAGGTAGCCGGCGATCATGGACGCTCCGGAGGTGCGGGCGTGACCCTTGGCGAGCAGGTGGCCGACGATGCCGGCGTAGTCCTTCAGCGCGCTGGCGGTCAGCCCGTCCAGGGGCACGGTGCCCTTCATGTTCCGGAATTGACGGACGTAGTACTGCCGTCCGTCCACTTCCGTCCAGCCGAGCAGGGGATCCGAGACGGTCTGCAGCGCCTGCTGGTACTCGACCACCCGCTGGCCCTGGTGGGCGTGCCAGGCGCTGTCGCCGTGGACGTACTGGGCCAGCACCGAGCGGCGGGCCTGCTTGAGCTGCAGGAAGAGCACGTCGTCGGGGGAACTGCCCTCCAGCAAGGCCACATAGGCGCGCAGCCCGACCGAGCCGACCCCGACCACCTTGTGGGCGATGTCGACCAGGGTGTAGCCGGCGACCACCCGGCGCCAGTGCGGGGCGAGGGTCTCGAGGTAGGCGTCCAGGCCCTCGGCGAGCTGCTCGTACTCCTCGCCGCGCACCGAGCGGATCAGCGGCGGCTCCTCGATCATGCGGCGCTCGCCGTCCGATTCGGTGATGAACCGGGGGGCGGCGCGATCCGAGGTGCGCTTGCGGGCGGTCTTGGCGGCCCGCCTGATCTCGTCGCGCAGTTCCTTCTCGGTGGCGGTCTCGTGCAGCCGCTCGACATCGAGCCGGTTGTACGAGCGGGCCAGCAGCGGCATCGAGGCCAGCTGGGCGACCTCGTCGCGGTAGGCGATGACGCAGGCGTGCACGGCCTCGGCGATGGCCTCCTCGCTGTAGCCGTTCTCGCGTCCGGCCACCCAGACGGCGGCGACCAGCCGGCGCAGATCCCACTCCCAGGCGCCCGGGTGGGCCTCGTCGAAGTCGTTGAGGTCGATCACCTGCTCGCCCTCGGGGGAACGGTAGAAGCCGAAGTTGCCCAGGTGGGAGTCACCGCAGATGACCGGCATGATGCCGGTGATCGGCAGCGCCGCCACATCGGCGGCCATCACCACGGCGGTGCCCCGGTAGAAGCCGTAGGGGGACGAGACCATCCGCCCCACCCGGATCGGGACGAGATCCTCCAGCCGGCCGTCATGGGAGGCGTTGATCAGGTCGATCGGGTCGGGACGGGCCTGGGTGGCGTTCCACACCCCCAGCGCGGAGATCGGCACCCGCTCGCGCAGCGCCCGTCCCATCGCGTAGCGCTCGTCCCGCGTCGTCCCGCGCTGCCGCACCGACGCGAACGCGCTGCTGTCGGCGCTGGTCAGGACGGTGTGGCTGTTGTGATGCGACATCGCAGCTCCTCTCGGCGTCTGGAGCCTAGCGCTCACAAGCCGCGCGCCGCAGGCCCATCGACCCTCGACCGCGCGTTCTGGAGCGGACGGTGGGACCGCGGGACGAGATGGGGACCGTTCAGTTCCGTCCGGAGGCCGGAGCCGTCCCGACTCCGCCGGGCGTGCTACTCGGAGAACAGCGCCTTCACCGCGGCGCGCTCGGAGGGGGAGAGCCAGCCGAGCAGGTCATGGATCTCGCCGGTCACCAGCTCGACCCGGGTGCGGGCCGGACGGTACAACCAGGCGCGCCCCTCCAGCTCGCGGGCCACGATGTCCTTCTTGCTGAGCCGGTCGAGGACGGTCATCACGGTCGTGTAGGCGAGGTCGCGCTTGGCGGTGACCTGCTCGTGGACATCGCGGACGGTCATCGCCTCATCGGGATGCGCCCACAGGATCTCCATCACCGCGGTCTCCAAATCGCCCAGCACCCGGCCATGATAGGCCAGGCAGGCCGGATTACGACACCTTGTAGTAGGACTGCTCAGAGATTGGACGCGGCAATCGCACCCGTTCGGCCCCGCGCTACGACAGGCGATAGTACGATGCCAACGTGACACCGGAAACCCTAGCCAGGTGGCAGTTCGGGATTACGACCGTCTACCACTACTTCTTCGTGCCGATGACGATCGCGTTGTCGATGCTGGTCGCGATCCTGCAGACCGTCTGGAACCGCACCGGGAACATCCGCTACCTGCGGCTGACCAAGTTCTTCGGGAAGCTCTTCCTGATCAACTTCGCCATGGGTGTGGTGACCGGCATCGTCCAGGAATTCCAGTTCGGCATGAACTGGAGCGAGTACTCCCGCTTCGTCGGCGACATCTTCGGCGCCCCGCTGGCGCTGGAGGCGCTGCTGGCCTTCTTCCTGGAGTCGGTCTTCCTGGGCCTGTGGATCTTCGGCTGGGACCGGCTGCCCAAGGGGCTGCACCTGATGACGATCTGGCTGGCGGCGATCGGCTCGATGCTCTCGGCGGTCTTCATCCTCGCCGCCAACTCCTGGATGCAGAACCCGATCGGCGCGGTCTTCAACCCCGCCACCGACCGCGCCGAGATGGCCGACCTGTGGGTCGTCCTGACCAACCCGGTGACCCTGGTGACGCTCCCCCACGTCCTGTTCGCGGCGTACATGGTGGCCGGCGGCTTCGTGATGGGCGTCAGCGGCTGGCACCTGTCGAAGCTCCACTCGGCCCAGCAGGCCGGCGAGCTCACCGAGCGGCAGCGCGAGGACGTCGCGGCCCACCGGTTCGCGACCAAGTTCGGCGCCTGGGTGCTGCTGATCGCGGGCGCCGGCATTCTGGTCACCGGCGACATCCAGGGCAAGATCATGACCGAGGTGCAGCCCATGAAGATGGCCGCCGCGGAGGCGCTGTGGATCTCCGAGGGCGGCAACGGCGAGTGCGCCGACTTCTCCGTCCTCACCATCGGGACGCTGGACGGCCAGTCGGAGGTCTTCTCGATCAAGGTGCCGTGCGTCCTCTCCTTCCTGGCCACCGGAACCTGGGACGGCCGCGTCGAGGGCATCAACGACCTGCGCGACGAGTTCGCCGCCGGCCGCATCCAGAACCCCAACAACCCGCTGCAGGTGGACGCCCGTCCGCGACTCGATTCCATCGGCGTCAACGACTGGGTGCCGAACATCCCGGTCACCTACTGGACCTTCCGGCTCATGATGGGTCTGGGCTTCGCGGGCATGGCGATCGCCGCGTTCACCCTCTTCATGCTGCGCAAGGGACGGCTGCCCAAGCAGACCTGGTGGTGGACGGGCCTGATGCTCGCCGCGCCGCTGGCGCCGCTCTTCGCCAACTCCTTCGGCTGGATCTTCACCGAGATGGGACGCCAGCCCTTCCTGGTCAACGGCGTGCTGACCACCGCCTCCGGGGTCTCGCCGGGGGTGAGCGCCTTCGAGATGGGCACCACGATGGTGCTCTTCACGCTGATCTACGGGGTGCTGGCCGTGGTCGAGGTGCGGCTGCTGATGAAGTACATCAAGCTCGGCCTGCCGGATGTGGTCGAGCCAGAAGTGATCACCGACGACGACGCTCCGCTGAGCTTCGCCTACTGAGGAGACTGCGATGGACTTCACCACTCTTCAGATCGTCTGGTTCTGCCTGATCGCCGTGCTGTGGACGGGCTACCTCGTCCTGGAAGGCTTCGACTACGGAGTCGCCATGCTCATCCCCTTCCTCGGCAGGACCGAGAAGGAGAAGCGGGTCATGATCAATAGCATCGGCCCGGTCTGGGACGGCAACGAGGTCTGGCTGCTGACCGCCGGCGGCGCCATGTTCGCCGCCTTCCCGGCCTGGTACGCCACCCTCTTCTCCGGGCTCTACTTGCCTTTGTTCCTGGTCTTGATCGGGCTGATCGTGCGCGGTGTCGCCTTCGAGTACCGCGCCAAGCACCCCGAACTGACGGCCAAGCGGACCTTCGATTGGATGGCGGCGATCGGCTCCTTCGTGGTCTCGCTGGTCTTCGGCGTCGCCTTCGCGAACTTCATCATCGGGCTGCCGGTCGAGGCGCTTCCGCCGGCCACCGCCGAGGCGACCACCGCATTGTTCAAGCTCAGCCCAGCGCCCTACCTGCTGCAGTTGTTCAGCCCGTTCGGCATCCTGGGCGGCATCGTGCTGGTGGTGCTCTTCCTCTTCCACGGCGCGATCTACCTGACCCTGAAGACCCGTGGCATCGTCCACGACCGGGCGAAGAAGTTCGCCGGCACGATCGGCCTGGCGGCCATCGTGGGCGGGGCGGTCTTCCTGCTCTGGCAGAACGCGATCGTCCATCCCACCGGCCCGATCGGGTGGGTGCTGCTTGTGCTCGCCGCGCTCGGCCTGGTCGCCGGCTGGTGGTTCGTCGGTGCCGGCGGGCGTCCCGGTCTGGCCTTCATCGGCACCTCGCTCGCCACCCTGTTCGTGGCGGTCGGGATCTTCCTCACCATGTTCCCCGACCTCGGCTTCGCCAACCCCGAGGGCGCCGACAAGGTGCTGAACCTGGCCACCGCCGCCTCTCAGGAGTCGACCCTGACGATCATGCTGATCGCCGCGGTCATCTTCGTCCCGATCGTGCTGGCGTACACCGTGTGGACCTACTGGGTCTTCCGCCGTCCGCTGAGCGTCGACAACATCCCCGACGAGGACCACGCCGGCGTCCACTGAGTGTCGCACCGGTAGCCTGCTGCCGATGAGGAGTCACACCTGATGGCAGGCCCGATCGACCCACGGTTGCTGAAGCGCGCCCGAGCGACCCGGAGCTATCTGGTCGCGGCGGTCGCGGTCGGCAGCCTGACGGCGGTTGCGACCCTGGGGCAGGCCTGGCTGATCTCACGATCGGTGGCGGACATCGTCGGCACCGGCGAGTTGCGGACGCTGGCGTGGGCGGTCGGCGGGCTGGCCGCGGTCTTCGGGGTCAAGGCGGTGCTGACCTGGGCCGGGGAATGGCTGGGGGTGCGCGCCGCGGCGGCGGTGAAGTCGCAGCTGCGGCGGGATCTGATGGCCGCGCGACTCGCCCGTCCGGTCGATGCGCCCGGCAGCACGGCAGGGCTGATCACCCTTGTCACTCAAGGTTTGGACGCCCTGGACGGGTACTTCTCGAAGTACCTTCCGCAGCTGGCGCTGGCGATCACCGTGCCGCTGGTGGTGGGGGTCGCCATCCTCGGCGCCGACTTCACCTCCGCCTTGATCGTGGCCGTCACGTTGCCGCTGATCCCGGTCTTCATGGCCCTGGTCGGCTGGACGACCGAAGCCCTCACCAAACGCCGCTGGGCGGTGCAGACCCGGCTCGCCGGCCACTTCGCCGACCTGGTCGCCGGCCTGCCGACCCTGCAGGTCTTCGGACGCGCCAAGGCCCAGGCCGAGGGGCTGCGGCGCAGCGAGGCGGCCCACCGCAGCGAGACCATGCGGACGCTGCGGATCTCCTTCCTCTCCGCCCTGGTGCTGGAGCTGCTGGCAACCCTCTCGGTGGCCGTGATCGCGGTGACGGTCGGCTTCCGAGTGCTCTACGGGGACCTCGATCTGGCCACCGCCCTGTTCGTCCTGATCCTCGCCCCCGAGGCGTACCTCCCGGTCCGGCAGGTCGGCGTCCACTACCACGACGCGGCTGACGGCATCGCCGCCGCCGACGCCGCCTTCACCCAGATCGACGCCGGCACCACCGGCGCGGGCAGCCCGCACCCGGCGCCACCCACCCCCGCACCCAGCGACGCCCCAGGACGCCCGGCCCCCCTGCTCCATCGAGGGCCTCTCCTCGCGTCGAGCGCCACTGCCCAGGGACAGGCTCTCGACGTGAAGGGACGCCCTCGATCCGGAAGAGCTGGGGTCGACGGGCAGGCGGCCGTCCTGGCGGTCAGCAAGCTGAGCCACGCCTACCCGGGCGCCGGGTCGCCTGCTCTGCTGCCGGTCTCCTTCGAGGTTCGGCCCGGCGAGGTGGTGGCCCTGACCGGCCCGAGCGGCTGCGGGAAGACCACCCTGCTGCACGCCGTCATGGGCTTCCTCACGCCCTCTGGCGGTTCGGCGACGGCGTCCGGGGCCATCGCCTGGGTAGGACAGAACCCGGGGCTCATCCCGGGGACGGTCGCCGACAACCTCCGGCTCGGCTTCCCGGAGGCCACCGACCGGGCCCTCCGCGAAGCCCTGGACCTCGCCGGAGGCGCCGCGATCGCCCTCGACCACCCGGTGGGGGATGAGGCCGAGGGGGTCTCGGCCGGCGAGCGCCGCCGGATCGCCGTCGCCCGCGCCCTGCTGCGGGTCACCCTGGGCCGTGCCCAACTGCTGGTGCTGGACGAGCCCACCGCCGGCCTGGACGCCGACACCGAAGCGACCCTGCTGACCACCCTGCGCCGCCTCGGCGTGGCGACCCTGGTGGTGACCCACCGTCCGGCCGTCCTGGCCGAGGCCGACCGCGTCCTCCGCTTGTTGCCTCCGGTGGCCGGTATCCAGCGAACCGCAACGTTGACGTCGGTCGGGTTGGGCGACGAGATCCCAGATCAAGTCCGGGATGACGGTGGTGAGGTCCGCGCCCAGCCCAACTTGGTCATCCCGGACTCCGATCCGGGATCTCCTGGTGACCACGAACTGGCTGCGACCACGTCCGCCATCCCCGACGACGACCACCACGCCGCTCACGGCGGCGGGAAGGAAGGAGTCCTGACGAGCGGCGCGCCAGCGGCGCGAGGAACACCCCCCGCCGCTTCCGTCATCCCCGCGCAGGCGGGGATCTCTCCCGAGCCCACCGCGAAGGCCTCCCTGCTCCGCCGGGTCTTCGCGGACGTCCCCGGCTCAGGCAAGCGACTCACCCTGGCCGGCGGCCTGGCCTTCCTGGCGACCGGGTCGTCGGTGGCGCTCATGGCGGTGTCGGCGTGGCTGCTCTCACGAGCAGCGGAGATGCCTCCCGTCCTCTCGCTCTACGCGCCGGCCACGGCCGTCCGCGCCTTCGGGATCGGACGGGGCGCCTTCCGGTACGCCGAGCGGCTGGCGGGGCACGATGTCGCGCTGCGGCTGCAGTCGGCGTTGCGGCTGGAGACCTACGGCAGGCTGGCTCGCACCACCCTGCTGGGCCGCCGCCGGGGCGACCTGCTGACCCGGGTGATCGCCGATGTCGAGTCGATCCAGGATCTGGTGGTGCGGGTGTGGCTGCCGTTCGCCTCGTCAGCGCTGGTGGTGCTGGCGACGGCCGGCGTGCTGAGCATTCTCTCCCCCGGTGCCGCGCTCGTCCTGCTCGTCACCTCCGCGGTCGCCGGGTTGCTCGTCCCGGCTCTGGCCCGCCGCGCCTCGTCAAGGTCGGACGCGGCGATGCTGCCGCTGCGCGGCCGGCTGGCGGAATCCGTCCACGCCATCGCGCGGACGGCGCCCGACCTCATCGCCTACGGCGCCGACCGAGCGTGGCTGGCCCGCTTCCAGGAGATCGACGCCGACCTCCGCCGGGCGACCGACCGGTCGGCCCTGGTGCGTGGCGTGGCGAGCGGCGTCCAGGTGCTGGCGGCCGGAACAGCGGTGATCGGCGCCCTGGTGATCGGCGGCGGCCAGGTGGCGGGCGGAACCCTGGCCCCGGTGATGCTGGCGGTGCTGGTGCTCACCCCGCTCGCGCTGCACGAGGCGCTGGCGAACCTGATCGCCTCCGCCCAGACCCAGACCCGGGCGCGGGCGGCGCTCGACCGGGTCGGCGAGGTGCTGGACGCCCCACCAGTCGGCTCGGGCGATCGCGCCGACCTCGGCGCACCAGTCGCCTGGCCGGGTCTCCGGCTTGACGGGCTCGCCGCCGGCTGGCCGGGCAATGCCCCGGTGGTGACCGGCCTGAGCCTCACCGTGGAGCCCGGCGAGAAGGTGGCCCTGGTGGGGCCGAGCGGCATCGGCAAGACCACGATCGCCGCCACCGTGCTCGGGTTGATCCCGCCGGTCGCCGGCGAGATCGAGATCGCCGGACGAGTCGGCTACCTCGCCCAGGACGCCCACCTCTTCACCACCACGATCGACGAGAACGTCCGGATCGGGAACCGCGACGCCACCCACGCGCAGGTCGTCGACGCGCTGGCCCGGGCCGGCCTCGACCTGGATCCGTCCCGGATCGTCGGTGAGGCGGGGGCCACGCTCTCCGGCGGCGAGGCCCGCCGGGTCGCGCTGGCCCGCATCCTGGTGGGCGACTACCAGGTGTTGATCCTGGACGAGCCGACCGAACACCTCGACGCGGCGACCGCCACCGCCCTCGTCGATGACCTCTGGACGACCAGCGCCGACCGTCCGGTGCTCGTGATCACCCACGACCCCGCCCTGATCGCCCGCTGCGACCGCGTGATCGAACTCGCCTGAGGCCGCTGCGCTACAGGTTGGTCGTATTCCGGAGGGTGCCCGGCCGCGGCGAGCCGCCGCGCTACGGGATGGTCGATGTGAGCCGGCGCCGAGGCCTGGTAACCACTATCGCGTAGCGCAGCACGGGCGACGCCCCGCCAACCCCCGTCATAACCGCAATCGCGTAGCGCAGCGGCTTGGCTCAGCGGTTGCGGCGGGCCTGGACGAAGCTGGCGATGCCGAGGGCGAGGTAGATCAGCAGGGTCACGAAGGTGATCGCGCTGGCGATGATGGCCAGCGGTCGCTCCGCGGTGCCGGCGAAGACCTCGCCCAGCCGGAAGGTGTTCGCGAAGGTGGCGATGATGCCGATCAGGGCGATCAGCATGGTGACGTGCATCGCGTGCCGGCGCAGGTTCGGCTTCCGCGCGATCACCGCGCCGACCAGCAGCAGCACTCCCAGCCCGCTGGGAATCAGCGCCGTGAGACTGGCCGCACCCGAGGCGATGTAGGAGATCACCCCCACCGCCACCAGAACTCCGCCAACGATGAAGGTCAATTTCGTCACGCTCGACACCACTACCTCGCTTTCGCCTCAACCCTAACCGAGGCGGCGCTGCCGGCCGACCGGGTGGAAGACCTGGACGGAAATGCAGACGGTTCCCGACTCAGCCCAAACCCCTCTGACAAGCGGCAACAGTCCGAATCGGACGGAGTTGAGCCGTCCCCACTCCGTCCACGCCGTAGCTCGGGCGGGCTCAGCGGGCGGCGCAGTCGGGGCAGACCCCGAAGACCTCGAGGACGTGGCGGGTGATGGTGTAGCCGCTGTCCTGGGCGACCTGGCGGATCCAGTCCTCCAGCGGGGGGTGGATCTCGATCGCCTTCCCGCAGGATTCGCAGACCAGGTGGTGGTGATGGCCGCCCGGGGCGCACACCCGGTAGAGGACGCCACCGGCGTCCGGAATGGTGTCGGCGCGTCCCTCGGCGGCGAGGGAGGCCAGCTGTCGGTACACGGTGGCGAGCCCCACCGAGGCGCCCCCGGCGACCAGCTGCTGGTGCAGATCCTGAGCGGAGACGAAGCCGGGAGCGGATTCCAGCGCCTGCCAGACCGCGTCCTTCTGTGCGGTGCGGCGGGTTGCCGGGGCTGTGCTCACCATGGTCACTCTCCTCGGGTGGCGTTACCGGGAACCTATATCATGCCCGGAAATTCCGGGGCTAGGATACCCGGCAGTGATCAAGTACCTCGGCAGCAAGCGCACCCTGGTTCCGGTGCTCGGCGACATCGCGGCCGAGGCCGGTGCGTCGTCCGCGGTCGATCTGTTCACCGGGACGACCCGGGTGGCGCAGGAGTTCAAGCGCCGCGGGCTGCGGGTGCTGGCCAACGACCTGGCCGCCTACTCCGAGGTACTGGCCGACTGCTACATCGGGACGGACGCGAGCCAGGCCGACCTCGACGAGGCCCGCGAGGCCATCGCGGAGCTGAACCGGCTGCCGGGCCGGCGTGGCTACATCACCCGCACCTTCTGTGAGGAGTCGCGCTATTTCCAGCCTCGCAACGGCGAACGCATCGACGCCATCCGGGATGCCATCGAGCAGCGCTTCGGTGGCTGGCTGCGTCCCGTCCTGCTGACCAGCCTGCTGCTGGCCGCCGACCGGGTCGACTCGACCACCGGCGTGCAGATGGCCTACCTCAAGGAGTGGGCGCCCAGGGCCTCCCGCGAGCTGGAACTGCGGCTGCCGGAACTGCTGCCCGGGCCGGGCGCGTCCGCGCGGCGCGATGCCCTGGAACTCGCCCGCGAACTGCCGCGGACCGACCTGATCTACCTCGACCCGCCCTACAACCAGCACCGCTACTTCACCAACTACCACATCTGGGAGACCCTGATCCGCTGGGATGCCCCGGCCTCCTACGGCGTCGCGCGCAAACGGATCGACGCCCAGGACGACGCCACCAAGAGCGTCTACAACCGCAAGCGCGAGATGCCCGCCGCCCTGGGCCGGCTGCTCGGGACGATCGACGCCGAACTGGCGGTGGTCTCGTACAACAACGAGTCCTGGATCACCACCGAGCAGATGACCGCGGCCCTGCGCGAGGGCGGCTTCGAGGAGGTCCGCCTGCTGGCCTTCGACCGCCGCCGCTACGTCGGAGCCCAGATCGGCATCTACAACCCCGCCGGCCAGAAGGTCGGCCGGGTGAGCCACCTGCGCAACCTGGAGTACCTCTTCCTGGCCGGCCCTCGCGACCTGGTGGACGCCTGCGCCGCCCGCGTCCAGGCCCGCGCGACCGCCTGATCCGCCGCTCCCGCACGACTCCCCAACCCGCTCCCGCCCCCCTCCGACAGAAACCGGGTGATTCAGGCCTCGTGCGTCCACCGTGCACGCAGGGAGGCTGGATTGCCCGGTTTCTGCATGCGCTCCAAGCAAGAGCCGCCTGGGACGGGGGGATCTCGGCATCCCCTTCCGGGAAACCTCTGATACCCTACTGAAAACGATTCTTAGTTAGATTAGGGAGGCAGCAGTGCCCCACCAGCACCCCGCACCCATTCCGTTGATCGTCGTCACCGGCGTCCACGCGGCCTCGATGGCCGCGGTCACCGTCGGACTGCAGTGGGATCTGCCACGCGCGGTCGTCGTCCGGCATCACGTGGACATCGACTCGGTCACCCTGAACCGGACGGTCAGCGACGCGAGCGGCGTGATCGAGGCGGAAACGGTGGATCTCGAGCACCTCTGCGTGGGCTGCGCGCTACGCGAGGACATCCTGCCCACCATCGCCAGGCTCGCCGGAGCGGGACGCTGGGAGTCGATCATCGTCCATCTTCCGCTCTCGGCCGAGGCCCGCCACCTGTGCCGGATGATCGCCGAGGACGACCGGCTGCGCCGCCTGGTGCAGGTGGCCGGGCAGGCTGCCGCCCAGTCGCTCGGTGGACCAGCCGGGCCACGGCAGGTTCTCGTCCTGGGTCTGCGGCAGCATGTGGACGGTCGTGACGGTGCCGCCGACGGTCAGGAAGGCGAGCGGCGAGCCGTTGGGGAGGCCGCTCACGTCCGCGGCCGAGAGCGCCGAGTCGACGTAGGTGGTCACGGTGGCCGGGTCACGGTGCACGACTTCCGGCAGGTACTGCCTGGTGTCGTCCTTGACGCCAAGCCGCAGCTCACCGAGGCCGGCGTCGTAGGTCACCTCGAACAGGTCGATGTGCCCCCTGGTCAGCGCGATCGGCCGGACGGACGGCTCGGCGGCCCGGGCCGGTGACGCGAAGCCGAGGGGGACGGCGAGGGCGGTCGCGAGCGCGATGGCGAGGGCGGAGACGGGACGACGTTGCATGAGGACGCTTTCCACGTGCGGATGAGGACCACGCGAGTACGCCGGGGCTTCACCCCATTGTTGATATTGGTTCGCGTTATCTGATTGTAGGAGCGCTCGCTCCCGATGTCGAATCACCCCGGAGGGCTGGACGGAGTCGGGGCCGATCCCCACTCCACCCACGGCCGATCCCCACTCCCGTCAAGGTGTTGCCGATTCGCCGAGAACGGTCCGTCGACCACACCTCGGTTCGTCGGAGCGGACCGGCGATCCCCGCCCCCGACAAGGTCTTGCGGATTCCCCGAACACGGACCATCGACCACACTCTGGCGATGAGGGCGGCGCTCCGGCGGCCGGCCCCACTATCCCCGGAAGCGGGCATAGCGGTTGGCGGCGTCGGCGACGCGGTTGTTGTAGACGGCGTCGTTGTTGTAGGCGGCGATCGCGGCGATCCAGTTGCTGCCGACGGTCAGGTCGCCGCCGGCCTCACAGAGGTGGACGGCTGCGGCCAGCGCGGCATCGTCGATGTTCTGGACGTCGGCCACGCCGTCG
>JAPUEM010000066.1:0-1145 GCA_027492575.1 Propionicimonas sp.
CGGCGTAGATCTGCACATCGAGCACGTCGCCGGCAGCCAGGGTGCGGGTGGTGGCGCACGACAGCCGGGCGAAGCCCGTCGCCGGGCCCTCCATCGAGCAGATCGTCTCCGCACCGCGCATCACCTGGATGCACCGGCGGGTCGAGGCCGAGGGGAAGCTCACGGTGTAGGTGATCCGGTAGCGGCCACCCTGCCCGGCCGGCACGGTGTACTTCCCGGTGGCCGGGTTGAAGCCGGCGCCGACGTCGTACTCCTCCGACCAGCCCGTGATGTTGTTGGTGCCGCTGGCAATGCTGTCGTCGGTCGCGATGTAGGCCCGGCAGCGGGGCCACGTCGAGATCCCCGACCACAGCCCCAGCAGCGACGACAGGTCGTCCAGGTCATCGGCCAGGATCACCTGGCCATCCACGATCGCCATCAGCGCCTCCTCAGTGTGCGTAGCGGTTGTCGGCAGCGGCGCCCAGGACGCCCTGCACCGGGTCGCCCCAGATCCCCCGAGGGTCCGGCGCGGTGTTGAGCGTGATGCTCCACTCGTCCAGGCCGACGGCCTCTTCGTAGCCCTCGACCGTCGCGACCCTCAGCTGGGCCGGCACCTGAGGCGGCGGGTCGACCACCTGGAGGCGGTGCCGCAGATCGAGCGATAGCACATCGGCCACCACGTCCGGGTCGGACGTGGTGAGCAGATCGACCCGCACCCCGCCCAGCCGGGGAGCGCCCATCAGCGCGCCGGTGTTGGCCAGCCAGTCCGCGTGGTGCTGGACGTCGGCCGGCGGCAGTAGTGGCGCGAGATCCCGGCCACGGCGCGGCGTGAGCCCGGACGACGCCAGGGTCTTGCTGTCGCTGGTGACGTCGGTCACCTGGAGGGACCGGTCCGCGGCCCAGCCGAGGCCGTCGAGGCTGATCGCCCCACCAGGCAGGGTGACCTTCGGGCCGACCCACCGGTGATCGATCCAGGTCGGCTGATTCGTGGCCCGGTCCGCGACCCACATCGCGCCGGCGGCCTCCGCGTACCGGTCACCGATCGAGGCCGGGGAGCCGCTGGTGGACGGGTCGTACAGCACCGGCCGGTCATAGCCCAGGGCGACGACGTCGGCCGGCATGCCGGCGGCCAGGGCCGCGTGGTGCAGCACCTCCGACACCGGCAG
>JAPUEM010000066.1:1245-19956 GCA_027492575.1 Propionicimonas sp.
CGGCCGGCATGCCGGCGGCCAGGGCCGCGTGGTGCAGCACCTCCGACACCGGCAGTGGGGTCGCCTCGGCCTGGCCCAGTATCAGCGCCCGGACGGCCGAGAATTGGGCTTCGGTCAGCGCCCTGGGGGCGACCGCGACCGGGCCGCGCAGGCCAGGAGCTTTGCCGTGCAGCACCAGCCGGGTGAGCGTGTCCAGCGACCTCGCCGCGGCGATCGTCGCGGTGACTCCAGTGCCCAGGATTCGCACCGTCGTGCCGGCGAAAGCGACACCCACCAGCACCGGCACGCCCACGGGGAAGACCCCCGGCACCGTCCCCGAGCTGGCCCCGCCCATCAGCGACCAGGCCAGATCGCCATCGGTCTCCGCATCGAGCACGAGCAGATTCGCCGGCGACCCCGGCTGGGTGATTTGCAGCAGGTACTTACCAGGGGTCGTGCCGCCGGCCTCGGCAACCGGCCCCCGCGAGACGACCATGAGCACGGTCCACTCGAGTGTCGCCGGCCACCCGGACGGTGCGACGTCGAGCGTCGTCTCCCACACCGGCACGTCCGCGACGATGCCCGGCTTGATGTACACCCCAGTGGACCAGGGCATCCCCTCGGGCGCCGCTACCCCGAAGGTCAACATGCCCGCGGGCGGCACCTCGACCCCGTATGACGGGACTCGCACGACCAGGTCATTCGACCCGATCCGGTCACGGGCTGCCAGAGCCCCAGCCGGCTCGTCCATAGGCCACGAGGCCACCGGGCCCGTCCCCGCATACGGCAGCACGGCATCGCCAGCCAGCACATCATCAGCGGCCAGCTCAGCGATCGCGTCCACCGCCGTCACCGTGGTGACCGCGTACATCGGGTCAGACGCCGAAGGCCAAGTCGTCGGCGTCGCCGACACCGAGCCCGCGAACCTCACCACCTCGTTGACCGTGACCCTGATCCGCGCGCCAATCGCCCAGTCCGGGTAGTACGGGCTCGCCGGGTTGCCCTCGGCGAACTCGCCGGCGCGAGACTCCAGCACGAAACCGCAGCGGCCCGGCTGGGCGGACTCACCCTCGTTCCCGCGACCCCGGCTGATCTGCACTCGACGGCCATGGCTGACCAGCAGGCTGCCAGACAGGTCCACCCAGGACCCACCCAGCCACGCCTCCAGGATGATCGTCGGCATCATAGGAAGGCCAGCCCCCTCCCTGTCGCCGGCCGCGCACCCCGATCCCGCATGACCTTGACCAGCGCCGGCTCAAGGATCCGTGCGGCAGCCTCACCATCCACCACGCCCTCGATCGTGACCTGGTTGGTGTAGTAGTGCACGACCGTCGAGCCGGCTGCTGCGGCGATCGGCGACGGCCCGTCACCCATGTAGCGGGCGGTCTGCCGCTTTGTCAGCACGGTCCCGGCGGTGTCCGGCACCCACAGCTCGTCGGCATGGAAGAGCGCCAGCTCGCCGACCTTCGGTCGGCCACCCTTGTCGTACGCGTTGAATTTCACGCCGCCGCCAGCTGAATAGGTTGTCTTTATGCCCTTATCGCCACCCACCTTTATCAGGACATCGACTGTCTTCTTCGACGGGATCGCCTTGACCGCATCTCCGGCCTTCTTCGCCTTCGATGACACCAGCCCGAGATCATCGGCCAGCGCCTTCGCAGCCTTCTTCGACATGCCCATCGACGTCGCCGACGAAATGAACTTCGACCGAGCGCGATCCATTTCGCCATTGATGTCCTTCGCGGACTTCCCGGCTTCCTCCATTCCCGACTTCACCGAGAGGGCGGCCGACGCGATCCGGTCCAGCGCCTCCTGATTCGCGCGACCCGCCGCGGTGTTCTCGTCGAGCGTCCGGCCATTCTTCTTCGCCGCCGCCGCCGCATCGTCGTAGGCGGCCTCCAGAGACCGCGTGTCACCACGCAGCGCGATGGTCTGCCGGTAGACGTTGGTCAGCGCCGCAGCCAGATCCTCCTGGGCATCGGCATTACTCTCGGCAGCAACCTCGTTGCCCTTCGTCGCCGACGTCGCCGACCGGGTCGCAGTATCCATCTGCCGCTGCTTATCCCGGGCCTCATCGAGACCGGATGACACGACCCCGAGCGCCGCCTCCAAAGCACCCGCCGACTGCTCATTATCCCGCAGCGATAGGTCCATGCTGCCGCTTGACGCGATTGCATCAGCCTCAGCGGCCCGCACCTCGGCGAGCCGGTCTCGGACCAAGGCGAGCGCGTCCGCGTTCCCCATCGCAGCGTCGGTTACGACATCGACGCCGACCCCGAGCCGCTCCGCGGCCGCGAAGGCACCCTCGTCCATCAGCCGCTTCGCGGCCGTCTTCCGCACATTCTCATCCAGGGCCCCATTGCTGGCCTCCAGCGCCACAGTGAAGTCCTCCTGCGCCGCAGTGATCTTCGCCTGCCGATCCGCGAAAGCCTGATAGACCGCCGCGCCCAGGGCGAGCGCTATGCCCACCCCGCCGGCGGCGATCGCGGCAGCCCGCGACTTAATCGTCAGACCCTCCATCGTCGCCGCAATGCCCTTGATCGTTGTCGCAGCGCCCTTGACCGCCTCGACGCCCTTCGCAGCCAGAGTGACGGCGCCAATGCCGCCCGCCGCGATGACAGCCGTCGTGCCGAGTGGGATCAGTACGTCCGTGTTGTCCGACGCCCAGTCGACCAGGCCTTGACCGCGGTCCACCAGGTCGATGATCACGGGCAGGAGCTGCTCACCGATGCTCTCCTGCAAGTCGCCGAAGGATGCCGCGAGGATCTTCTGCTTCTTCTCGACATCAGGGATCGAATCCGCGTAGCCGCCGACCTTCTGATCGAGCAGCTCGACGATCGCATCGAAGTCGGCACCTCGGTCACCGGTGGCCTTGAAGTCGATGCCGAGATCCTTCAGTGCGCGAGCGTTGCCCATCAGCGCCTTGCCGAGTAGGCCCGACGCGGTCGGCAGATCCTTGCCGGTCTTCGTCGCGTAGTCGACCAGCAGCGGCGTCATCGTCCGCAGCTGGTCCTCGTTCAGCTCGTACTGCGCAAGGACGGCCTGGGCGCCCGCGATGTCGTCGGCGTCCGCGCCGACCTTCCGCTGGATCTCCTCATTCAGCGCCCGCAGCGCGTCGATGTTCCCGCCGGCGAGGGCCGGGAATCGACTGTAGGCGTCCTCCAGCTTCGCCTGCTCCCGGTCGGCCGCCATGAATGCCGAGATGCTGTCCGCGCCGAACTTCAGCGCGGCTGCGCCGGCTGCGGCGAACGCCACCCCGGCTGCGACACCGAGCCCTGACAGCGACTTCCCGGCCGACTTGTCCTCACCGAGGAGAACCAGCTTCAGGGTCACATCTTCCGCCACAAGACCCTCCCTCCGTGCGCTGCGAGTGGATAGAGTTCGATCACTGACTGACGCGATCGGGGGACGCGATGAGATTGATCACAGGGGCCTTCTGTGCCCTGCTGCTAGCCGGGTGCACACCGCCACCGGCCGCCGACCGTCACCAGCGACTCCTACCGACGCGACGTCGAGTACGTCATGAGGGTCGAGGGCACCGCCAGATCTGCCGATGTCACCTACATCAGCGCTCAGAACACTGGGGCGGTCGGCGAGGTGCGCTGCTCCATCGAGGTTGACGGCGTCGTGGTCTCACAAGCTGAGGCCACCAACGCCTACGGGATATGTAGCTGCGACTACTCGCCCTGACGGCTCAGCACTGCTCGGCGCTGATCGACGAACGCGGCATATCCGCACCACACGATCCACGGCAGATCCCAAACCGTCCACCAGGAGATCGACGGAACCAGGTGAGACAGGTCGATGATCCGGCTTTCGACTTCGGCTTGAATGTCATCGCCGTCACCCGCTAGCTGACTTTGGCTTCTCGGCCGGGTCGGCCCCCGCCCGCGGCGGGGCGAGGGCCCCCTGCTTTTCCCTCGGCCCGTTCGGGCTGGTCGGTACCTTCGAGCACCCAGAACGCGGTGTCATGGCTGACCTCGGCGGCCTCCAGCAGCGAGATGTCCTCACCGGCGCAGACCCGCGCAGCCCACATCATCAGCGCCAGGATGAACACCGATTCGGGGTGGTCGAGGCGCTCCTGATCGGTCTCCAGGGCCCCATACTCGTCCCAGAGTTGCCGGATCTGCCGCCAAGATCGCACCGAGGTGATGTGCGGATTCTCCGCCAGTTCGGCCTGTAGCCGCAGGACGTGGACAATAGGCACTCGCTCGATGTGCACAACCGGGTAGCGCCGGCCATCAACCAGGAGCTTCACAGCGACTTCGCCTCCCTCAGGATTGAGTCGAGTTCCTCGCGCACCGCTGTGCGGACTTCGTCGGCCCGTTCCTCGAATGCCTTCGTCCACGTGCCCGGCTCCACCTCGGTCGCCGCCCACGCCTTCCGGTTGCCGTACGTCGGGTGCCGGACGGTGCCCGTCGCGTCGATCCGCCCAACCCCGGCACCCTTCGCGCCGAGCCTGATCCGCACCCCGGCGGCGAGCATCTGCGTGGCGACCTTGCCGCCCGCCAGCCGCTCCCGCAGACCACCGCCAGCGGGCATCCCCTCGGCACCCTCGGCCATGACCTCGCGGGCCAGGTCGCCACCGATAGCCCGGATGCGCTTCCGGGCACCCACCGCGATCTTCCGATCAGCGGTCTTGGCCCAGGCCCGGAAGCGCTCGTAGTCGTCCATCCCGACCGAGACCGTCACGACGACCTACAGCGCGGTGTCGGAGGTGCGGACCGACACGACCATGGGGTCCGCGGCCGTCAGGTTGTCGAGCACCGCGAAACTGATCGTCTGCTCGGCGATCGCATCCGCACCGGACGCGCTGGGCAGCGGGTCGTCATCGATCTTGAGGCACGGAATGTAGATCTCGAAGGTCTCCACCCCGACCGACAGCGCGGTCTCGGTCTCCATCCGGATCACCAGCGTCATCTCGGTCTGGTTGAGCCACGCGTCCCGCATCGCGTTCGTGCCGTACTCGGCGACCACCTCGACGGTGGGCACCCGGGTCCCGGGCAACTGCTTGGACTTCTTCCCGCCCTGGTTCGCGAAATAGCGATCCTTGGCCAGCGTGTTGTTGACGCCGACCTTGAAGCTCTTCACGTTCGCGAGTTCGGTCGCCGACGTGGTCACCGCGAGGGCGCTGTTCGTCGGCGCGGTGATCGTGCCGGTGTACAGCGCCGCGGACTGGACCCGGTACAGGCTGCCGCCCGCCGGGTAGGACGGGCTGGCGTAGGCCTGCGCCGTGTTCAACTCGCGAGCGTCCCACGTGGTGTTCAGCATCGCGATGTCGCCGACCGCGCCCGCCAACTCCCACGACTCGATCACGGCACCCGGGTAGGTATGCGCCGTGATCGTCCCGTCAGCGTTCGCGATGCCGAACTGGACGCACGCCGACGACAGGACGTCGGCGAACTTGAACGACTGCTGGTAGGTGGTGCCGGACACCATCGTGGAGGTGGCCGACCCGAAGGCCAGCTCCAGCAGCAGCCCGAGGCCCTTCGAGAACAGTTCGACGTTGATCGGCCCGGACGCACCGCGCAAGGTCGTCACCCGCCGACCGGAGCGGGCAACCCGCCGACCCGGGCGAATCCCGGACCCCTGCTTGATGCCCAGCGTCGGCTTGAATGGTGCCGGGTTGGTGAATTCCAGCCAGCGGGTGGGCGCGAGGGCCGTGCCGAACGTGGCTTCCTTCGCGAATCCGACCGAGTGGTCCTGGAAGTTGGGCATCACGCCTCCTTGGTGTCGTCGGTCGCCGCACCGCGGCGGGCCTTGGTCTTGGTCGGCTCCTCGGCCGCCGCGTCATTGGCGGGCAGCGCGTCGGCCGGGAGCACGAAGTCGGTGTCACCGACGACCAGGCCCTCAGCCGGGATGTCCACCACACCGCCGGTCGCGAGTCCGTCCGCCGGCTTCTCGGCCATGTCGATCGGGGTGGTGAAGACCTCCCGCGTTCGGCCGGCCGCGAGCACTTCGGCGGGGGCGGCCAGCAGCTCCTCGACAGACACCTGGGCGCACTCCGCCAGGTAGGTCCGTGTGAAGTCGTCGCCGCGTCCCAGCAGCACCGCGGCCAGATCCTCGCCAGTGACCGGCGCGAAGCTCGCCAGCGCGGAGCACAGCTCGACGGCCTGCTCCTCGGTCACGTCGATGACCTCGCCGGCCATCACGACCCTGCCGAGCAGGGTCGCGTCCAGGTCCCCCAGCGGGGACGTATTCCTGATCTCCATCGGAGCCTCCTAGATTCGTGTGTTCGCGGTGACCGTGACGGTCACGTCGCAGGCCCGGCCGATCACGTAGCCCTGGTCGTCGGTCAGCCGGTAGTCCCGGTCGGAGTACTCCGACACCCAGGCGTCGCGGCAGAGCCCGCCGAGGGTCTCGTTGCCGCGGATCCGGAGCCAGTCCTCCAGCTGGTCGACCATCGCCCACGCCGCCGCGGACGCCGCCAGCTGCTGCTCCTCGTCGTCGCCGGGCCGGTAGCAGGACACCACCAGGTCGATCTCGGCGGCTTCCTCGCGGGAGCGCTTCGCGCCGCCGGCGGTGGGGCGGGTGATCTCCGCCCGGGCGGCCTCGATCACCGCCAGGTCCTGTGGGGAGTCCGCCGGCGGCGGACCCATCGTGGTCTGCGCGGCGGGCCACAGCTCGGCAGCCACGGCCCGCAGCTTCGCCTTGAGGGCGGGGATGGCGCTCATCCGACCGCCCACTCCCGCCACGGCTCCAGCAGGGTCATCGCCCGCTGCGGGATCGCGAAGCCCTGCGGCACCGGGTCGGCGCCGCCGGGACGTCCGCCGCCGGGGCGGTCGGCGAGCCACAGCTGCCGGCAGATCTCGGCGGCGGCGAGGGTGACGTCCTTCGGCAGGAGTCCGCCGGCGCGCTCGGCGATGCCCTCCGCCGGCCCGCACAGCTGCACGACGCGACTGATCGCGGCCGGGACGTACACCTGGGCGAAGTCGTTCGGCACGGGCTCGGCGTCCTTGTGGCCGGCGATCCGCCACGCCAGGGCGGCCGGGAGAATGTCCTCGTCGGTCACGGCCCGGCCTTGCGGCGCTTCGGCTTCGCCTCCGGCTCCTCGACGGCCGCGGCCGGCTCAGCCGGTGCGATCACCTCGAAGTCGGGGCCTTGGTCGGGGGTGCCGTCTGCTCGCAGCGACACCATGGCAACGCGGTCGACGTCCACCGCCGGCTCCTCTCGCTTTTGTGGGGCGCGAGGCCCCGGGCGCGGTGAAGCAGCCCGGGGCCTCGGCGTCCAGGGGTCAGGCGGTGGCGGTGGTCTGGAAGACCTTGAAGGCACCCGCGTCCTGCAGGGTGCCGTCCCACCGCTCGAAGGCCAAGAAGCCCACCTGGAGGTAGTCGGCGTACCGCTCGGTCAGCCGCAGCAGCGCCGGGCGGGCCGAGTTCCGCGCCACGTAGGCGCCGCGGATGTTGCCGTAGCCGATCGACTTGGACGACGCGGCCAGGGTGGCCATGTCGTTGTTGATCAGCACCGGGCGGCCCAGCAGGGTGTCCGGCACGCCGGCCTGCACGGACGGCTGCCAGATCGGCAGGCCGGTGCTGTCCTTCAGCTTGCGGACAGCCTTGCGGACGGACTGGTGGAGCATCCACTTGCAGTTCGGGTGGCTGCCGTACGCCGGATCGAGCGACTCCTGCAGGTCGACCAGGTCGTCGTGGGAGATGCCCTTGGTGGTGGCGAAGCTGCCGGTGCCGGTGGCTCCGACGGTGGCGGAGGTCACAATCCCGTCCGGCAGGGTGGTGCCGCCACCGGTGGTGAAGTGCTGGTTGAGGATGCGGCCGATCCGCTCGCCCAGCTTCCGCGCCAGCCACTGCTCGGAGGCGGTGGAGTCCTGCAGGAACTGCAGGCTCACCCGCACCAGCTTCGAGGTGTACATGTACGCCTCGATCAGGCCGGTGCCGAAGGTCACGTCCTGCTCGGTGACCTGCGTGTTCTCCGCCAGGATCGCCCCGACGTTCGCAGTGTCGTCGTTGGTGGGCCACGGCATCGGGTTGCCCGTCTCGGTGTAGATCACCTCGGCCTCGGTGAGCATGGGGCCGAATGCCTTCATGGTCTCGATCATGACCTGGCGGAAGCCCTCGGGGACGGTGTAGCCGCCAGCCGAGCCCGACCCGACGCCGGCGGCGTTCTGCGGGGCGGTCTGGAATCGCGCCTGGAGCAACGCGCGATGCTCGGCAGACACGTCGGCCATGCCGTGACGCAGGAAGTCCGCGAAGGCCTCGGTGTACTCGGTCTCGTCGTCGCCCTCGGAGGCGGCGTGGATCTCGGCGGGCGGCTCGGCGGCGGTGCCGCGCATGCCGTTGGCCAGCTGGTCCATCCGCTCCTGCCGCTCGATGCGGCTGCCGAGGGAGTCGAGGTCGGCCTCCATCGCCTCGTAGGAGGCGCGTTCCTCGCCGGACAGGTCGCGGTTCTCGGCCTCGGCGGCGTCGAGCACGTCCTGCATCTGCTGGTAGATGTTCGCCCGCTGCTCGCGGAGCTTCTTGGTGAGCACGATGGCTCCTTCCTCCCACGCGGGCGTGGGTCTGGCCTCGGCGGGTGAGTCCCGGCGAGTGGATCAGGGTGCGGTCAGTAGCCGCGGGGGGTGAGGCGCTTGGAGTTCAGTCGGTCGCGGCGGGCAGACGGGAAGCCCGCGGAGACGATCGGCGCCGGCGCGGCATTCCGCCCGGCGTACTTCGCGCCGACCGAGGCAGATGCTTTCACCGCGGACTCCAGCAGGTCGGACGGCGCAGCATCGCCGTCACCCAGGATCGAGTCCGCGAGTCCGACCGAGACGGCCTCCTCGGCTGAGTACCACGACTCGGCCAGCATCGCGGTCCGCCAGTCCACGACATCGCCGCCCGCCTTGCCGGCGTAGATCGCGGCGATGTTGTCGCTGAGTCGGTCGAGTAGGTCGCCGGTCTTGCGCATGTCGGAGGCGGCTCCCACACACAGCCCCCACGCGTCGTGGATCATGAGTTGTGTGTTCGGCGCCATCAGCACCTCGTCGGCGCCGACCGCGATGAAGCTGGCCGCGGAGGCCGCTAGGCCGTCCACGACCGCGACGACGCGAGCCTTGTACTGCCGTAGTTGATTGAGGATCGTCACCGCCTCGAAGACCATGCCGCCCGGAGAGTTGATGTGCAGCTGGATCGTGTGGGTTTCCTCCGGGAGTGCTGCCAGTCCCGCGGCGAACTCCTTGGCGGAGACGCCCCACGCGCCGCCCCAGTCATCGATCGGGTCGTAGAGGCGCAGCACCTGCACGCCGGGGTCGACGGCGTCAGCGACCGGGATCAGCACGGACGCCCGCGCGTCAGGGCCGGGCGGGGTGTCGCCCCGGAATCGGTATTGCGTCATGCCGCCGCCTCCTGTGTCGTGGGTGAGTCGGTGGTGCCGAGCACCCCGAAGTTGAGCGGCCGGTACCGGACGTCGCCGCCCTTCACGGGTGGGCGCTCCTCCAGGGCCAGGATGTCGTTGGTGGAGAAGGCGCCGAGTTCCCACATGGTGCGGTAGAACTGGGCCCGCTGAGCGGAGTCGGCGCGCAGCAGGCCCTCGATCGCGAACCGCGCGTAGACCTTCTCGGGGCGGATGATGCGCGTGAATCGCTGCTCCAGCCGGGTCAGCCAGGGACGCAGGGTGAACACCAGGAAGCCCATCGACTGCTGCTCAATGCCGGTGCCCCAGGAGGTGGACTTGTCGGTGTCCATCAGCATGTGCGGGGGGACTCCGTACCAGCGGGCGATCTCGGACACCTGGAAGCTGCGGGTCTCCAAGAACTGCGCGTCCTCGGGTGGAATGGTGAGCTGCTGGTACTTCAGCCCGGAGTCCAGGACGATCGTGCCGAAGGCCTTCGAGAGGCCCGCCCGCTTGTCGGACCAGCGCTTGTGCAGGGCGTCGGCCTGGTCCTGGGTGAGGCGGCCATCGGTCTGCAGGATGCCGGTGGATAGTGCGCCGTTGCTGAAGAGGCGGCTGCCGAACTCCTCGGCCGCCATCGCCAGGCCGAGCGACTGTCGGGCCACCTTGATCGCGCTGAGGCCGGCGATGCCGTCGAAGCCGAATCCGGGGATGTGGAGGATCTCGTAGTCGGTCAGGCCGGTCTTGACGCCGTCGATCCGGTAGACCTTCTTGCCCTCGCGGGTGCGGCCGGGTGTGATCCGGCCGGGGTGGATCGGTAGGAGTCCCTCGATCCGCGGAAGCCCGAGGGAGGGGTCGCTGGCGCGCTTGGGTCGCACCTTCCACAGGTAGGCATTGCCCCACAGCAGCGCGTGCGCCATCACGATCTCCAGCAGCTCCATCTGCGTGAGGTCGTCGTGCGGATCCTCCAGCAGCTCGGCCGACCAGCCGGATGACACCAGCTTGCGCACCTCGCCATCGGAGCGGTAGGCGTGCAGCGGCAGGGAAGCGATCGTCCCCGCAATGAGGTTCACAGCCCGCCATACCGCAGGGATGCCGAGGGCCTTCTTCTCCGTAACGACCGGGCCGGCCGTGGTTGAGGCGCCGTCGAAGAGTTCGCCGATCCTCTCCGACGACAGGGGGATCTCGGGGTTCTCCAGAGACTCAGCGCGGGGGCGGACTAGGGGCCCGAAGAGCGTCATGCGTCATCACCACCCGTCTCGGTCGTCGTCGTGGGGGTGAGTGCGGCAAGCCGGATTAGCAGGACGCCCGCGGCCAGCGCGAAACCGCCCGCCACTAGAGTCGCGGCAGGCCACCCCGCCAGCGCGCCGGTTGCGACAGTGAGCGCCACAATGCCGACGATCGCGAGAATGACACCGGCGGCTTCGATCCTGGAAGGTGTCACGCGGGCTCCCTTCACCAGATGTTCGGTCCGGAGTTCAGCGTCGCCGCATGGACTGCCCACATCGCTGCCTTGACCGCGTCGGATCGATCCTTCGAGACGACGCGCGCTCCATCGACGCCGTCAGCCACGCGCAGGGCGAGGGCCTGCTCGGTCAGCACGCCCGACCGGGCGTGACGGAAGCTGCGCTCCTTGAGTGCCATCCCGAATTCGGCCACGGCTACCCGTATCGGGGTGGATGTCGGCTCCACTACGACACCCTCGGTAGACCATGCCTGATGCTCAGCCAGCGACGACCCGACCAGTACCAGGCCGGCGCACCCATAGGACGCCACAAGCGCGGCGGCTGAGGCCACATCGGGGACTTCGGTGACCGAGACGACCACGCCGCCATCGGTATCCCAAGCGCGCGCGACAGAGACGCCCTGGTCAGACCAGCCCTCGACCGCGACGACATCCGGGGAAAAGTCTGGCGCTTCGGCGACCATCGCCGACCAGACCTCTTGGTCAACCACCGGCCGGCCAACCTGCCGGGGTTCGCGGATCCGCCAGATGTTCAGGTACTGGGCCTCGAAGCCCTTCATGGGATCGGGGTCATCCGCCTCCGGATCGACCTCGCCGGCAGCCGCCTTCTTGTACTTCGATGCGATTAGCCGCCGGCGATCCTCTGTCCAGTGCGGCGATGCTGCCCGCCACACCGCAGGGTCTGACGGATCGGAGCCGAGGGGCGCCGCCCACAGCAGCAGTAGCGTCTCGGCATCCTCCACGGCCATGGCGGCCATGAGTTCTGAGCGCATCAGCGACGTGGCCCGCCGGTGAGCAGTTGAGGTCAAGACCACCTGCGGATTGCAGCGCTCGAGTGTCGCCGGGTCGATGCCCTCTGAGACCGTGTCCGGCTTTACATTCCAGCCCTCATCCACCATCCCCAGACAGACGTCGTAGCCGTAGACCGCGTCCTGCGCTCGGACCAGCCATCGATCGCCGGAGCCGGACTCGACAGCCTCCTTGCCGTTGGCTCGCGTCACCGTCCAGCCGTACGCCTCGGCCCAGCGCCACGCGCCTCGCTGGATCTCCCGGCAGATCGCCATGTCGCTGCCGGTGTGGATGACCGTCTGCACCTCGGCGAAGGGTGTGAAGTCGCCGAAGGCTGTCGAGAGCGGCTTGTCGGCCTGCTCCATCCGCCACAGCGCACCGCCACGTAGGCCGACCGACTTGCCGGCGCGGCGTGGGGCCGACTCGATCTTCTTCCGGACGCAGAGCGAGCCATCGGCCCGGTGCTCCAGTTGACGGACCAGGGAGAGGCGCTGCCACCAGCGCAGCGTCTTGCGCTCGACCTGCTCAATCCAGGGGATCGCCAGCCAGCCGTATGAGCCCACCGCGTCGGCAGGGACCGGAGACATCATCAGCGGCGGAGAGGCATCCTCCGGGACGTCGGCCAGCGGGGCCAGCCAGTCGAGCTGGCGTAGGTAGTCGGGGTTCCAGGCGAGGCGTTCATCGACCGCGCCTGCTGGGGAGAGAGATGTTGTCGCGTCCGGGGTCGCCAGCTTCCGGTTTTCGGAAGTTTCGACCCGCCCCCCGCGCTGGGCGTTGCCTTTGCGTGCGCCGGCGGAGCGGTTGCAGTAGGCGTGCTCGGGGCCGCGGATCTCGCCGGTGTCGTCGTCGTGGCCGAGGTCCCAGGGGTCGCCGGGGTTGATCCATTGTCCGCAGCGGCAGCAGGTGGTGCCGCCTTCGGCGGCGATGCGTCGGGTCCATTGGCGGTGGATGGTGCGGTAATTGCCGGCGTAGAGGGTGGAGGTCATGGTCACCTCCTGGCCGGGTCGGGCGTGCGAGGGGCTCAGATCGGCGTTTCGTAGGTGGGCGGTCAGTTCCCGGCGGTCTGCGTCCAGTCGATGCGCCAGTGTCGGCCCTGCTGGACCGCTGCGGTGAGTGTGGCTGGCGAGCCGCCGGGAAGAGCAATGGCCGCCAATCCCGGAGGATGACGGCCAGTTGGTTGGCGTGACCACCTCACAGAAGTGCTCACGCTAGCCAGAATGTATCACACCCCGGTCACGCACTACGGCGAGCGGCACGCTGACGCCACCACTCCCCGACATCGGCCAGCAGGTAGACCACGATGCGCCCATCCGCGCTGCCTCCCGCGAGTCGCTTGGTCCAGCCCTTGCGCCATGCGGCAGTGCGAACCGCAGCGACCGACACCCCCAGCGCTTCAGCGATCCACGCGGCGGTGGCCCAGTCCGGGTTTCCGATCGTCGGTGCCTGCTCCTCGGGGATGGCGTCGTCGCGGGCTTCGGACTCGTCGGCCAGTTCATTCCAGGCTCCCGCTCCCCACTCGCTGGTGCAGGTCCGGCAGCGGATCATCGGATTGCGTGACCAGTCGAGCCCAACCCTGGCGGTCAGCGCCCCGTCGCAGGTCGGGCACGCCGCCCGCTGGAGTGTGACGAGCTTGCCCTCGCCGCGCTGGAGGGCACCCAGCAGCCAGGCGTGCAGGTCGCTTACCTCGTCGGCGAAGTCGCCGGCCCACTCCTGCTTGCGGATGGTGGGCAGCCACCCGATCAGGTGGGCGACCATGGCTCCGATCCGGTCGGGTGGGCACTCGGCGCGGAAGTCCTCGACGGTCACCCGCACCCACGACGACAGCACGGCGCGGATGTGGTGGCTGACGGTCGCTGCCTGCTCGTCGTACGGCAGTGGCTGATCGCCGCCGGAACCGTGACCCTCGGTCTCGGTGGGGATGCCTCGCGCTCGCACGAAGGCGTCCATCAGGTCCGGCCAGTCGAGTCGGATGCCGCGCAGGGTGGTGCGGGTGTAGCGGGTACAGCCGGAGCAGAGCCAGCCCTGGTCCGAGCGCTCGCCACATCTGGGGCAGGTCTGCATCAGTCGGTCTCCTCGGTCAGCGGCAGGCTCTCAGCGTCTGCGATCAGTGGCCCCCAGTCGCCCTTGAGCGCTGCTCGACGCAGACGCTCGTAGGCCGGCGGCGTGTAGACGACCATGGGTTGCGGGTGGTCGGCGGGGTACTCAGACCCCCCAGAATCCGACTCTGTGACTAGGTGCGATGCGTCAGCGGGCGATTCTGGGCCGCTGAGAGGCATTTCTGGGCGTCCACGCTCAGCCGGGCATCCTTGGTCACGGGAGGCCTGCTGGCTCACGTCGGCGTCAGGTGGGCCGCATCGTGGGCATTCCTGGCGAGTTGCACTGATGTGATTTCGGAAGATCCTGGCCGCCACCTCGACGCCCTCCAGGAATCCGCGGGTGAAGTCGTCGCTCACTGGTCCTCCTCGGTCTCAGTCTCAGGTCGGTCGCGCCTCTCGCGGTTCCGTGCGGCAAGCTCCTGCCATCCGCGAATCTCGCGGCGGCGCTTGGCTTCACGGACGCGGCGGTTCGGATTGGGCCTGGTCACGGCTGACCTCCATGGACGGCACACCCGGCGGCGAGAATCGCGCCCATGTCGGAGTGCGGGCCCTTCCGGCGCGACCCGCTCCACCATGTAGCTGCGATATGCCGGATGCGGTAGCTGGTCCATGGTCCCGGCGCCTCAGCCTCGGCCAGTGCTTCTAGCGCGGCGAGGTCGGGGGCCTGGTCACTCATGGTCGGCCCGCCCATCCATCAGCCCGTAGGCCGCGGTGAACTCGCTGTCCGGCGGGTAGGGCGCGAGACGCTCCAGGGCTGCCCCGACGCGCGCCCAGTCGTGCTCGCCGATCTCGGGGTAGCGCTCCCAGCCCTCGGCCGCGGCGGTCTCGGCGGCATCGGCCAGGATGTAGCGGGCGATGGTGTCGATGGCGGCCTCGCTGGGATCAATGGCGGGGCGGCTGGCGATGCTGGCGGGCTGGTCGCACTCCAGGAAGGTCTCAGCGGATTTGAGGTAGTCGGTCATCGGTCGGTCCCTTCGGTGATCTGGTGCTCATGCCCGTACTCGTCGCGGATTCCGATCCGGCAATGAGGGTGGGCGGTGAGGAATGCGGCGGAGTTGTTGCGGAACCAGTGCCCGAGGTCGAGGCAGCCGAGGCGAGTCGCCAGACTGACCAGGGCGTAGGTGGCCCAGTCGCTGCCGTTGCGGATGGTGATCGGCAGGGAGAGCGTGGTGAGCAGGATCGGGTCGTGGTCGCCGATCTTGAGCTGTAGCGCGGCGCTCACTGCGCCGACTTTGGGTTTGGTCACGATGCCTCCTCGGCTTGTCGGATGGATTCGAGCGCGGCCAGTTGACGATTGCGCTCGGCGTTGATCTGGTCTTCGGTGAGTCGCGGCATGCGCTCGGGCGGTCCGCTGATGGTGGTCGGTTCGGTGAGCGCCGGTGCCCGTCCGCCGCAGCGCTTGATGCCGGCGGCGTCGAGGATCGCGGCGACCACGGCGGGGTCGGCGGCCGGTCCGGCCTGCTCGCGCTGGCACGTCAGGCAGGGCAGCCAGTCGCCGTGCCGGTCGCAGCGGGGAGTGGGTTGCGGGGCGTCGGGCATTCCGGCGGTTCGCGCTGCTGCCCACCAGGGGCCTTCGGCGTCGATGCGTGCCGGGGTCTGGGTGTCGGGGTCGTAGGCGACCCATGCGAGGGCGATGAGCGCGTCACGGGCTGGCCGGTGCTGGTGGCTGCGGCCGAGGATGGTGGTGATCTGCTTGGTGGGCCAGTCGCCTCGGATGAGGTTGATGGCGGCGGCGACCTGCTCGGCTTCGTGGCGGTTCATCGCGAAGCTCCCGAATCCGAGCCGTCTCCGACTCGCGCGTTAGCTACGTAACGATTCGGATTCGGTGAGCTACGCAATTCATGGGGAAGGGGGAAGGGGGAAGGGGAGTTGGCGAAGTGTTCGGCGAACCCTTCCACGAACCCTTTCCCGAACCCTTCCGCGATGGCTCTGCACATCCCCTCGCTGATTCCATTCGGGAATGCTTCGGCGAGCCCTACGGCGAGTTCGTGCTGGATGGACTCACGAATCGTGGGGCTGTAGACCTTCGCCCATGCTTTGTTCATCGCTCTGACTACGTTGGGCATCTTGAGGATGCCGTCGTGCCGAACGTATGTTCGGATGCAGACTTCTGCGGTGTCGCGGTCGAGAATGACGAATCTCGCCGCAGCGAGTGCATCTATTGCCGTCAGAATCTTCCGCTCGGTCAGGTCGCTAGCGGTGCAAAGTCGCGCGGGGATGAGCGGATGCACTCCGCAGTACGAGAGGTCTCGCGACGAAATCAGCGCGAAGTATGTCCGTTGCTGCACAGAGGTGAGAGATTTGAAGTCGTCTTGGTCCCAGATCGAGACCAGGAGGCGCGCGTGATCCCGGGCCATCAGTGCTCCATTCCGTCGAGTTTCACTGTCTCCTCGGCGTCGTACAGGCTGTCTAGGTCTTCGCGGATGCACCGCTGGATCCGGGCCGTGGAGGCCAGCAGGTAGTCCTCGATTTCGCGGATGCGGCCCGCCAGCACAAGGTCGTCGGGGTAGGCGTCAGCGGCCTCCCTGAGGGCGGCGTGGAGCTTCACCCGGCCCTGTCCGAGGCTGGCATAGACGGCCATCAGGTCGGGGTTCATGCGGCCCTCCTGAATGGGCTGCCGGTGATTGTCCGCATAGCTTCCCCCTCGGCTTCACGCTGCCGCACGAGGCGGCGTTTGAGGTCATCCCGGCCGGCCTTCCTCAGCGCGGCGTAGAGGCCGTCCATGCCGCTGTAGCCGAGGCGTGTGGCGATGCTCGTCGGGGTGTCGGTGTCGATGAGCAGTCCGACCTCGGCGGCGATGTCGAGCCGGCCGCCGTGGTCGTCGTGGGGCTGCTCGTCGGGGTTGTCGATGTCGTCCCAGGCGGCCAACGGCTGCCACCCCTGGTTGGCGGAGAACGTCCGCCGCATGCCCGGCCTGACGCCTTGTGGTGCGGGCCGTGCTTCCAGGATGTCGGTGACCTCACGCACTCTAGCCGCGGTGCCCTGCCGCACCGTCGTGGTGGATCGCCTCAGCACTGAGATATGGCTGGGGCGGACCTTCAGGAGCGCGGCGATCTCGACATCGAGCCATCCGGCGCGCGCGAGGCCCTGGAGGCGGCGCGCCGTTCCGGCGGCGGGCACGCGTCGTCGCAGCCCCGCTTCCCCTTGCTTGCGCTCCCGTTGCCGGGCACCCAGGCACGACTTGCAGCGGCACCCACACCGTGTGTAGCAGCTGGGGGTTCCGGGCTGGTGACGGGTGCATTCGTGCGGTCCGTAGTTGGGTCGCCGCAGGGGTGCGAGTTCGCGGCCTAGTCGCTGCTGGGAGTAGTGGCCGTGGCACCAGCCGAGAGACTTCCGTGGATTGGGGCAGTCGGGGTAGGTGCAGGTGCCGCGCTGGCGGTGGTTGGTGGGCATCAGTGCTCCTCGTATCGGTGGCAGGCGGGCCAGTTGGCGCGGACGTCGGTCTTGGGGCCGGCGGTCGCTGGGCCGAGGTCGCATTTGGGGAAGGTGCGGGCGAGGCCGTCGAAGAGGTCGTGCTGCTGGGCGGTCACCACGCCACCTCCGGCAGCAGTTCGTCAGGGAAGGTCCAGAGCCCGAGTTGGCCGCGGTACGGGATCGGCACGGGGAACGGGCGCGGGTTGGCGAGCACGAGGTGCTCCCCGTCCGGATGCGCCCAGTCCGAGCAGTGCTCGCCGTGGATGCCGACGCACCTCGCCGCCTTGTGCACATCGACCAGATCCACAACGCCGATGACCCCACCGAGATGCCCATACCACGGTGTGATGACATTCCCCGGCGTGGGTGCGTCGCCAGCGATCTGAGGGACGCGGGGCAGCGGGTATCCTGCCCGCGCCAACTCCCCGACTGCGCTCGCTACCCTGTCATCCAGGTGGTCGTCGTCGGCTAGCTGCTTGGCCGCATGGATGAGCAGCGGCCCACGGTAGCTGCCCGCGATGTTTCGCGTGCGGTTCTCGACGTCCTTACCGCCATGGATGATGGCCCAGGCGTAGGGCTGGCGGACGGTGATGGCCTTCACGGCCGCTCACCGCCTCGCGCTCGATTGACGGGCTCAGGGGTGGCTGCGGTGGCCCACGGTCGGCGGAGGGTGAAGTCGCCGGGCTCCAGGCGTAGCGCGGATGAGTCCGAGGTCACGAGGAGTAGCGACCCATCGGCCTCGTAGTACTCAAAGAGGGTGAGGCCCTGAACCTGGGGTGCGTCCATCACTGCTCACCCCGAATCGCGGCAGCGCGGGCACGGAGCAGTTCCGCGACCCGCCACGAGTTGTATGCGCGGCCATTCCCGGTGCCATCTGGGAGGCGGCTGGCGAACTCCTCTGCCGCCTCCTCCAGCGCCTTCGCTCGGGCCTCCTTCATGGCTGCGTCGAGGATCGGCCTCAGCTCGTCGGATGTCTCGATGCGGACGACCGGGATCTGTCGCTTCTCCAGGTACTCGCGGATCACCTCAGCGTCGTGAGCTGTCAGCCAGCGGTCGAACTTCTCCCCGCGTAGGCCCGTCCTGCCCGTCTCGTCCAGTCCGGTGATGATGTCTCGCACGTCCTCGGTCGTCCACTCAGCCATGACGGGCCTCCTGGCGGTCGGCGTAGGTCGATCAGCGGCCCACACCGCTCGCGTATGCCGACCCTGGAGCGGGAAGTGGGACATCTCTGAGAGGAGGTCGGCGGAGGCTTGACGTAGCACATCGGCCTCGGTGCGCCCGCCGATCAGGGCGAGCACAGCTCGGGCTTGCGGGCAGTCGTCCCGCGTGTGGCCGTCGCCGTCGCGGTCGCAGGGGTGGGCGGCGATGCAGTCCGCGATCTCTCCGACGCTGGGCTGCACGGTCGGCTGCGCGGGGCGGTCTGGACGGTAGATCTCCAGGACGCAGGCGACCTGCTCGTCCGGGTAGTGGTGCACGCCGGTCTGCCAGCCTCCCCGGACCCGCTGGGCGAGGGGGAACTCGGTGGTGGACCCTCGCACTACGCGGAGGCGTGCTGCTGTACCGAGCGGGTAGCCAGCTAGTTCGGCGGCGGTTGTGATCTCACTGGGCATCGGAGTCTCCTTCGAGTGGCTTCCATGTGGCGTCAGC
>JAPUEM010000067.1 GCA_027492575.1 Propionicimonas sp.
TGTGTGGTGAGCCAGTGTTCCGGGCGGCGGTGAGCCACTGCGACGGGCAGGGGCGGACCGTGGGGCGTTGGGGGCCGACCGCTGGTCGGCCCCCAACGTTTTAGTCACTCGAGCTGGGTGAAGTGTTTGCGCATGGAGTCGTCGCAGTTGAGGACGGTGGCGTGCGCGTTGGTGGTGATCCGGTCGACGATGGCGTCGGCGAGGATCTTCTCTTCCATCCGGTCGTGCCATTGACCGGGCGGCAGCTGGGTGCAGTAGATCGTTGAGGTGGTCTTGTGGCGCCGGTCGATCAGGGTGTGGAGTTGCTGGACCTGGGGCCGGCTCGGGGGTGTGAGGAACCAGTCGTCGATGATCAGCAGCTCGACCTTGACCAGCGTGTCGAGGCATCGTTTCTTGTCGCCGGTGCGCTCAGCGATGGTGATCCGGTCGAACAGTTCATCGGCGGACAGGTAGAGCACTCTGCGGTACTGCTGGCAGGCCTTGTTCCCCAGGGCGCAGGCGACGTAGGTTTTCCCGGCTCCGGTGGGTCCTTGCAGGATGACGTCTTGGTGTTTGACCAGGTAGGAGCCGATCGCCAGCCGGCTGATCAACTCGGCGTCGACGCTGCGTCCGGGCATGGCTTTGAGGTCGGCGATGTCGGCTCCGGGTTGCGCGAGGCCGGCTTGCCGGCGGAGTCGGTGCAGCTTGCTGTCGCGGCGCCGTTCGTATTCCCAGTCGACGGCCTGCTTGACCAGCTCTGGGCCGTTCAACGGGGCCGCGGTGGTGGTGTCGGCGAGGTTCTCGAAGTACTCGGCCATCCCCGAGAGCCGCATGGTCTTGAGCCGGGTGAGGGTTTCGATGTCGATCATGCCCGGCTCCCGTAGTAGTCAGCGCCGCGGACGAACCCTGCATCACCCAACGATGGCGGCGGCGGGGTCGGGACCGGTGTCCATCCAGCCCACAGCTTCTTGATCAGCGTGTAGGACGGCGCAGGGGTGGCCGCCAACGCCCTGCCGCAGGTGTCCTCCAGCCGGGCCATACCGCCCGACCTCTTGGCCAGCGACATCACCCCCAGACATGACCGGTAGGACTGCTCGACGATCTTGCGTGAGCCGAGGATCGCGCGGATCGCGGCCTGCGTGTTCGGTCCGACGGTCGCGGCCCACTGTTCGAAGCGTTCCGGTGACCAGTCCACCAGCCGGCTCGCGTGCGAGGCCGGCATGTGCGCGGGCAGGGTCGAGTAGCGGCCCCTGACCCCCTTGAACCGCGGATGGGACGCGACGCGTTCGACACCGTCGAACACCTCCACGATGCTGGAGGTGACCCGGACATCCAGCGATTCACCAATCAGCCTCGCGGGGACCGAGTAGAAGTTCCGGTCGACCTGGACGTGATAGTTCGGCCCCACTTTCGCCTTGCGGAGATCAGCCAGCTCGAATCCGATCGGCGGCAGCGGCATCAGCAGCGGCTTCTCGTCGCGTTCGAACACCACCAGCCGGGAGTCCTCCCGTTTCTGGAACGGGCGGGCGTTGATCGCGGCGACCTCGTCGAAGATAGCCTCGTTCAGCTCCGTCAACCCGACGAACTGGCGATTGCGCAGTATCGCGGCGACCTGCCCGGCGACGAACCGGACGCTGCCTTCGACCACTGCCTTGTCGCGGGGACGTTTCACGCGGGCCGGGACGATCGCGGTCCCGTAATGCTCCGCCAACTGCGCATAAGCCGGGTTCAACGCCGGCTCGTACCGGTCCGCCCGCGACACGCCCGTGCGGAGGTTGTCAGGCACCAGCAGCCGACCCACGCCCCCGAACTGCTCGAACGCATGCACGTGGCCCTCGATCCACGACGACAGCGTCATGTCGGTGAATGCCTCCACATAGGTGTAGGCGCTGAACGACAACGCCGCCACGAACACCCACGCCTGGGTCGGGGTCCCGCTCAGCGGGTCAGCGAACCACATCGGGTCCCCGGCCCAGTCGACCTCGACCGACTCCCCGGGGCTGCGCTGGATCCGCATCGACGCCCCCGTCGACTTCATCCAGCGGCGGTACTGTTCGTTGAAGAACGAATACTGGTACGGCACCTCGCCCGTCGAGCGGCACTTCGCCACGTACTCGTTCCACAACACCAGCAATGTCACCGACGGCCGACCCAGCTCCCGGTGCACATACTCGAAATCTGGTGCAGCCCGCCCAGAGTCCGGCCTCACCGGCTCCGGCAGCAACAGGTGGCGGACCTCCTCAGCCCCGAGGTCCGCCACCTGCCCGAACCCGACACCAGCCGAGTCCGCCGCCGTGAACACCCCCGCCACCGTGTTACGTGAACACCCCAACGCGTCAGCGATCCCGCGCTGGCTCACCCCCTCAGCACGAAGCTGAAGAATCCTCTTGTAGTCGACCATCGAAGGCGACCCCTCTCGTCACGACCGTGCCCCAACGGCACGGACCCGACGAACGTCCCACACGCGAAACCGCGGCCGACCGCGGCGTCACCATGGCTCAGCCATCAACGGAACACTGGCTCACCCCACAACGGAACACCGGCTCTCACCCAGCGCAATATGCA
>JAPUEM010000068.1 GCA_027492575.1 Propionicimonas sp.
GATGCCTGAGGCGGCCGCCGGCCGTCAGGTCGGAGCGGGAGCGGGTGAGGGCTGAGCCGGAGCGCGGGCAGGGCCGGGTGTCCGGCCGGTGACCGCCGATCGGTACGCCGCTCCGGCCGGCGCCTACGACCTCGTCAACGCACCGGCTCGCGCCGGGCAACTCGCAGCCCTCGAGATCCTGCTGCCGCTCTTGCGTCCGGAGAGCGGCCCGATCCTGGACGTCGGCGCCGGCTCCGGGCTGAACCTCGCCTTCGTCCTCGACCTGGTCCCGGCCGCTCGGGTCTACGCGCTCGAGCCCAGCCCGGCGATGCGCGCGCTCGCGATGGCGAGGATCGCCGCCCGGCCGGAGTGGCACGACCGGGTGACGGTGCGCCCGGAGGACTTCTTCTCCGCCTCGCTGCCCGTCTCGCTCGGCGGGGCCATCCTGCTGGGTGTGATCGGCCACTTCGACGCCGGGGAGCGTGCCGCGGTGCTGGCCGAACTTGGTGCGCGCCTTCCGGTGGGCGGCGCCGCGCTGCTCGACCTGCAGGAGCCCGAGCGGCCCCGGCGTATCGAGGCCCACGAGTTCACCGCTGCGACGATCGGTGAGTTGAGCTACCGGGTCATCGCCGAGGCCTGGCCGGTCGACACCGAACTCATGCGCTGGCGGATGAGCTACCTGACCCTGGACGGCGAGCGCATCCTGGTGGAGGACACCACCGACTTCGAGTACCGCCACCCCGCACCCGGCACGGTCGCCGCCGAAGCCGCTCTGGTCGGGCTGACCCTGCGCCGGATCGGCCGGACCTCGTTCTGGCTCCTGACGCGTGACTGACCGGCAGCCCTCCCGCAGCCTGGTTCCGGCCCGCCCCGAGCGGGCGGGTAGCGGGTCGGGACGGGACGGGACGCCCTGCCCCGCCATCCCTGGGGCGCCCGTCCTGCTGGGCGCCCAGTTGCTGTTCAATGTCGGCTTCTACGCGGTCGTCCCGTTCCTGGCGCTGGTGCTGACCCAGGATTTCGGGCTCGCCGGCGGAGCGGTCGGGCTCGTCCTCGGCATTCGCACCTTCGCCCAGCAGGGGATGTTCCTGTTCGGCGGCGTCCTCGCCGACCGGTTCGGCGCCCGGCCGGTGATCCTGCTCGGCTGCGCCGTCCGGGTGGCCGGCTTCCTCACCCTGGCGGCGTCCCTGTGGTCGGCCGTGCCCGCGCTGGGCCTGTTCGTCATGGGCACCGTGCTCACCGGGCTCGGCGGGGCCCTGTTCTCGCCCGCGCTCAACACGCTGATCGCGGCGGCCGAGGCCCGGCGAGCCCCGGCGAAACGCAGGCGGGCAACCCTGTTCGCCTGGCTCAGCGTCACCGGTGAGATCGGCGCGGTGGCCGGCCCGCTGCTCGGCGCCGTGCTGCTGGGTTGGGGCTTCGCCGTCGTCGCGGCCTCCGGTGGCGTCTTCTTCGCCGCGATCGCACTGCTGCTGTGGTGGGCGCTGCCCGCGCGACGTCCGCCCGTGGACGGCGGAACGCCGGGGGCGGTTACTGCCGTCCCGGATGCTCCGGCCCCTCGGCCGTCGTGGGCCGTCCTGCGCGACCGTCGCTTCCTGGTCTTCGCGGCCTTGCACTCGGCCGATCTGCTGGCCTACAACCAGCTCTACCTCACCCTGCCGCTGGAACTGGCTCGGGCGGATTCCGCCCCGCGGCTGGTGGGTCTGATGTTCGCCTGGGTGTCGATCCTCACCCTGGCGCTGCAGCTGCCGGTTGCTCGATGGGGCGGCCGGGCCGGTGCTCCGGTCGCGCTGCGCACCGGCTACTGCCTCAGCGCCGCGGCCTTCCTCACCCTCGCGGCCAGCGCGATCCTGACCGTCTCGGCGCCGGGACGACTGGTCGCGGTGCTGATCGCGACCACCCTGCTGACGCTGGGCCACCTGACCGCCGGGCCCACGGCGCTCAGCCTCGTCCCGCGCCTCGCGGGGGAGCGTCCGACCGGCTCCTACTTCGGTCTGCTCTCGACCTTCGGTGGCATCTCCGTCCTGGTCGGCAACCTCGTGGCGGGGGTGTTGACCGGCGCTCCGGACGGCACCCGGCTGGCAGCCTCCCTGCCCTGGTGGTTCCTCGCCCTTCCCCTGATCCTCGCTGCGGCGTTCGTCCCGCGGATCCTCCGGCCGGAACCGGGCAACGAGAATCACTCCCACTAACATAGTCATATTGCAATCTGTTTATATGTGTGGTGAAGTAGGCCCATGGACGTGGAGCCCGGGCTTGCCGAAGCGGCGCAGCTGTTCAAGGTCCTCGGCAATGAGTCGAGGCTCGAACTGCTGCGGCTGATCGGCGCGGAGCCCAGGACCGTCGGCGCGCTCGCGGAGGCGACCGGAATGTCGCAGCCGCTGGTGTCGCAGCATCTGCGGACGCTGCGCCAGGCGGGCCTGGCGACGGCGAGCCGAGCCGGCAAGGAGGTCACCTATCGTCTGGTCGACCTGCATGTCGCGCACGTGATCGCCGATGCCCTCGCCCACGTCCGAGAACCCGCCGCGGTCGCGGACGGGGAGCCATCCCACTCAGAACACAAGGAGACAGCATGACCAGCACGGACCTTCACGCCGAGCACACCACCGCCGAGCACGAGCACGGCGCGGAATGCGGGCATGACGCGGTGCAGCACGGCGACCACGTCGACTACCTGCACGGCGTCCACCGGCACGCCCTGCACGGCGATCACTACGACGAGCACGAGTCGGTCGCCGAGCACACCGCCACCGACCATGCCCATGGCGCGGATTGCGGCCACGAGGCCGTCCAGCACGACGACCACGTCGACTACGTCCATGACGGGCACAAGCACGCCGCGCACGACGATCACTACGACGAGCACTGATCCGTGCCCCGGTCACCGAGCTGAGGCACCGGGTGTCCTCGGCTCGGTGACCGGCCGGTTCGGCCGCGAGCTCACCGACTGACGCCACCCCCGGGCACGACGGAGCCGGACGCCCGTCCAGGGCATCGCTGTAGGCTGACCGAATGGCTCCCAGGCTGGACAACGTCGGCATCGTCGTGGCGGATCTGGCGGCGGCGATCGCCTTCTTCACCGAACTCGGGCTCGAACTTGAAGGACGGGCCACCGTCGAGGGGGAGTGGGCGGGCCGGGTCACCGGCCTCGGCGACCAACGAGTCGAGATCGCCATGATGCGGACGCCCGACGGCCACGGCCGGCTTGAACTCTCGCGCTTCCTCGAGCCGCAGGTCATCGCCGATCACCGCGACGCCCCCGTGAACGCGCTGGGCTACCTGCGGGTGATGTTCGAGGTGGACGATCTCGACGAGACCCTCGTGCGGCTCGGCAGGCACGGCGCGCAGCTGGTCGGCAGTGAGGTCGTCCAGTACGGGGACGCCTACCGCCTGTGCTACGTCCGCGGCCCCGAGGGCATCCTGCTGGGCCTCGCCCAGTCGCTTGCCGACCCCGAACCCGAACTCGAACTTCCGGACGGGGGCGCCGCCGTGGCAGCGGCCGAGGCCGTCGCCACGCTGATCCTCGGCGCGTCAGCCGATGGCGATGTGCTGAGTGATGTCATCGCCTGGCAGCACGTCGACGACGGCGGTGACCTGCTGGGCGGTGACGTTCGCCCGGCCGTGGTGGATCGAGAGGAAGGCGATGTCGGAGGCGTCGTCGCCGGTGGCGATCCTGACGAAGGATTCCCGTGGGCCGAGGGTGGTCGCGTCCGCCACGTGCCAGCCGCCGTTGACGTAGGCCTCGGCCACGGCATGGAAGTCCATCGGCTTGATCCCTGGCGCGTACACCCCGACCACGCGCGCCGGGACGTCCAGGGCCCGGAGGAAGGCGACCACGAGATGGGCGAAGTCGCGGCAGACTCCCCGGCGTGACAGCAGGGTGGCCAACGCGCCGTCGGTGGGGAGCGAGGAGCCCGAGACATAGGACAGCCGGGTGCCGACCCACGAACTGACCGCCGTCAGCAGTTGCTCGCGGGGCACCTCGGAGAACTCCGCCAGCGCGGTCGGGGCGAGGGTATCGGATTCGCAGTATCGCGAGGGGCGCAGGTAGCGCAGCAGGTCCCAGGGGGTGGCCGGTTCCGGGTCGAGTCGGCCGTCGATCGTGGCGGCGTAGTCGATCGTCACCGAGCCGACCGGCGCCTCGAGGACGTGCACCCTGGTGCCGTGCCGGGTGAGCAGCTCGGTGGGCGTGAGCGGGCCGTGCTCGCCGACGATGGTGAAGCTCTCGGACGCCGCTCCCGCGTCGAAATAGGCCTGCGCGATGGCGATCTCCAGCACCAGCGTGGCGGGTTCGGTCACATCCAGAGCGAGGTGGGTGAAGACGGAACGCTGCATGGCGCACAGTCTGACAGCTTCACGTTCCAACCGGGAGACGCGCAGCGGTGTCAGCGGTCCAGTTCCGCGGGGATGATCCCTTGCCGGGGAAGGCTGGGATCTCAGCTGATGTGATCCGCCGCGGAAAGGTCACCGGGACAGCCGGGTGACGAGGTCTTCCCAGCCGCGCGCGAGTCGGTCTTCGAAGCTGTTCTCGGGCTGGCCATCTTCCGGTGCGGTGTAGAGCAGCAGCGGCACATCCAGAGCCGCGGTGAGCTGCATCGCGAGGATGTCCAGATCCGCGGCGTCGGCCCCGATCTGTTCCAGCAGCATCCGAAGGTGCTTCTGGGTCATCATCGCGGGCGGGCCGAAGGGGACGGGGGTGCGCCCGTCCAGGGCAGCGCGGGCGATCTCGCGGTTCTCGCTGAGGAAGCGCAGGCGCGCCGGGCCGAACGCGACGAGCCGGTCCAAGGGCTCGGCGCCGGGCCCGAGCGGTGGCGGGCCGGTGAGCACTCGCGCCTGGAAGGTCCGCTCGCCGTCGCCGAGCAGGGCCATGAAGATGCCCGCTCGCGTCCCGAACCGGCGGAAGACCGTGCCCTTCCCCAGGCCGGATCGCTCCGCGAGGGCATCCATCGTGATCTGGTCGATGCCGACGTCGGTCAGCATCTCGCGCGCGGTCTTGATCAGCACCGCCCGGTTTCGCGCGGCGTCAGCACGCTCGGTTTCCACGCGCCTCTCCTTCGACTGTTGCGCTGAACTTTACGTCTCAGCATAACCGGGGTAATCTTCCAGTTAGAAGCGGGGTAGAGTCCGCTTAGTGTCGAGAGTGAGAGTGCCATGTCCCAGTTCGATGTCCTGCCCGATGAGCGGACGGTCGTCGCGACCGTCGCCGCACTGGAGTCGCACGGCTTCACGGTTGAGGTCGTGGACGACCTGACGGCCGCGCGGAAGGCCGTGCTGGCCCGCATCCCGCACGGTGCGAGGGTCTGGAAGAACACCTCGGTCACCCTGGACGAGACGGGCATCTCGGCCGAGGTCGACGCCCCTGACGGGCCGTACGAGTCGGTACGCCTGCAGATGACCGCGCAGAACTACGCCAGCCGCGAGATGAAGGAGATCGCCGCGGCCCCGGATTATGCGCTCGGCAGCGTGCATGCCATCACCCAGGACGGCGAACTCCTGATCGGCTCCGCCTCCGGCAGCCAGTTCGCGACGATCGCCTGGGGAGCGGAAAGCGTGGTGCTGGTCGCCGGTCTGCAGAAGGTCGTGTCGAACCTGGACGCCGCGCGCCGGCGTGTGCGCGAGCACAGCTTGCCGCTGGAGAGCGTCCGGGCGCAGGCGGCGTACGGGCAGAGCAGCCGCCTCAACAAGACGCTGGAGATCTACGGGGACATGCCCGGCCGCACCCGCCTCGTCCTGATCCGCCAGGTCGTCGGCTACTGAGCTCGCTGGTTGACCAGCACCCTGGGCGATTGCGTCCCATCACCCGCTCGCTGAGGGCTCTCGTGGCTATGTGGAAGCTCTGAGGGGCTCGAGGGCGGCGAGGACGAGGTCGAGGCCGAAGCCGAACTCCTCCGCCGGGTCGTAGCCGGCAGCGACCAGGGCTGCGGCGGACTCGTTGAGGTAGGGGAACTCGTCGGGAGGGAGCTGGGGCAGGTAGACGCCCTCGACCATGTCCGCGAGCTCGTCGGCGGTGTCGAACGGCAGGCTGGCTTCCTGCAGGGCGTGGCCGTAGACGTAGCTGTCGAGCAACCAGTTGGCGTGTGTTGCCATCACGACCGAGAAGCCGGCCCTTCGCAGGCAGGCGGTGACCGCTTCGCGGTGGCGGAGGTTCGCGGGCCCCGGTGACGTCCGCGACTCCATCAGGCCGATCGCCCACGGGTGGCGCGCGAGAACCTGGCGGGCGGATACCGCTTTCCGTCGCATCGCCGACTGCCAGTCGGTGTCGACGGAGGGGGGTTCGATCTCCCCGAAGACGATGTCGATCATGGCGTCCAGCAGCTCGTCCTTGCTCGCCACGTAGTGGTAGAGCGACATGGCGCCCGCGCCGAGGGAGCCGGCCAGCCGGCGCATGCTCAGCCCGTCGACCCCCTCGCGGTCGGCGAGCCGGACCGCCTCGGCCACCACCCGCTGCTTGCTCAGCCCCGCGGCGGACGCGACCTGGCGTTCTTCCTTCGCGGACACAGGCCCTCCTCACGGGCTCGAACGGCTTGACAATCGTACAGCGTACGCGCATAGTACAGCGTACGGCGTACAGTGTACGAATTGGTGAGAGCCGACTCGAATGTAAGGAGTCTTCTGTGGGGATCGAACAGCGATCGAGTGCGGGACAACGCCTGGCGTCGGGGGCGAGCCGGACCGGGGCGGCGACGATGCGGGCCGCCGTCCAGCACCGCTACGGCCCGCCCTCGGTGCTCGAGTCGTCCGAGGTGGGGATCCCGTCGCCGGGTCGAGGCGAGGTGCTCGTCCGCGTGGCCGCGGCCGCGGTGCACCCTGGCGACTACTTCGTCATGACCGGGGAGCCGTATGTGGTGCGCCTGGTCTTCGGGCTCCGCCGGCCGCGCCACGGCATCCCCGGCAGGGACCTCGCCGGCGTGGTCACAGCAGTCGGGAAGGATGTCACCGCCTTCGGGCCTGGCGACGAGGTGTTCGGCTGGAGCACTGTTGGAACGCTCGCGGAGTACGCCTGCGTCCCGGCCGACAACCTGGTGTCCATCCCCGCCAGCGTGTCGATGGTGGACGCGGCGGCGGTGCCCACGTCAGGCATGACGGCGTGGCAGGCGTTGCGCGGGATCGCGAACGTTCAGCCGGGCCGGACGGTGCTGGTCACGGGCGCGTCGGGTGGCGTGGGCTCCTTCGCCGTGCAGATCGCCAAGGCTTTCGGCGCCGAGGTGACGGGGGTGTGCAGCACCCGCAACGTCGACCTGGTCCGCTCACTCGGCGCCGACCACGTCATCGACTACACGACGACCGACTTCACCCGCGCCGAGAGGCGCTACGACATCATCCTCGACAATGTGGAAGCCCAGCCGCTGGCGGCTGTCCGCCGAGCGCTGACGCCCACCGGCACCCTGATCCCCAACAGCGGACGCGGCGGTCGCTGGTTCGGCCCATTGGGGCGAATCCTCAAAGCGCGCGTGCTGTCCGGGTTCACCCGTCAGCAACTGAGGCCCTTCGCGTCGATCGAGAAGCGCCAGGACCTGCTCGCCCTGGCCGATCTGCTCGCGACCGGGCAGATCACGTCCGTCATCGACCGCACCTACCCCCTCGACGAAGCAGCCGACGCCCTCCGCTACATCGCGGCCGGCCACACCCGAGGGAAGGTCGTGATCACCGTGTGACGAGCGCACCGCCGCCCCACCAAAGCGATTGTGGGGGGCGGTGGCCGATCGAGACGCTAACGACGATCCGTGAACGCCAAGACGAGCCGTCGTGAACGACTTCGCACCAGCCTGTGAACGGCCTACACCGGCCGCAGTCGGGCGGAAGGCGTCGTCCAGCGCTGTGTCGAAGGACAGTGGCGCGTGGATCGGGCAACGAGGACAATCGTCATCATGAACGCCGACGCCTTCGCACCCGTTCGTGACGCCGCGACCGCCCTCGAGGCGGAGGGCTTCTCCGGGATACTCCGTGCGACGCGCGGGGACGAGGTGATCCACGAGTCCTGTCACGGCTACGCGAATCGGGCGGATCGCATCCCGGTTCGTTCCGGGACGCGGTTCGCGACCGCGTCCCTGAGCAAGATGTTCACCGCGGTCGGCATCCTCGAGGCGGCCGGACGTGGGGAACTGAGCGTGCAGGACCGGGTGGTCGACCTCCTGCCGCCGCAGAGGCGGCCCTCGACACTGAGCGACGACGTCCTCGTCCACCACCTGCTCTCGCACAGCTCGGGCATCGCCGACTACTTCGAGGAGGACGAGGACCTGCCCGACTACGACGAGGAGGGGATGGAGAAGATCTGGGCGGCCATCCCGAACTACACGGTCCGGGACTACGCCGCGCTGCTGCCCTTCATGTGGTCATCGTGGGCGGACCGTCCGCCGCGCTCATCGTGCTGCGGGCCGTGCGGTGCCTCTTGCCAGTGCGAGTCCTGCTCCGGTCCAGGCCTCGTCGTTGGTTACGTCCTGCAGCGTATCCAGCCAGTCTGGAATGTCGGCGGGCGTCTGCCCCACGTCGTCAATCTCAGCGACGAGGCTGCCGTCCTCATGCTGGTCGATTGCGACTGTCGTTCCACCTTGTCGTGCGATGTGGCGTCGCTTGCGGAGGGTGTGCGCAGGCAGCGAATTGAGCAGGTTCCACTCCTCATCGTTGAGGTACAGATTGGTACACGCGACCTCGTGAGGGCCTGGGCCCAACCGGATTTTGTGGCTCAACTTGTGGGTGACCGTCCCATCCGCATCATGCACTTCGCGGAGACGTAGACGTGTCCCGATGACGTATCGATCGATGATGTCCCTGGTGCTGGTCACCCCGTCGGGAAGTGACCGAAGGACGTAGCGGCGTTCTCGTTCGACTACCGCGTACTTCAGCGGATGGTCCCGCTCTTGCGCATCTGATGCCGCCTCGCTCGCTGAGGACTCTCCCGTCAGGAGCACGTCGATGGCCATGTCGACGATAGTTCCGCGTGACTCCAGCTCATGGAGCTCGGAGATCGGCATCCAGCGTGCGAACTCCGTGGAACCGTCGGTCTCGGTGGTGCCAAGCATGCCGCCGGTGATGGTGCCGGCGTAGAGGAATCGTTGGGATCGAAATGGCCTGCTGTCGGATGTGGCGGGCGCAGTTTCGTAGGAGTCGGCCAGTATCCGCTGCACCGAGACGTGGTAGCCGGTCTCCTCGTAGGTCTCTCGAATGGCGGCATCGCGTAACGATTCGTCGAACTCGATGCCCCCGCCGGGCAGGGTCCAGCAGGGCGGGTTGAGTTCGTCCCCCCGGAACCATGTGAGCAGGACCCGCCGCTCATCCGTGAGCAGCACGTATGCTGCCAGGCGCGTGTCGTACTCCGTGAAGTGCATGTGTTCTCTCATTCGTTTGGGCTGGGGCGAGCATTGATCAGCCAGGAGCTGTAGTGTTCCGTCACGGTGCCACCGAGTGTTTCGGCGATGGATGCTGCTTGTCTCACCTCGGATTCCGACCAGTCGCTGAAGGTCGCAAACAGGGCGTGAATCTGGTCGGCGGTCAGCTCGATCGACCACCGGTAGCGGTGCATCTGCTCGACGGTGAAGAGCTGCGTTCTGGCGATCTTCGCCGCGGTGTGTTCGAGGTCCTCCGGGTTGCCTTCTCGGGTGGTGCCTCGGCGATTGACGATGCGCTGGATTTCGTGGCGGAATGGGGTCACTTCCGCGTCAGGGTCACCGAAGACATTGCGCCAGACCAGGAGCCTGGCTTCGGCAGTGAGCGCTTTGTGAACGAGCGGCAGCACGACGTCGAGGTCCATCCAGTGGATTGAGGTGGCTGCGATGGCGAGGTCGAAGGCCGCAGTGTCCGGCCGGATGTCTTCGGCGCGCGAGCGGACCACAGTGGCCGCCGGGAATCGTTGTTGAAGGATTGCCGCTAAGCTCTCGCCTGGCTCGACTGCGACCACGTCCATCCCGCGGGCGAGGAGCTCGCCGGTCGCCTCTCCGCTGCCGGCTCCGAGGTCAAGCGCGCGTCGGCCGGGTTCGACCAGGCCGGTCGCGGCGGCATCCCGCCACAGCGCGGCTGGGTAGTGCGGTCGGGCGGAGCCGTAGTTGGCCGCCACCGCGTTGAAGTGCATCGGATCGAGATTGTTCATTGGTTCAGCTTCGGGTCAGTGGGGCAGCGCGGTCCAGGCGGACACCAGGAGTGCAACGGCGAGCCCGAGATCGAGGACGAAGCAGGCTTCGGCGAGGGACCGGCTCACCACCTTGTTCCGGGCGAAGTGCGCGATGTCCCAGGCGGTGTGGCCGAGCGCGGCGATCGCGGCGAGGTAGATGGTCCAGGTGGGGCCGGACATCATCGCCGCCAGTCCGATGGCGGTGTAGCCGAGGAAGCCCAGGGTCTGTACACCGATGGTGTAGCGGTGGGTTCCTGTGGCGCGGATGAGCCCGAAGACTGCCAGGCCGATGCCCATCACGATCAGCGTGGCGGTGGAATCCAGACCGGTGAGTTTGGCGAGGACGACCGCGGCGCTGGCGACGATCACCATCACCCATACGCTTCGCTGAGAGCCGAGGACGGCCGCCCCGAGGTAACAGGTGGCCGCAATGATGATGATCATGGCGGTGACGTGGGGGTCGGCTCCACTGGCCAGGTTAGCGAGCAGTGCCAGGAGGCCGAGCGCGGACGGCCAACGGGAGATCACGTGCCGGATTCCCCGCGCAACCCGGCCGGCTGCGGGCTGATGGAAGTGACTGTCGAGGTGAGTGGTGTTGTTCATAGCCTCAGTCTGGGTGCGACTGGCGCCTGGTGATCCCGTGGATCTGTCACGAAGATCCTGGGTGGCACGCACGGTCAAACCCAGCCATTCTCGCGAGCGATTCGATGGGCTTCTGCTCTCGACTCGGCGTGGAGTTTCTGGGCAATGGACGCGAGGTAGTTGCGCACCGTGCCCGGTGAGAGAAACAACTCGCGCGCTATATCGCGCACCGGACGATCCGCGTGCGCCGCTACCAGCACCTCGGTCTCGCGGGGGGTGAGCGGGCTCGACTGGATCGTGAGGGCGTCTGCGGCGAGAACGGGGTCCACGTAGCGTTGTCCTTCGTGGACGCGGCGAATCACGTCCGCCAGAGCCGTGCCGGGCGCGCCCTTGGCGAGGAATCCTTGGGCGCCAGACAGCAGCGCTTGGCGCAACAGATACGGGCGGCCGTGGCCGGTGAGGATCACGCCGGCGCACTCGGGCAGGGTGCTGCGCAGCTCCTTGATCACGCTGATTCCGTCGAGCTTGGGCATTTCCAGGTCGACGACCGCGACCGCTGGTCGATGACGTAGCGCCTGCTCGACCGCTTGTCTGCCGTCTGGAACGGTGCCGACTACTGCAATGTCCGGCTCGCGTTCCAGGAGACTCACCAGGGCCACCCGGATCAGCTCGTCGTCCTCGGCCAGCAGAACCCCGATCGGCGTCGTCATCGGAAACCCGCCGAATCAGCCGAGCACCGGAGGCAGAGTTCGAACCAGGACTCGTTCTGGATAATGGTCAGGCTCGCGCCCTGCGTCGCGCAGCGTGCAGCGAGGCTCGCCAGCCCGGTGCCGTCCGACGACTCCCGGCGCCTGGACACGCCGTCGTTGGCGATAGTCAGCCTCAGGTGAGGTTCTTCGGTAGTGAGTGAGATCGCGACCTGGGTAGCCGCACTGTGACGGAGCAGGTTGGTTACGGCTTCCCGGGCCACCGTGGCCATGAGCTCGGAACAGGCCTGGGATGCCCGATTGATCACGTCCTGAGGTGCGTCGATGGACACTCTGATCCCTGCGGAGGAGAGCACGAGTTCAGCGGTGTGAAGCTGGCTGGGAAGGTCGGTGGTCAACTGGTCGTACACGGCCCGGCGCGCGTCCCGAAGCGTTTCGGTGGCAAGCGTGCGGATCTCGTCATTCTCTGCGAGTTCTGCTTTCAAGGCGATAATGCTGAGACGATGCCCGAGTACATCGTGAAGCTCGCGACTGACTCGCAATCGTTCCTGAGCGATCACGAGGTTCGCCTGCGCCTCCCGGCCGGCCTGCGCCTCCCACAACAGCCGGAGCATCCAGACCAGCCCTTGGCACATCACCCAGACCGCGGCGGCCGTCGTGAGCGTGATCAGCACGCCCACCGCAAGCGACGCGTGAATAACCTGGCCACCAACCAGGGTCGCGGCCGCGAGCGTCCCTGCGGCGGCTACAGCCATGTGCCAACCGAGCAGGGCGCACGCGGCGATCGCGAAACCGGCCAGCCACGCCCAGGGCTGGTGACCGGGCCCCGCCCATAGATGCGCTGGCGCCCACAGCGCCATTGAAACCGTCACGAGCAGTGCGGCCCGGAACCACTTGGCGCCGCTGGTGAGGTCGGGGCTCACCGAAGACCACAGCACCCAGAGCAGCGTAGCCCCGAACCCAGTGAGACCGACCACATAAAGGGTGCGGAGCAGCGCGGTCGGTGGCGCGGTTAACGACCACGGGATGATCACCGCCCAGGCGAAGCAGGCCATCAGCACGCCCAACACGATCAGACGAGGACTCAGCCGGGGCCGTTGGAGCAGGCTGGACTCCAACGCCACGTCCTGGGGAGAGCCGACCACTCGGTGACTAAGTCCTGTGAGCGGGCCACCGAAACCCGCGAACTCACTGAGATCTCGACTGCTGGCCGGGCCTACCGCCATCGGAATGCTCTCACCGAGATGAGCCCGCAGAGCACTGCCCAGACGGACATGACGATGAACGCGACGATGTCGGCGGTTCCCTGGTACCAGGCAGAGGTCAGCGCCTGGCTCATCGCGCCGAGCGGGGTGAAGCCGGTGATCAACTGCATCGCCGGGGTCATCATGGGTCCGGGCGTCCACATACCTGCGGTGAACAAACAAGCCATGAAGACCAGCATCCCGACCCCGTACGCGACCTGGGCATTCCCGGCGGTCGCCGCGATCAGCGATCCCACGGCCATCATGGCGAGGGTCCCGATGCCGATGACCGCGGCGACCAGGGCAACGCTTCGTGGGGCGGAGGCGCCGAAAGCGGCCCGAGCGAGCAGAGCGGTCATGAGGATTGCCGCGACGAACGTGGCAGCGCTGACCAACCACTGCGCGAACAGCACCCGGTGCGCGCCCACTGGCGTGACATCGAGGCGCCGGAGCACGCCGCTATCGCGGTACGCCGCGATAGCGGATGGATAGTTGGTGACGGCGACGCTCAACAGTGCGACGGTGATCGAGATCGGGACGAAGAAGTCGATCACCCGCAACCCCACCAGGGCGGGGTTGTCACTCCTGATGGGGTCCATCGTGCCCGGGATGGCGAACCCTTGGAGCAGCAGAAGCAACGAGGGCAGCAGCAGCGCCATGAACACGCTGGTCGGATTTCGCAGGAACAGCCGCGCCTCGGTCACGGTCAACGTTGTGAGAGCGCTCATGCTGCTCTCCCGGCGCTGCTCGGGTCGATTGTGTCGAGGAAGGTGAGGTAGGCATCCTCAAGGGTCTGCGTGGCGTGCGACCTGACCGCGGCGGCGGCTCGGAGTTCCGCCGGCGTTCCGACGAACTGGGTTCGCCCAGCGGCGATGATGGCGAGCCGGTCGGCCAGTCGTTGCACCTCGTCGAGGTAGTGGGAGACCAAGATGATGGTGACCCCACGAGCTTTGATCTGCTCGATGAGGTGCCAGACGCTGCGTCGTCCCTGCGTGTCGAGGCCGGTGGTGAGTTCGTCCAGCACGACGATGCGCGGTGAGCCGACCAGCGCGAGGGCGATGGAGAGCCGCTGCTTCTCGCCGCCGGAGAGCTTGCCGAAGGCCCGCTTCCGCTGATCCTTGAGCCCGACCGTTTGCAGCAGCTCCTCAATCGCGATCGGCGCTGGATAGAACGAGGCGAACAGCTCTGCCGCTTCTTCCACCCGTAACGTGGCGGGAAGGACCGACGCCTGCATCTGATACCCCACGAGCTCACGCACCTGAGCGCGGTCCTTCGCCGGGTCGAGGCCAAGCACCTCGATCCGGCCCGCGTCGGGGGTGAGCGCTCCGGCGAGGCATTCCACCGTGGTGGTCTTGCCGGCACCGTTGGGGCCGAGTAGGCAGAACACCTCCCCGACCCGGACAGAGAAGCTGACCTCATCGACAGCCACAACCCCCGGAAACGTCTTGCGCAGCTCGCGGACGGCCACGGCGACCGAGGGCTGGCCTGGTGGTTCCGCCGCGAGGCTCTGCGTGCCGGTGTTCATCGCTCTTTGTCCTGCCTGCTGCGCTGGGTGAAGAGCGACCACAGCGCGTAAGCGAGCAGCACCGTCACAAGGCCAGCCGCAGCCAATGCGTACGCACCCGGGCCCCAGGCGACGCCGCCGAGCACGGCTACCAGCACGGCCGCGGTGATCACCGCGGCCAGCAGGATCACTTGGGACGCAATCGAACTGTTCTGTCGATTGCGGGCCGCCAGGACGATCTCCGCGATCTGCAGCACCGCGATCCCGAGCCCGGAGCCAACGGCGTAGGCGACGATTCCTGGCGGGATCGGCGCGGTGGTGATCGGTAGAGTGGCTGCACCCACCGCGAGGAGCAGCGCGACGGCGTCCAGAGCGGCTGCGATCAGCTGCCACGGGCCGGCGTCGGTGGGGTCTTGTCGTTTCCTGGGGATGAAGTCCCAGGCGCGAGCCTGGTGCCAGCGGCTCGCCGCGAAACCGACCGCGAAGGTGCCGATCGGCGCTGCCAGCGCTGCGAACAGGTTGCCGGTGAGCGTCCACACCACTGTGCCGAGCGCAACGACGATTGGCAGGGAGCAGAGCCGCCCGAACCACCAGCCGCGCAGGTACAGCGGACGTGCCTGGGGCAGGTCAGCGGGGTGTAGCAGCCGTTTCACGGCAGGGTCGGGCAGGGTCACTGCCTCATGCAGGTCATTCATGGTTTCTCCAAGGTGTCGTCGTGAGGTAATCGGGATCCACGCTCGGCCGGGCGAGTTCGTAGACCTTCTGGCGGGCCACGCCGATCGCGCTGGCGACGGTCACTGCGCTGTACTCGTCCAGCAGCGCCCCGATGCACACCGAACGGACGCTCGCGGCCCGGGCAACCAGGTGCGACATCAACGTGCTGACCTCAGCGGCCAGCAGAGCGACGGCTCGCTCCCCGCCGAACTCGACGGCCCAGTCTGCACCCCCCGAACTGGCAGCGGCATAGAGCCGGTCCCCGCCGTCTTCGAGGTGGGACGCAACCTGGTTCGGTGTGACTCCGGCAGCATCGAACCGCTCGATCACTGACGCGACCGTTGCGGGAGCGTCCTTCTGGCGATGCGCCAGGACGCGTATCCACTGGTCCGCCGCGGAATCCGCCGGGCCGGGCTGCAATTTGTCACCCCTGGGGTTACGATCCATGTTGATAGCGTCGCATCCCAGGCTTCGACTGTCAACCCTGGGGTGACGGCAGCCCTCAAGTCAGCCAGGGGACTTCTTGTCTTTAGTTGCGTCATCTCTCGCCCTCCGTTCGTTGATGCCCTGAGCGCGCAACGCCTGCTATTTCACCGACAAGGCTCGAGTGCCATAACTCGTATATGTATGTACTAGATCATACTTGAGCGTCGGGATCTGGAGAGTTGCTGAAGTCGGGCAGTGGTCGACCCAGCTCCTTCAGGGAAACCTGAGTGTCCTCCGCTGCAATGTGCCGGTTGATGCGGAGGAGCGGGAACCAGGCCGCCGTCATGATCGCGAGGACGGCTGCGGCACCCAGGATTTGCCCCACGTCAAGCCAGTGCGCCAGGAAGGCTGCCAGGGCAGATCCGAGCGGCAGTGCGCCCCAGCTGAGAACACGTGACGCCGAGTACACCCGACCCAGCAGCGCCGGCGGGGTTCGTTCCTGCCGCAAAACCGCCACAAGCACACTCCACAGGCTCGCCCCTGCGCCGGCGGCGACGATACCGGCCACGACCGTCCACAGCGGTCCTCCCATCGCGGCTGGCAATACCAGAAGCACAGTGCCGACGAGGTCGGCGAACAGCAGCGTGGGTGGCTGGCAGAGTTCGGGTACGCCGTGAATGACGGGCTGGTGAGAAGGTGCTGGCCCGACGCTGCGAGCCATGCTGACCGCATCGCGCGCCTCACCTCCTCAGCGATCGAGCTCCTGACCAGTCCTCACCTCGACCGCGTTCGGGAGTGCCCCAGCTGCGGGTGGCTGTTCGTCGACAGCAGTCGCAATCAGAGCCGTCGGTGGTGCTCAATGCAAACCTGCGGGAACAGAACGAAGGCGCGTCGTCACCACGCGCGACAATCTTCGCCCCAACCGGGCGGCTGACCCTACCGCTCGTGACGCGCCGAATGGCCTGACGATTCGGGACTCGGGGCCCGCCCTATGGCGCTATGCGCGGTCGACGGGTTGGTTCGGATCAGTGTGGTGGGTGGCGCTCCGGCAAACCGGCGAACCTCGCGGATCAGGTGGCTCTGGTCTGAGAAGCCGAATCGCGCGGCGACATTCGCGCTGGAGTCATGGCGGAGCGCCTCGTGGGCGCGCTCGAAACGTACAACGCGGGCAGCCGTTTTGGGACCCAGGCCGATCTGCTCGGTGAAACGGGAGATGGCGTGGCGCTCACTCCACCCGGTCTGGCCGATCAGCTCGCCGATCCGGGCCCGGCCCCCGGTTGCTTCAATCTGCTGCCACATCCAGCTGACGAACGGTTCCAGGCGAGGGCCGCGGGCCAGCAGGGCGAGCAGCTTGCGATCGATCAGGTCGAATCGTCCAGGCCAGGTCGGCGTGGCCCAAAGCCGGTCCTGGAAGCTGTCGTCGAAAGCGGGGGCCGCGTCGGCAACCCCGACCACGGCTTCGGCCAGCTCGCGACCGGGCACACCCAGCAGGCAGACGACGCCCAACGGCGTGAGATAGATCTGGACGCACTCCTGCACCCGGTCAAAGCGGGTGGTGGCGTAGCCAGGCATGAGCCCCGCGATGAACGACTCGTGGCGACCGATACCGCGTCCGTGGGAAAGGCCGACCACGTCGAGGGTGGGGCCGGACGACAGCACCAGCGGTATCAGGCTCCCGGCCACCTGACGACGGATCACCGGGCGATTCGTCCATTCCTGGAAGCCGACGATACCTGCCACCAGCCCGGCGAACTCAGGACGGACCCGATGTCGGGTCAGGACTGGACCTGAGGATTCCGTTGACGTGCTCATGTGGTCGCCGATGGGCCACATCCGGTCAGAAATCTTCAAGACGCAGCCGTCTCACCCAGGGGATCCTGGACTGAGAAAGGAGTGCATCATGCGCAAGTTGATCGCGATCGAGTTTCTCTCGGTCGATGGAGTCATGCAAGGTCTGGGCTCGCCGGACGAGGACCGCGAGGGTGGATTTGAGCACGGCGGCTGGGGCGCGCCGTACGCCGCGGGCATCCACTCGTCGACCAGTTCGGGAGGGCTGGACGGAACGACCGCCTATCTCTTCGGCAGGAAGACCTACGAGAAGATGTCCGCCTACTGGCCGTATGTGCCCGACGACAACCCGATGGCCGCGCACCTGAACTCGACTCCCAAGTATGTCGCGACCACCACAGTGTCTGCCTTCGATTGGCAGCAGACCTCTGCGCTGGAGGGTGATGTTCTTCAGGCTGTGCGCACCCTGAAGCTGACCGGTGACGGAGATATCGCCATCCTCGGCAGTGGCGTTCTGGTCCGATCCCTGCTGAATGAGGGCCTGCTGGATTCGCTGCGGCTGTTCATCCATCCACTGCTCCTGGGCTCCGGCAAGCGGCTCTTCGGAGCCCTCGACCTGCCATGCTCGCTGACCCTCACCAACTGCTCGACGACGTCCATGGGGAGTGTCGCCCTCTCCTACGACATTGGGTTGAGCCAGTAACGGCAGCAGGACGGCCATGGGCTCAGGCTAGGACGCGCGGTGATCGGTAGCGCAGGACGACCGCACCCGAAACGAGTTGCTGGCGACCCGCCAAGTCGAGTTCGATCCGCTCCCGCAGACCGGCGAACAAGGTCGGACCGTGGCCGGCAATGACCGGCTGCACGAGGAACTCGTACTCGTCAATCAGCCCGAGGTCGGCCAGCGTGCGCGGGAGCGTCACGCCACCCACCCACAGGCCATCGCCGGGCTCCTGCTTGAGCTGCTGGATCGCTTGCCCCAAGTCTCCCCGGATCAGCTCGGCATTCCAATCGACCCTGGTCAAGGTGCTGGACACGACGTACTTCTTCGCTTGATCGATGGTCTCGGCGAACAGGATCTGCCAATCATCCATCCAATCAGGCCAGGTGCCGCTGGCCGGCTTCCGCCACGCCGATTCCATCAACTGGTAGGTCACCCGGCCGAACAGCAGAGCGTCGGCTCGTGCCAGCCCGGCGGTCCAGTAGCGCATCGACTCCTCGTCTGGCGGGAGCCCGGCCTCGTGGTGGCAGCAGCCGTCAAGCGTGACATTGATCGAATAGCGAAGGGGTCTCATCGGTGACTCCAGGTCAGTCATCCTGGTCGAGGTTCTGCCGGCGTCAGCACTGCTGCTCACGGCCCGGAGCGGCCGCGATCGCTGGTTGGAGGACGGCGATGATGAGGCGCGCGGCGTCCTCACTGGTCACGAGGCCGGCAACCACCTCGTCAGCGGCAGCATTCATCACCACATGCGTCGTCGTCAGCAGCCAATGCATGGGGAGATCAGTGCGGAACGCTCCTTCTTGCTGCCCTCGCTCAAGGATGCCGCGCACTCGTGCTTCCGCCTTCGCGTGCAGCTCCCGCACGCGCTCGGACGGCAGCTCTTCCTGTGCTGCGGCCAGCAGGCCACGGGCCTCGTTAAGAAGCGTCCAGCTTGACTCGATGAGTCTGCCGAACGCTTCGGCGGGTGGTCCGTCCAGCGGCACCTGGGCCAGGATGTCCTCACCGCGTCCCAGGCTCTCGGTCACGGCGGCATCGATGAGTTCGGCACGGGTCTTGAAATGCCCGTAGACGGTCATCCGTCCGAGGCCGGCTTCAGCTGCGATCTCAGCCACGGAAGCTGCGGGGTTTCGTCGCAGCACCCTGGGTGCGGCGACGAGAATTGAGGCGCGGTTCCGCTGCGCGTCTGCGCGTTGGTTGGCGATCCTGGCTTGGTCTGGTGCGTCGTCCCTCGGACTGCTGCTCACGCCGATCCCACCCCTTCGATAACTCGTATAGGACTGTACGGGCTAGCGTAACACGGGGCCCGGGCCACATACATCTGACCGAGATCTGTCTCAACAGGTTTGGCGCGCTCGGCGCCCAAGCTGGACCGTGGCGCGCGGTGACCCCGTTGATCTGTCCGGCCCGAGCTGCGAGCTCCTAGGTCACTTGATGATCTTGGTTCAAATCTAGTGGGACGCTGCACTACCCGTACTCCAATATACGAGTTATAGTTCGAGATAACTCAATCACAGATGTCCGAGTTGTGGTGCGGGCGGTCGAGCGTCTCACATCTGGTGTCAGCCCCGTGTTGCTCGCTGGCGAGTGCGCTGCGGGCAGCGTCAATACCACGACAGGGGCGTCAACGTAACGACGCGAAAGGAACAGACTCATGAGCGGCGACGAAGAGCCGAAACGGGTGTCCTTGGATCAGCGCGCCCAGCGAGTCACCTGTTCGCAGGCGCCACACCGGCGAAGCGGAGGGCTTGTGAGTCAGTTCATCAGCGCGCTCTATACATCCGGGGGCAGACGAACGAGCGCCGAGTACTCCGACCAGATCGAGCAGATACCGGAGTATCGGGCTGCTCGGGAGATCGCCCTCCAGTACGAAACCCTCCGAAACGTCAACCGCTGATGATCAGCTCAGACCGGTCAGCCGCAGAAGTCCCTCACGTGCGGCGCTATCCGACCCTGGCCACATCCGGGTGAGTTCACTGGCGGAACTGGCGGTACCGACGCGCGCAACGTGCATCGGCTCCCGAATCACGCCTATCCTCGCCCGTACCGAGCCTATCGATCACCCGGTCGCGCCTATTGCGGATGGCGGATGTTGTGGTCGGGTCCCTCCGCCGGGGACTGATGCCCGGTCCGAGGAGTGTGTAGAGATGGTGGAGGCGGCTCCGCCCCACACGATCA
>JAPUEM010000069.1 GCA_027492575.1 Propionicimonas sp.
GGCATGTCCATCGATGCGCAGGTCTTTGCGGGGGTTCCCGTCCGTGACCTTGCGGTGGCGCTCGACTGGTACGCGGCGTTCTTCGGACGTCCGGCCGATGAGATCGTCGGGGACGAGGCGATGTGGCAGGTCAGCGGGAGCACGTGGGTCTTCGTTGCGCCCGACACGGAGCGGGCCGGCGGCGGCCTGATGACCCTGGGTGTGGACAGCATCGAGCCGTACCTGTCGCGGTGGCGTGCGGCGGGACTTGAGCATGAGCCCGTCGAGACCTACGGCAATGGCGTGCGACACGTCACGATCATCGACCCGGATGGAAACAGCCTGTCACTGGCAGAGGCGCCGACGCAGATCTGAACGCTAACTCACAAACGACACGTGCACGTGGTCGTAGTGGTTGGCGGTGTCTCCGCCGCGGTCGGACATGTGCACCCACTTGCCGCGGGAGATCGTGTAGTTGCGCTGCCGCCAGATCACGTACTTCACCTTCGACGCCTTGTTGTTGTCGATGAAGTACTGGGCGATGCGGTCGCCGAGGGCCTTGTTCTTCTTGTAGGAGGGGATCATGATGTCGATCGCCCGGCCGTTCGGGTGGTCGGAGGAGTAGGCGCTCGACGCCCGCCAGCCGTGGATCGTCTTGATCTCGGGGAACTTGTCGCGGATGACCAGGACGGCCGCCTTGCCGTTGGCCTGCAGCTTGTCGAGGCTGGTCGTCCCCAGGGTGGCGCCGGGCTTGGTGGCGCTCAGGTACTGCGAGGCGATCCAGGCCAGTTCACCGGAGAAGATGACCTCGGAGTAGCCGTTCTTCGTCGGCCCGGTGATCTGCAGGACGGCGCCACGGCCCAGCATGGCCAGCTTCGTGGATTCGGCGTCGGCGGCCTTGCGGACGTTGACGTCCGAGGCGTTGACGTACCGCAGCGCCTTCGAGACCGGCAGGGTCGCCGTCGGAGCCTTGCTCGACGGACGCAGGTACCCGGTGAGCACCCAGCCGAGCTTGCTGCCGGTGACGATCTGGGAGTAGCTGCCGCTGTGCTTGCCGGTGAGCCCGACCACCTTGCTGGCCGCCACGGCACCCAACGAGTTCGCCGCGTTGCTGGCGTTCTCCCGCAGGGTGACGGCCCCACTGGTCACCACTGAGGCGATGGTGTCCGGCAAGCCCTGATCGCTCGGCTCGTCCGGCTTCGCGGTCTCGGTCGGCTTCGCGGTTTCGGTCGGTTTGGGAGACTCGCTCGGCTTGGCCGGTTCGGAGGGCTTGGCGCTCTCCGACGGTTTCTGCGAGGGCGTCGGCGTGGGAGAGGGGGACGGTTCCGGCTCGGCCGGCTTCTCGGCCGTGGCGGCCCCCACGTAGGCGGTGAAGAGCCAGCGGAGCTTGCCGTCCACCTTCACCTCGGTGAAGTCGCCCGATCTGCGTCCGGTGGCGGCGACGGCGGTGCCCTTCTTGACCACGCGGACGATCGTGGAGTTCAGGTTCGCGGCCTCGCGCAGGTTGACGTTGGCGGAGGTCTTGCGGGTGCTGGGCACGGTGGCGGTGATCGGTGTCGTGGTCGACTTGGTGACCTTCACGTACTGGGCGTACACGTAGCCGGTGGTGCCGCTGAAGCTGATCGGCTGCCAGCCGTCCTTGGCCTTGCCCTTCGCCTCGACGACGTCGCCCTTCCTGAGCAGATGCAGGATCGGCTTCGACGTGCTCGGACCGGTGCGGACGCGCACCTCGGCGCTGGCGGTGTAGAGGGTGACGGCGGCACTGGCCATCACCGCGGTGGTGATGCCGACGCCGATCAGCAGCGTCGTGGTCACCAACCAGGCGATCGCGATCCGTGCCTTGCTCATCGTTGCCCTCTCCTTGGGGGAAGTTCCGGTTCGGGTGATGAGGCTCAGGGACAAGTCTTCCCCGTGACGCCACGAGTCTCATGCGACTCATGTGTCACACCTGTCCCTGATGCCTCAGCGATCAGGACTGTAGGGAGCCGCGAGCCTCCGCGTCATGGCGAACGGGCAGGTTGCTGAGCGGGGCCTGTGAACTACATCGATGTGATTCCTGCCCTAGTCAGGGCGCTATCGTGGGGGCCGTGGCAGTCGAGATGGAACCGGAGAAGTTCGAGGAACTGGTGCACCAGGCACTCGAGCAGATCCCCGCGCGCTTCCTCGACCTGCTCGAGAACTGCATCGTCATCATCGAGGACGAACCCGAGCCCGACGACCCCGACCTGTTCGGCTACTACGACGGAATCCCCTTGTCGGAGCGGGATTCACTGTACGGCGGAGTGCTGCCCGACCGGATCGTGATCTTCCGCGGACCGCTGCTGCGCTACTGCCTGGACGAACCCGAAGTGGTGGACGAGGTGCGCATCACCGTCTGGCACGAGGTCGCCCACTTCTTCGGCATCGACGACCACGAATTCGACGATCTCGGCTACGCCTGAACCATGCCCCGAGGGCCGAAACGCAACCCTGAACTCACCTTGAGCCTTGGTTGAGACCTGACGGGCCAATCCTGAAGCACTACTTGAGACCGTACGATCCCTGAGCCTGTCGAA
>JAPUEM010000070.1 GCA_027492575.1 Propionicimonas sp.
AAGCCCTGCTTGCGCAGCAGCTGGGCCGAGGTGCCCAGCCCGCCCATCATGTAGGACGACGAAGATCAGCAGCAGCGCCCGCTTGGAGGCCCAGTGCAGGAGCCGGGCCGCGGTGGCCGGGGGAGAGGTGGTGGCGTCCGTCATCAGCGGGCTCCTTCTTCACGGTCTCGATGTCACGGGAGGAGGTGGATCGGGTGTCCCGCGTCAGCGCGGTGACACTCGTCCGGTCGGGTACTCAGCGGGTCGAGGGAGGCTATAGTTTCACGTCGCAACCAAATACAAGTGCCAGCGGGGTGCCCTGCCCGATAAAGTGGCTCGCCTTGCGCCTCTGAGCGCGAGGGGTCCTATATTTGTTACCAGATCGAAATCAAACCTAGGGGTCTGCAGGGTGGTCAACGACACCAAGGAGCTCAACCGCGGCGCGGTGCTGGCGGAGCTGCTGCGCCGCCGTCCGGTCAGCCGGCGCGACATCGCGGCAGGCACCGGTATCTCCCCGGCGACCGTCACCCGCGTGGTCGAGCAGCTGATCGCCGAGGGCGCCGTGCGCGAGGTGCGGGAACTCCGGGTGGGCACCCGGGGCCGCCGCGCGGTGCTGCTCGACATCGTGGCCGAGCGCGGGCACGTCGTCGGGGTGGATCTCGGTGCCAGCAATACCCGCATCATCGTCGCCGATCTCGCCGGACGTCCGCTGCTGGCGACCCACCTGCCGACTCGGCGCGAGGCGGGCGCGGTGGAGCTGGCCGACTGGCTGGCCGACGAGATCCGGGCCGCGGCGGCCGAGGTCTGGCCCACGGTGACCCGGGTCTGCGTGGGCGTCCCGGGCGCGGTGCGGGTCGCCGACGGCAGCATCTCGAACGCCCCCAACCTCGCTCAGGTGGAGGACGCCGGCTTCGTCTCGCGACTGGTCGACCGGCTGGGCAAGCCCTGGCTGCTCGACAACGACGCGAACTACGCACTGCTCGGCGAACTGCACTTCGGCGCGGCCAGCGGCAAGTCGACCGCCGCGATGCTCACCATCGGCACCGGCCTGGGCACCGGCCTGGCGATCGACCGGCAGGTCCTGCGCGGCGAGCACGGGCTCATCGGGGAGTTCGGCCAGCTTCCGGTCGGCCCGTTGGGCGCTCGCCTGGAGCACATGGTCACCGGCCCCGGCATCCTGCGCCGGGCGGACGAGGCCGGCGTGCCGATGGCGGATCCCGCGGAGCTCTTCGTCCCGCATCCGTCGCCGTCGATCGCCCAGCTGCGCGCCCAGTTCGACCAGGCGATGCTGATCGTGCTGGTGGCGGCCACGGTCTCCTGCGAGCCGCAGTGCATCATCGTCGGTGGACAGGTGGGCCACGCCCTGGCCGCCGACACCGACCGCTACCGCGAAGGGCTGCAGGCGGCGCTGCGGGTGGCGCCGGAGATCACCGTCGCGGCCCTCGGCGACTTCTCCGGGGCGGCGGGAGCGGTCGCCGACGGGCTGCAGCAGTCGTACCGGGAACTGGGCGTCTCCGACGACGGGGTCAGCGGGCTGCCGGCGGGTGCGGCATTGAACCTGGCCTCGGTGCAAGAGGTGATGACGTTCCGGTAGGCCGCCCGGTCACAGCAGGGCGCGGATGTCGTCCGCGATCTCGGACGGGGGCACGGTGGGGGCGTAGCGGCGGACGACCTCGCCCGCGCGGTTGACCAGGAACTTGGTGAAGTTCCACTTGATCGCGTCGCCCAGGATGCCGCCCTGCTCGGTGCGGAGCCAGCTGTAGAGCGGGTGCGCCGAACGTCCGTTCACGTCGATCTTGGCGAACATCGGGAAGGTGACGTCGTACTTCGTGGCGCAGAAATCGGCGATCTCGGCGTTGTCGTCGAACTCCTGGTGGGCGAACTGATCGCAGGGGAAGCCGAGCACCACCAGCCCCGCCTCGCCGAACTCGCGGTAGAGCTGCTCGAGCCCCTCGTACTGCGGCGTGAGGCCGCACTTGGAGGCCGTGTTCACCACGAGCACGACCTTTCCGGCGTAGTCGGCCAGGGTCTGCGGCGTCCCGTCGATGCGGGTCGCCTCGAAGTCGCTCAGGGTTGTCATGTCATCCTCCGTGGTGTGCTCAGCACCTGGGACCGGGGATGGTTCCTCGTCCCGCGTTGTCAGAGCTGCCGTGTGCTCGCCTTCGAGCCTAGTCCGGCCGCCCTACCGCGCGGAGTCCCCCGATTCGACCTCACACCGCGGTCTTCGTCGGGAAGGTCTTCCGCGAGGGCGGTGGTTGCGTCCCTCGGCGGCGGGTCTACGCTCAAGGAGTGCAGCCAGAGAACCTCGATCGCCTCCTCTCCGTCTCGCGGCCGGCCGTCCACCCGGACGGCTGGGCGGTGGTCTCCGCGGTGCGTCCCGACTTCGCGGCCGACGCCTACGTCGGCCAGCTGTGGCGGGTGCCGCTCGAGGGTGGCGTGCCCCACCGGATCACCCGCGGCTTCCGCGACACCGCGCCCCGGCTCTCCCCGGACGGCCTGCTGATCGGTTTCCTGCGGGCGACGCCGGACGGACCGCCCCAGCTGGCGATCGTCCGGGCGGCCGGCGGGGAGCCGATGGTGATCACCGACCGCAAGCTGGGGGTGGCCGAGTTCGCCTTCACCCCCGATTCCGGACGGATCGTCTTCATCGCCGCGGTGCCGGGCGACGGCCGCTACGGCACCCTGGACGGGGTCGCCGCGGCCGCCGAGGATCCGCGTCACATCACCACCCTCGCCTTCCAGCTCAACGGACGCGGCTACACCGCCGACCAGCGCACGCACGTCTTCGTGGTCGACCTGCCCGACCCCGGCGACGAACCGCCGGTCAGGCCGGTCGGCCGGGCCGTCAGGAAGGACGCGGAGGCTCCGCTCGTCCCGGCGGCACGCCAACTGACCGAGGGCGACTTCGACCACAGCGAACCGGTCGTGACCGGCGACTCCGTGATCGTGGTCTCCGCCCGCCACGAGGGACGCGACGCCGATCTGCGCGCCGACCTCTACCGGATCGACCTGGAGACCGGTGCCGCCACGCTGCTCACCGACCCGGAGCTGATCGGCACCAACCTGGGCGCCGGCTCGCCGGTGGTGCTCTGGGACGACCTGTGGTTCCGGGCCGCCGATCTCGGCCCGACCGGGCGCGATCGCGTCGCCACCAACGCTGCGGTCTGGCGGATGCCGGCCGCCGGCGGGACGGCCGTCCGGCTCACCGAACCCGCCGGCTTCGACTTCACCCACCTCGAGGCCGACCCGACCGACGGCGTCGTGCTGGGCATCCTCGCCGAACGCGGGACGGGTGTGCCCGTCCGATTCACCCCGGACGGCAGTTGGACGCGGCTGAGCCTCCCTTCCGGCGCGTCGGTGGCCGAACTCGCCGGGGCCGGCGGGTATGCCGTCGCTTCGGTCACCACGCCGTCCAGTCCGGGAGAGGTGGTGGTCGTGGGCACCGAGCCGCGCCGGCTGACCGACTTCGCGGCCCGGCTGCACGAGGTGGCCATGCCCTTGCCCGCTCGCGAGCTGATCGCTACCTCATCGGACGGCGCGGAGGTCCACGGCTGGGTGGTCGTGCCCGAGGGAGAAGGCCCGCACCCGGTGCTGCTGAACATCCATGGCGGGCCGTTCGCCGCCTACGGCCCGTCCTTCTTCGACGAGGCGCAGGTGTACGCGGCCGCCGGGTACGCGGTGGTGATGTGCAACCCGCGCGGCTCGTCCAGCTATGGCGAGGCTCACGGGGCGGCCATCCGCGGCGCTTTCGGCGACCGCGACATGGCCGACGTGCTGGCCTTCCTCGACCACGCGCTGGCCACCGTCCCCGGTCTGGACGCCACGCGGGCCGGCGTGATGGGCGGCTCCTACGGCGGCTATCTGACCGCCTGGATCATCGCCCACGAGCACCGGTTCGCCGCCGCGATCGTGGAACGCGGCTACCTCGACCCGCGCTCGTTCGTGGGTGCGTCCGACATCGGGTGGTTCTTCCCGCACAACCACAACACCGCCGACTCCGCGGTGATGGACGCCCAATCGCCCACCCTGCTGGCTGGGCAGGTCACCACGCCCACCCTGGTACTGCATTCCGAGCAGGATCTGCGCTGTCCACTCACCCAGGCGCTGCGCTACTACACCGAGCTCAAGCTGGCCGGGGTCGAGACCGAGTTGCTGGTCTTCCCCGGCGAGAACCACGAACTCTCCCGCTCCGGCCGGCCCTGGCACCGCCGCCAGCGTTTCGACGCCATCCTGGAGTGGTGGGGCCGGCACCTCCCGGTTGACCGGTCGAGATCGAGGCGGAGCGCGACCTCACCGACGAGCGGCTCGGGCTACTCCGGCTGAGCGCCGTGCGTCCTTGGAGGTCTGACCGCCTTACGTCCTTGGAGGTACTCGCCGCCTCGACCGAAGCGACGAAGGCCGTCGGCTGACCGCCCTACGTCCTTGGAGGTACTGCCATCCACCCGACCCTGCTGCGGTCTCCCCACCCGTCCCCGTCGATCTCGCAGAAACCGGGTGATCCTGGCCGGCTGTGTGGCTATTGCACGCAGCAGGCCTGTAGTGCCCGGTTTCTGCGGACGCCCGGCCGGCGGAGGCGGCTTTCGGCGCGGGAGGAGGCGGGCGTATCATCAACTCAGTCCACTTCGATGGCCCGGCGCCGCCGCTGAAAGGCGCCTTCTCATGACACTTCCAGGAGCACTCCTTCCGATCCGGTGAGCGAGGCCAAGTACCGTCCCGCCGAGTTGCGGCAGCAGCGACGAACCCGCGGGCACGGTTGTTGGGGGCAGTTGACGGTGGCCCCGCTGTGGGTCGCCTACGACGCCAACCTCGGCACGCTCTTGCGCACCTGCGATGCGGTCGGCGCCTGCCTCGCCGTCCCCCGGACACCCCACTACCGTGAAGCTCTCGCCCGTGGCGACACGCTCAGGGGTCGTCGTCCCTGCGTCCACTGGGTGAAACAGTCGAAGCCGCGGTGGCTCGCCGAGCAGCGCGAAGCCGGGTTCCGGCTGGTCGCCGTGGAACTCGCTGAGGGTGCCACGCCGTTGCCGAGGCTGCCGCCGGCCCGTGTTCCGACGGTCGTTCTACTCGGCCACGAGCACCACGGGATCCCCGACGAGGTGCTGGCCGAGGTCGACGAGTGCGTCGAGATCCCCATGGTCGGCTGGGGTGCCAGTCTGAACGTCGCCGTCGCCGGCAGCCTGGTCCTGTACCGCCTCGCCGGCCTCTCGTGAGACCAACAGAAACCGGGCAACTCAGGCCGGTTGCGTGCCTATTGCCCGCACAGACCCGCTGCTGCCCGGTTTCTGCGAGTGGAAACCCAGCGACGGGTGCCGGTTGTCGCTCTGCTGACCGTCCTCCTCTTCCTCAGCGGACGTGGCTACTCGGGTCGCCCGTGCGGATGCGATGCGCTAGCTCGGTGCTGCTGGTTTCCGCCGGACTGGGGAGGCCCGGGTCCGCCGCGCTCTATGCAACCGGGCGCGTGTCAGCTTGCGGATGTGCGTGAGGGTGTCGGGCCATAGATCGACCGTCTGCTCGTAGGTGAGGCGCAAGACCAGCTTGTCGCCAGTCACCAGGACGAGGTCGCGCCGGCGGTCCTTCGTGTAGGCGATCTCGCCGGTGTGGTGTTCCCGACTGTCGAGTTCCAGTACGAGTCGCTCCCCGACCAGCAGGTCCACTCGTCCGACGCCTTCGACGAAGACCTGGCTGCGCACCTTCATGCCCAGCCGGCGGAGGCGGAACCGTGCCATCGACTCGGTGCCGGCTTCCGCCCTTTCGTCGGTCTCCGCCAGCAGCCTGCGCACCCGGGCCGGAGCGGACGAGAGGATCTCGGCGAGCTGATCGCGTCGCAACAGGCGTCGATTGAGGATCGAATCCAGGACCACGACGATGCCTTCGTTGTTCAGACAGCGGAGCGCGGCTCGAAGCGCGGTAGGTAGCGAGTCGACGGCCGCGGTCGGGGCCCTGCGAATGGGAAGCGGGCAGATGTGGATGCTGCCCGGCAACGACCTCCTGGCCTGATGATGTTCGGACATCCGGATGTGAAGCCGTGCGTCCGGCGGAACCCAGACGCCGTGGTACCGCAGCGCGGAGAGGCAGGAGAGCGTGCCGCCCGCTCGCACCGCCCGCACCACGTCCGGTCTCGCGGTGGAGTCGGCGTACCACCCGCGTCGGAGCCGTTGCAGGCGACCGACCGAGCGGAGTGCGTCGACGTCGGCTCTACGGAGGCCGATTCGGAGCAGATCGGCGTATCGCGCGACGCCGTGAGTGAGATTCCCCATAACGGCACTATTGGCTCGCGGGACACCATTTGTGCCAACGAGTTGCGCTACCTGTGGATAACTCCCCGTTGTCCACAGGCTCTTGGCCGTTCCACCTGCCTCCGATCACGCACCTCTCCGCAGAATCCGGGCGATTCGGGCTGCCTGCGTGCCTATTGCACGCACCTGGCCTGAATTGCCCGGTTTCTGCGAAGGGCCGCGGGGGCAGGGCGGATGGATCGGGTGGGTGGACCGGGTGGGTGGATCAGGGCGGGGACGGATGACGCGAACCGCTAGCCTAAAGCGGTGACCGAATCGACGCCGCTGAACCCCGACCTCTCCGAGCAGGAGCAGGTGCGGCACGACAAGCGGGCCCGCCTGCTGGCCGAGGGTGTCGCGCCGTACCCGATCACGGTGCCGCGCAGCCACAGCGCCAGCCAGGTGCACCAGCGGTGGGGCCACCTGGAGGCCGGCGAGGAGACCACGGACGTGGTCAGCGTCAGCGGTCGGGTCGTCTTCATCCGGAACACCGGCAAGCTCTGCTTCGCCACGATCCAGGACGGGTTCACGCTCACCGAATCAGGCACCCGCCTGCAGGTGATGATCTCGCTCGCCGAGGTGGGCGAGGAGTCCCTGGCCGCCTGGAAGGCCGATATCGACTTGGGCGACTTCGTCTCGGTCACCGGCCGGGTGATCTCCTCCAAGCGCGGCGAGCTGTCGGTGCTGGCGACCAGCTGGGTGCTGGCGTCCAAGGCGCTGCGGCCGCTGCCGACCCTGCACAAGGAACTCGGCGAGGAAACCCGGGTGCGGCAGCGCTACGCCGACCTGGTGGCCCGCCCGGAGGCCCGCGACATGGTGCGCACCCGGGCGCTGGTCACCCACGCCATCCGCGAGGTGCTGCACGACGAGGGCTATATCGAGCTCGAGACCCCGGTGCTGCAACTGGTGCACGGCGGGGCGGCCGCGCGTCCGTTCCGCACCCATCTGAACGCCTTCGACATCGACATGACGCTGCGGATCGCGCTGGAGCTGTACCTCAAGCGGGCGATGGTGGGCGGCGCCGACCGGGTCTACGAGATCGGACGGATCTTCCGCAACGAGGGCATCGACTCCAGTCATTCCGCCGAGTTCACCATGTTGGAGGCGTACCAGGCCTGGGGCGACCAGACCTCGATCGCGCTGATGACCCAGCGGCTCGTCCAGCACGCCGCCGACACCGCGCTCGGCACCCGCACCGTGGTCACCCCCGCCGGCGAGATCGACCTGGACGGGGAGTGGGCCTGGAAGCCGGTCTACCCGACCCTCTCCGAGGCCCTGGGTGAAGAGATCACGCCCGCCACCGACACCGAACGTCTGCGGGCGATCGCCGACCAGCGCGATATCGAGTACGACCCGGCCTGGGGCGAGCAGAAGCTGGTGATGGAGCTCTTCAGCGAGATCGTCGAGCCCACCCTGCTGCAGCCCACCTTCGTCTGCGACTACCCGCCGATCGCGCAGCCGCTGGCCCGCCAGCACCGCAGCAATCCCGACCTGATCGAGGCCTGGGATCTGATCATCGGCGGCGTCGAGCGGGGCACCGGCTTCTCGGAACTGATCGACCCGGTGATCCAGCGGGAGCGTCTGGTCGCGCAGTCGCTGAAGGCCGCCGCCGGCGACCCCGAGGCCATGCAGTTGGACGAGGACTTCCTCGCCGCGCTGGAGTTCGGCGCCCCGCCGATGGGTGGCATGGGCCTGGGCATCGACCGGCTGATGATGCTGCTGACCGGCGCGGGCATTCGGGAGACGATCCTGTTCCCGCTGCTCAAGCCGCTGGGCTGACCGCGGACGACCGCGGCGGGCGGGAGATCCCCGCCTTCGCGGACGACAGACGGTGACGATGCTGATCAAGAGGCTTGGCTAGGAGATGCCTGCCTTCTTGTGGAGTTGGTGGATCTGCTGGTGGGGAGATCCCGCGCTTCGCAGGATGCCAGGAGTCCGCCGCGCGGGGCATAGCCGGACCGGCGAGATGCCCGCCTTCGCGGGGACGACAGGGAAGGCGTTACTTCCAGAGGGTGGCGAGGATGAACGAGCCGGCCAGGGCGGACATGCCGATCACGATGTTCCAGATCTGATCCAGATCGGACATCAGCGGCACCTTGATGCCCACGGCGGAGGTGATGTAGAAGACCACCAGCCACAGCACGCCCAGCAGGCCCAGGGTGATGAACGTGGGCAGCACCCACTGCCGGCTGCCGGGCGCCGCGGTGCTGGTCTTCTGCTTGGCGCGTTCGGCGGCGCGCTCGTCCTTGGCAGCCTGCTTCCGCTTCTCAGCGGCAGTCTTGCGGACCTTTGACTCTGGCACCCGTCACTCCTCGTGCTTACGGAACGGCACAACAATACCGGGTCGATCCAGTGTGACCGACTCGGTGGTGCCGGGCGCGGGCCTCGGCAACCAGGTGCAACAGCTTCGCCTTCGCGCCGGAGCGGAGAGGGACGTCGACTGATCGGGGTTCTGAGCGGCCGAATTGAGCTGACACCGACAGATCGGCCTATCCACCGGGCGGCAGGCCCGGGGTCAGCACCCCAGTGGATCGGCGAATCCGAGAGTCCTCCTGATCGGGTCCGGTGGGGCTGACGTAGGGTGGTGCCGTGGTGAGCGGCTGGACGAGAGCCCGCGCCCGGTTCCGGCGGGCCCGGCGCCGGCAGACGACCGGATCCTTGGCCGGCCGGGTCGCGACCTTCGCCACCTGCCTGGTCGCGGGGCTGATGCTCACGACCGGTGCGATCTCCGCCGAGGGTGGCGATCTGCGTCCCAGTCGCAGCCGCGATCTGGTCGACCTGATGCAGGCCGAATCCGAGCGCAATGCCGAACTCGCCCAGACGGTGGCGAGCCTGCGAGCCGAGGTGGACCGGCTCGCCCAGCAGGCGGCGCCCACTGACGAGTTCGGCCCGCAACTGGCCGAGCTCGCCGCCCAGGCCGATCTCACCGCGGTGCACGGCCCGGGCGTCACGGTCACCCTCTACGACGCCCCGCTCAGCGTGAAACCGCCGGGGGTCGCCGACGAACTGCTCATCGTCCATCAACAGGACATCCAGGCGGTGGTGAACGCGCTCTGGCGCGGCGGCGCCGAGGCGATGACGCTGCAGGGCCAGCGGGTGACGGTGCTCACCGGCATCAAGTGCGTGGGTAACACCGTCCTGCTGCACGGCGTCCCGCACGCCCCGCCCTATGTCATCACCGCGATCGGCGACCCGGCCGCCCTTGAGGAAGCCCTCGCCGATTCCGAGACCCTGCGCATCTACCGCGAGTACGCCGGCGTCTACCGCCTCGGCTACGAAGAACGTCGCGAGGAGGATGTCACCCTGCCGGGCTTCGCGGGCGTCCTGAAACCGGAACGGGCGGAGCTGCCCGGCTAGGGTCGTGGGTCGCGGGCGACCTTCACACGGCTGGACGGAGGAGGAGACCTGTTCCGGGACGATGGGGAACCGGGGAATCGTCCCCTGGTGTCCCATGCTCATCGGCGGGGTGGGTGGATCGGGGAGAATGGACGCATGGCGCGCATCCTGGTGATCGACAACTACGACTCCTTCGTCTACAACCTGGTCCAGTACCTGGCCCAGCTGGGGGCCGAGGTCGAGACCTGGCGCAACGACGATCCCCGGTTCGATGACGAGGGCTGGGAGCAGGGCTTCGACGGCATCCTGCTCTCGCCCGGCCCGGGGACTCCCGAGGCGGCCGGGGTGTGCATCCCGGTGGTCCGCAGCCATGCCGGCGTGCTGCCCATCTTCGGCGTCTGCCTGGGGCTGCAGTCGATGGCGGTGGCCTTCGGCGGGACGGTGAACCGTGCCCCGGAGCTGCTGCACGGCAAGACCTCGCTGGTGCACCACGACGGACGCGGGGTCTTCGCCGGCCTGCCGGAGCCGTTCACCGCCACCCGCTACCACTCGCTGGCCCTCGACCCCGCCACCCTGCCGGACGTACTGGAGGTCAGCGCCCGCACGGATTCCGGCGTCATCATGGGCCTGCGGCACCGGGCTCTTCCGGTGGAGAGTGTGCAATTCCACCCCGAGTCGGTGCTCACCGAGGGCGGCTACCAGATGCTCGCCAACTGGCTGGCAGTCTGCGGCGACGCGGACGCGCCGCGCCGCGCCGAGGGCCTCAGCCCGCTGATGGGCACGGTCTGACGAGGCCGGACGCCGGGCCTACCCGCCGTCCTCGCCGTCGGAGGGCTCCTCGCTCGGGGTCGGGGTCGGCGACGGAGTGGTCGGCGTCGGAGTGGGCGTCGGGGTGACCGGCATCGGACCGGCCAGCGTCAGCTTGATCCGGGTGGTGCGCGGCACCACCTGCCCGACACCGGGCTTCTGCGAGATGACCGTGCCCTCGGTCTGCTCGGACGGGACGGTGGTGAAGTCGACCACGAAGCCGTACCGGGCGGCCTCGGCGATCGCGGTTTCCTCGTCGAGGCCGCGGAAGTTCGGGACGATGCTCTCGCCGGTGGCGTAGAGCACCTTGATCGGGGTGCTGAGTGGGACCTCCGCGCCCTCGGCCGGGTTGATCGAGGTCACTTCGTCGACGTCGGCCGTGATCGGCTCGTTGGGGTCGACGTCCACGTTCACCGTGAAGCCCAGCTGCCGCAGTTGCTCGGCCACCTCCTCGTACGGCCGTCCCAGCAACCCGGTGGGGATGGTCGCGCGCACCGGCCCGACGTTGACGTCGAACCAGATCTCGGTGCCGACCTCGACCGGGGTGCCGGCCGGCGTCTGCTGGCCGATCACCCGGCCGACCGTGTTGTCGTCCTTCCCGGTCACCTGGTTGACCTTGGCCACCAGGCCCAGGCCCTCCAGCTCCTCGGTCGCGCGGGCTGCGGTCAGATCCAGCAGCGATGGGACGTTGACCATCTTCGGCTGGTTCAGCGGGTTGAGCAGCAGGAAGATGCCGACCCCGGCGAGGATCACCGCGATCGTGCCCAGGCTGATCCACAGCGGCACCAGGCTGCGCCGCGGGACGGGTTCCAGCGCGCGGGTGGCCGTCCCGGTCATGGTCCCGGTGTCGGAGGAGAGGACGCTGGTGGGGGAGGCGACCAGCACGGTCGGATCGTTGGCGCCCATCGGCACGACGACCGGACGGGGCGGACGCGCCAGGACGTCCTGTCCGGCGAGCAGGCGTCCGATGTCGGCCTTCATCGCCGCGGCGGTCTGGTAGCGATCGGCCGGGTCCTTGGCCAGTGCCTTGAGGACGATGGCGTCCATCCCCGGGGAGATCATCGGGTCGAGCTGGCTCGGCGGTACCGGAGCCTCGCGGACGTGCTGGTAGGCCACGCTCACCGGTGAATCGCCCTGGAACGGCGGACGCCCGACCAGCAGTTCGTAGAGCAGGCAGCCGGCGGAGTAGATGTCGCTGCGGGAATCGACGGTCTCGCCGCGGGCCTGCTCGGGGGAGAGGTACTGCGCGGTGCCGATCACCGCGGCGGTCTGGGTCATGGTGGCCGAGGTGTCGGCGACGGCGCGGGCGATGCCGAAATCCATCACCTTGATCTGGCCGGCCGGGGTGAGCATGACGTTGGCGGGCTTGATGTCGCGGTGGACGATGCCGGCCTTGTGGCTGTAGCCCAGCGCGTCCAGCACTCCCTGGGCGAACTCGAGCGCCTTCTCGGGCTGGATCTGCCGGCCGGTGCGCAGGATCTCGCGCAGGGTGTGGCCGTCCACCAGTTCCATGACGATGTAGGGCACCTCGATGCCGGTGGCCGGATCGGGCTCCTCGCCGGTGTCGTAGACCGCGACGATGTTGGGGTGGTTCAGCCCGGCGGCGGATTGGGCTTCGCGGCGGAACCGCCCCTGGAAGGTCGGATCGGTGGCCAGGTCGACGCGCAGCTGCTTCACGGCGACATCGCGGCCCAGGCGCAGGTCGCGGGCACGTCGCACCTCGGCCATGCCGCCACGACCCAGCAGGCTGCCCAACTGGTAGCGGCCACCGAGCAGCCTCGGCTCGTCACTCATCGGCACATCCTCTCAGCCCGTCCGCTGCGGCGCGAGTCTCAACCATTGTGACCGACCTTCCTGAATACGACCCAAGAACCGGACGGCTCGTACCGCCACCCGCTCGCTTCCCGCACAAACCGGGTGATTGGGGCCTGCTGCGTGGATAGTGCACGCACCGGCTCTCGATTGCCCGGTTTCTGCGAGTGGAGCGGCCGGCGGAGGGAGAGTGTCCTGGCAGGTTGGCCATCCGCTGCCCTCCCTTCCCGTACAAACCGGGTGATTGGGGCCTGCTGCGTGGATAGTGCACGCACCGGCTCTCGATTGCCCGGTTTCTGCGAGTGGGGCGGCCGGGGGAGAGAGTGTCCTGGCAGGTTGGCCGCCCGCTGCCCCCTCTCTCCGTACAAACCGGGTGATTGGGGCCTGCTGCGTGGATAGTGCACGCGCCGGCCCTGGATTGCCCGGTTTCTGCGAGTGGGGCAGCCGGGAGTGGGGTTTCCTGGCCGGCCGGCCGAGAAAGGGCTCCTTGCAGGCCGAAGGGAGTGGGGTTCCCTGCAGGACGGCCATCCGCTGCCACCTCTCCTGCAGAAACCGGGTGAATCCGGTCGTCTGCGTGCACTGTGCACGCGGCTGCCCTGGATTGCCCGGTTTGTGCGGGAGAAGGAGCGGGGAAGGAAGAGGTTGGGGGCGCATCAGCGCATCGCCTCGATCACGGCTTTGGCGATCGGCGCGGCGAGGGTGCCGCCGGCGATGTCGGTGGCGGGGATCTCGGCGTCCTCGATGAAGACGCAGACCGCGATGTCGAGCTCGTCGGCGAAGGCGGTGAACCAGGCGTACGGACGGCGGCTCTCGTCCGGCACGGCGGTGCCGGTCTTGCCGCCCACCGTCATGCCGGGGATCTGCGCGCGGCGTCCGGTGCCGTTCTGAACCACCGAGACCATCATGTCGTGCAGCGCATCGGCGGCGGACGCGCTCAGCGCCGTCCCGTGCTGCCGGGGCTGGGTCTGGCTGATCACCCGCAGGTCGTGGGTGACGACGCTCTCGACCAGGTACGGCTCCATCACGACCCCGCCGTTCGCGACCGCGGCCGAGACCATCGCCATCTGCAGCGGGGTGGCTGCCACCTCGAAGGCGCCGATGGCGCTCATGCCGGTCTGCGCGTCATCCGGCTCGGACGGGAACTTGCTGGCCACCGAGCCGATCTCGGGCAGGAAGGTGTCGCCGAAGCCGAACTTCTCGGCCTGCTCGCGCAGCGCGTCGGCGCCCAGTTCGACGCCGAGCCGGGCGAAGCCGGGGTTGCAGGAGACTTCCAGGGCGTCGGTGAGGGTGATCTCCTTGCCGCCGCAGTTGCCCTTGATCACGACTGTCGATCCGGGCAGCTTGAACTCGCTGGCGTCGATCTCGGTCTTGGGCGACCTGCCGGCCTCCAAAGCGGCGGCGGCGGTGATCAGCTTGAAGGTGGAGCCGGGCGGGTAGATCTCGCGGGTGGCCCGGTTCGCCATCGGACGGGACTTGTCGGCCTGCAACTCCTCCCAGGCGGTGCGGGAGGCCTTCAGGTCGTGGGTGGCGAGCCGGTTCGGGTCATAGCTCGGGCTCGTGACCAGAGCCCGGATGGCGCCGGTCTTGGTGTCGATCGCGACGACCGCGCCCTTGCGTCCGTCCAGGCCGTCCCAGGCGGCGCGCTGGGCCTTGGCGTTCAGGGTGGTCTCGACGGTCGCCCCGCGCGGGGTGGCGCCGGTGAGCAGATTCACCAGCCGGTCGAGGAACTGCGAGTCGTCCACCCCGATCAGCTGCTCGGAGTAGGAGTTCTCCAGCCCCGAGGTGCCGAAGTAGTAGCTGTGGAAGCCGGTGACCGGGGCGTACAGCTTGCCGGAGGGGTAGCTGCGCTGGAACTTGAAGCGGTCCTTGACCGGCTCGGATTTCGCGATCGGAGAGTTGCCGACCATGATCGGCCCGCGATCCTGGGCGAACCGGGCGTCGGTGACCCGCCGGTTCTCCGGCCGGTTGTTGAGGTAGTCGGTGCGGATCAGGTAGCCCGCACTGAGGTTCAGCAGCAGCGCGGTGAACATCACCATCGCCGCGAGCGCCACCCGGCGGATCGGGGCGTTCATGCGTCACCCCCAGGAGATTCCCGCCTTCGCGGGAATGACGAAGAGGAGGAGGGGAATGACGGGGACGGGGAGGCGCCGCTGCCGGCCCTCCCGTCCTGCCCGGTCGCTGCACTGCCCTGCCTGGCGGTTCCGACCTGCCCGGCCGTGACGCCGTCATGCCCGCTTCCACTTCCGTCATTCCCGCGCAGGCCGGAATCTCCCACGATGGACGCGGTGACGTCGTCCTCGGTGCGGAAGATCTGCTCGGTGACGTCGTCCAGTTCGGGCGCGTCCGTCTCCAGCGAGGCCGGGGGCTCCGGACGGGGCGACGCGGTCTTCACCATCAGGGTCGGCTCCTCGGCCAGCGAGGCGACCGGGCCGGTGCCGGCCGGCTCCAGGGCGGGCCGGCGCACCTGGTGGGTGATGATCATCAGCAGCCCGAAGAGCATCCAGTTCGCCACCAGCGAGGAGCCGCCCTGCGACATGAACGGCGTTGTCAGGCCGGTGAGCGGCAGTAGCCGGGTGACGCCGCCGATGATCGCGAAGATCTGGATCGCGAAGACGAAGGAGACGCCCGCCGCCAGCAGCTTGCCGAACGGGTCGCGGGCGCCCAGCGCGGCCCGCATGCCGCGGGCGACGATCAGCCCGTAGATCAGCACCACCGCGGTCAGCCCGACCAGGCCGAGTTCCTCGCCGATGGCCGCCGAGATGAAGTCGCTCTTGGGCAGCGGCGTCCGATTGGGCTGGCCCAGGCCCCAGCCGGTGCCGAAGAGCCCGCCCCAGGCGAAGCCGAACTGGCCCTGGATCACCTGGTAGTTGCGGTCGTAGTCGGAGAACGGGTCGAGCCAGGCCGCGATCCGGGTCCGGACGTGGCCGAAAGCCAGGGAGGCGATGTAGCCGCCGACGGCGAACAGGGTGAGGCCGATGATCGGCCAGCCCGGACGCTCGGTGGCGATGTACAGCATGGTGACGAAGAGCCCGAAGAAGAGCAGCGAGGTGCCCAGATCCTTCTGGAAGACCAGGACGACCATGCTGGCCAGCCACATCACCAGGATCGGGCCCAGGTCGCGGGGCCGCGGCAGCACGATCCGGCCGAGCTTGCCGCCGGCCAGCGCGAGGACGTCCTTCTTCTCCACCAGGTAGGCGGCGAAGGCGACCGAGAGCACGATCTTGGCCAGTTCGGCCGGCTGGAAGCTGTAGGGGCCGATCGAGATCCAGATCTGCGCGCCGTTGTTCTCCTTGCCCAGGCCGGGCACCAGTGGCAGCAGCAGCAGGATCAGGCCGGCCAGGAAGAGCAGGTACGGGTAGGCGTTGAGCACCCGGTAGTCCTTCAGCAGCACCACCACCGCGCAGAAGACGACGATCGCGATCGCCGTCCAGGTCAGCTGCAGTTCGGCGGAGAACATCCGGGGGTCGGTGCCGAGATCGAGCCGGTGGATCATCGCCAGGCCGAGCCCGTTGAGCAGCACCACCATGGGCAGGATGAGCGGGTCGGCGTAGGGCAGCCGCCACCGGACGACACCGTGCGCCACGCCCACCAGGAGGACGGCGATCCCGACCGCCCAGGGCCAGCCCGGCGGCAATTGGCCCTCGGTGTTCAGGTGGATCAGGAAGTAGCCGCCGAGCGTGATGGCCAGTGCCAGCACCAGCATGAACAACTCGACGCCCCGCCGCTTGCGATAGACGACGACGTCCATCTCAGCACTCCTCGGGCGCCGGGGGTGGCATGGGCGACTGGGTCGGTGTCGGGGTGGGGGAGGTGCTGGTCTGGGTCGGCGTGGGGCCGGGCGACTGGCTCGGAGCCTTCGGGCTGGTGGAGCCGTTCGGCGAGCTGGAAGGCGAGCCGGAGGGACTGCTCGTGGTCACGGTGGGGCTCGGGGTGGGCGTCTGGGTGGCCTGGGCGCGGGCGTCGCGCTGGGCGATGCACTCGCGGGATTTCACCCGCAGGCCCATCACGATGCTGCGGGCCGCCTCCAGTGACTCGGCGGGGATCGTCCCGCGCACCTGTTCGGAGTAGTACGGCGGCAGGTCGTCGAGCCGGGTGGTGTCGACCTCTACAAGTGTAGAGAGGGGGAGATTGAGCACCGCGTCCGGCAACCCCTGGAAGATCGCGACCTGTTCCTTCTCCGGGCCGACGTAGAACTGCCGCTGGGTGTAGGAGTACCACAGCCCCAGCCCGCCGCCGATCAGCGCCAGCGTGAGGAAGAGCGCGATGGTCACCTTGAGCCAGGCGGCGACCCGTCCCTTGGTGGTCGGCGCATACCGGACGCGTTCGGCCAGCACCACCGGATCGGCCTCCGCCTCCTCGCCGAGGACGGGCAGCTGCATGGTAGTGGTGTCGAACGGGGCATCGAGATCGAGGTTGGCAGCGGCCCCGAGCACCTCGGTGGCGCCGGTCCGCTCGCCTTCCACCACGTCGGCGAGCACGATGGTGATGTTGTCGGCGCCGCCGGCGGCGTGCGCGAGCGCGATCAGCCGGGGCATCACGTCCTCGAGCTCACCGGTCAGCTCGGCCTCGATGTCGGCGTCGGTGACCATGCCGCACAGTCCGTCGGAACAGACCAGCAGCCGGTCGCCCGCGACAGCCTCGACGAGTTCGAGATCGGGCAGGTGCTGCGGCTGGCCGTTGATCACCCGCAGGATCAGCGAGCGGTGCGGGTGCTCCAGCGCCTCGGCCTCGGTGATCCGGCCGTCGTCCACCAGCGTCTGCACCCAGGAGTGGTCCTTGGTGAGCCGGCTGAGCCTGCCCTCGCGGAAGCGGTAGGCGCGGGAGTCGCCGATGTTCGCCAGCCCGAGGTTGCTGCCGTCGAACATCAGCCCGCAGACCGTGGAGCCCATGCCGTCCAGTGCCGGGTCGGATTCGACCAGCTGCGCGATCTGGACGCCGGCGCTGCCGATCGCGTCGTCGAAGGCGCTCAGCATGTCCTGGCCGCTGTGGTCGCCGTCCACCGCGCGCAGTTCCTTGATCGCCACCGCCGAGGCGAGGTCGCCGGCGGCGGCGCCGCCCATGCCGTCGGCCACCACCAGCATGGTGGGGGAGACGTAGGCGGAATCCTGGTTGTTCTTGCGAACCAGTCCGATCTCGGAATGCGCCTGGTAGCGCAGCGCGAGGGTCACTTCTCCAGCACCATCTGGGTTCGCCCGATCCGGACGCCGTCGGTCGGCCCGATCGGGGTGGGGACGGTGATCCGCTGGTTGTTGACGAAGGTGCCGTTGGTGGAGCCGAGATCCTCGACCTGGTAGCCGGCGGGGCCCAGGACGATCCGGGCGTGCCGGGTGGAGACGTAGTCGTCGTCCAGCAGCAACTGGCAGTCGGTGGCGCGGCCGATCAGGATCGGCTGGCCCAGCGGCAGGGTGACCCCGGCCTGCGGCCCGTGGGTGATCTTGAGGGTCTTGGGCAGCCTGCGCTCGGCCCGCTTGCTGAGCTTCGGGACGGGATCGCCGGTGGCCAGCGCGCCGGCGGTGGCGAGTTCGGCCGGGCTGAGCTTTCGTCCGAAGAGGTCGGTGCGGATGATGTTGCCGACGAACAGGATGAACAGCCACAAGGCGGCCAGGAAGGCCAGCTTGAGAGCGAGGACGATCAGCTCAGACATCGGCCAGAGGCGAGACGATGGTCAGACGGGTGGACCCGATCTCGATCCGGCTGCCCTGGGCCAGCGGCGCCTCGCGCACCCGCTGGCCGTCCACGACGATGCCGTTGGTCGAGCCGAGATCCTCCACGCGCAACTGCTGCGGAGTGGCGCCGACCACGATCCGGGCGTGCAGCCGGGAGACCCCGGGGTCGTTGATCCGCAGGTCGGCGTCGGTGCCCCGTCCGATGCTGAGCCCCGGCGGGGTGAGCGGATGCCGCACCCCGTTGACCTCGACGACCAGGGCGGCCTGCCGGATCTCGGACGGGGTCGCCGGCTCGGCCTGCTCCACGCCGGCCACCGCGGCCGAGGTGACGGTGAACCGTCCGACCGGCAGCGACTCGTCGTGGCTGTACTCGATGGTGACCGGACCGTTGAACAGGTAGCCGTGCTCGCCGGCGTAGCTGCGCAACTGGGGCACGATCTCGGAGTTGAGCGTCTTGGAGTATGGGGTGAGCCGCTCGTAGTCGTGGGTCGACAGCCCGATCTGGAAGTCGTTCGGCACCAGCTTGCGGGCGCGGTCGAGCAGCTTCGCCTCGCGGTCGAGTTCGCGCTGCAGCCGGGCCGTGATCTCGACCGGCTGGACGTCGCCCTTGAAGGCGCGCGCGAAGGCACCGCTGACGGCATTCTCCAATGTGCGCTCCACGCGGTCGAAGACCCCCACGAGCACCTCCCTAGACCTGGTGTACGGCGTCCAGCCTATCCAGCCGCGAAGAACCCAGGGTACCGGGGTGGACACGAGTCGGTGGTGTGATCATCCGGCCCGCTCCAGCAGGGCGACCGGCCAGCCCGCCAGATCGGTTGCTGGGTGGAAGGTCTCGGTGTGGTGGCGTCCGGTGAACAGGTTGCGCCAGCTGCCCGGCGGCAGGACGACGTGATCGGTGGGCTGCCAGCCGCCGGCCTGGTGACGGGCTCGGGGCAGCCGGGTGGCGATGGTGATCGCCGCGTCCCCCCGTGCGAAGCCCCAGACGAACTGCGTCGTGGTTTCCAGGGCTGTGTAGACGCCGCCTCGGAAGGAGTTCGGGTGGCGCTTGCGCAGGTGGAGCGCGAGACGGGTCAGCAGCAGCTTCTCGCCGGGCAGCGATCGGCCGGGTGTGCAATCACTGCCACATAGGGTGCTCGCCTGCCATATCTGTCGCGGCGGGGTCGTATTTGGCAGAAAGTGCACACCGTCTCCGGAGCCGATGGCTGCCAAGGCGCCGGCCAGCGCTGCGAAATCGACCGGACGGCGGTTGTCGGGGTCGGTCAGGCTGAACCGGACGGTCTCCTGGCCCTGGTAGACGTCGGCGACCCCCAGGGCGGTGAGCTGGACGAGCTTGGCAGCGAGGGTGTTGGTGCGCACCGACTCGGCGGTGAGATCGACCCAGTCGGCGAATGCCCTTCGCACTTCCGGGTGGTTCAGCAGCCTTGGGACGGCGCCCGCGACCGCCTCCTCCGACTGCTGGTTGGGGGTGACCCAGGACGTCCACTGCTTCTGTTCGCGGCCGGCCTTGACCAGGAAGGCGGTGAGCCGGTCGGCGTCGATCGGGCCGGCCTTGGTCCAGGTGCCGGCCAGGGTCTGCCACAGGATCGTCCGGATCGGGGCGGGGAGGTCGTCCGTCAGCGGGGTGAGGCCGCCGACGAGCCCGGCCCATTCGTCCGGGTACTCGGTGATCGCCGCGATCCGGGCGCGGACGTCCTCGCTGCGTTTGGAGTCGTGGCTGGAGCCGAGCGACATCGCCGCCGGCCAGCCGCGGTTCACGGTCTCCAGCCAGCGATGAAGGCCGGCTGGACCGCTTGGCTCGACGTTTGTGCCCCGAGTTCGGTAGGGAATCGTCGAGTGAAGCGGCTCGGCGAGTTCGTCGTCGGCGACCCCGATCGCTGGATCGATCCCTGCGCCTGTCGCCGGATCGATCCCTGAGCCTGTCGAAGGGTCGCCGCCGACCTCGCAGAGGGTCAGCA
>JAPUEM010000071.1:0-2189 GCA_027492575.1 Propionicimonas sp.
AGCAGCAGACCCACCACCTGCTCTGCCCCTGCCACCAGTCGACCTTCGACCTGGGCAACTCCGGGGTCGTGGTCTTCGGCCCCGCAGCCCGGTCGCTGCCCCAGCTGGCGATCACCACCGATTCCGAGGGCTACCTGATCGCCCAGGGCGACTTCACCGTCCCGGTCGGGCCCAGCTACTTCGAGCGCGACTCCTCGAAGGACTTCAAGGAGGGTGACGACTGATGGCCAAGCCGACGACCGTCGATCCCGAGGTCCCCCAGGGTGCCTCGCCCGACAAAGCCGAGACCTCGATGGCCGCGAACGCCGCCGCCGGCGCGGTCGGCTGGGTGGACGAGCGCGTCCCCGTCTCGTCCATCGGACGCAAGGCGCTGCGCAAGGCCTTCCCCGACCACTGGTCCTTCCTGCTCGGCGAGGTGGCGCTCTACAGCTTCATCATCCTGCTGCTGACCGGCGTCTTCCTGACCATCTGGTTCAAGCCGTCGATGGCCGAGATCGAGTACGAGGGCAGCTACGCGCTGATGCGCGGCATCCCGATGTCGGAGGCCTTCGCCTCGACGCTGGCGATCAGCTTCGACGTCCGTGGCGGCCTGCTGATCCGGCAGATCCACCACTGGGCGGCGATGCTCTTCGTCGCCTCGATGGCCGCCCACATGCTGCGGGTCTTCTTCACCGGCGCCTTCCGCAAGCCGCGCGAGCTGAACTGGCTGATCGGTGTCGGTCTGCTGCAGCTGGGCCTGATCGAGGGCTTCGCCGGCTACTCGCTGCCGGACGATCTGCTCTCGGGCACCGGTCTTCGGTTCGTGGACGGCCTGATCCGGGCGATCCCGATCATCGGCACCTGGGCGGAGTTCTTCATCTTCGGCGGGGAGTTCCCCGGCGCGATCGTGATCCCGCGGCTCTACATGGTGCACATCCTGCTGGTGCCCGGCATCCTGCTGGCGCTGGTGAGCGCCCACATGGCGCTGCTGGTGTACCACAAGCACACCCACTTCCCCGGCCCGGGCCGCAAGGACACCAACGTGGTCGGCCAGGCGCTCTTCCCGGTCTACGCGGCGAAGGCCGGCGGCTTCTTCTTCATCGTCTTCGGCGTCACGATCCTGATGGGCGCCCTGATGCAGATCAACCCGGTCTGGCTGTACGGCCCCTACAACCCGGCGCAGGTGACCGCGGGCTCGCAGCCCGACTGGTACATGGGCTTCGTCGAGGGCGCGATCCGGATCATCCCGAACTGGGAGAGCCACCTGCTGGGCACCACCTGGTCGTGGAACATCGCCCTGCCCGGCCTGGGCCTGATGGGCCTGTTCGCGATCCTGCCGATGGTCTACCCCTTCGTCGAGGCCTGGATCACCGGCGACTCCGCCGAGCACCACGTCCTCGACCGGCCCCGCAACGCACCGAACCGCACCGCCTTCGGCATCGCGGCGATGACCTGCTACGGCCTGTTCTGGATCTCCGGCGGCAACGACATCATGGCCACCACCTTCGGCCTCTCGCTGAACCAGGTGACCGAGGTCATGCGAGTGGCGGTCTTCGTCGGCCCGGTGATCGCCTTCATCGTGACCAAGCGGATCTGCCTGTCGCTGCAGCGCCGCGACCGCGAGCGGGTGCTGCACGGCAGCTCGTCCGGCGTCATCGTCCGGTTGCCGGACGGCGGCTACAGCGAGGCCCACGCCCCGATCACGCAGGAGGAGGCGTTCACCCTCACCCAGCACCACCAGCCGGCCGCGCTGGAGGTGGCGCCGGAGACCGACGACCGCGGCGTCCGGCTGCCGGGCGGCAAGAAGGTCGGTTCGCTGCGTTCCCGGCTCTCGCGTTGGTACGCCGGTGCCCGGATCGCCAAGCCCACCGCCGAGGAGGTCGCGGACGCCGCCCACCACCACGGCGACCACGCCGAACTGGAGGAGGGTCACTCCTCCAACGAGGTGACCGCCGGCGAGGGTGCCTCCCAGCACTGATTCGCCCCACTCGACCACTGACCGCCGGCAGACCACCGGCGGTCAGTTGCGTTTCGCACGGGTCGAGAAGAGATCCCGGATCAAGTCCGGGATGACCGTGGTGGAGTGTCGCCCAACCGTTCGGTAGCGACCGGCCCAATCACGTCATGCCGTCGCACGGGTCGAGAAGAGATCCCGGGTCTCGCCCGGGATGACCGTGGTGGAGTGTCGCCCAACCGTTCGGCAGCGACCG
>JAPUEM010000071.1:2289-19732 GCA_027492575.1 Propionicimonas sp.
CCGGGATGACCGTGGTGGAGTGTCGCCCAACCGTTCGGCAGCGACCGGCCCAACCACGTCATCCCGGGCTACGACCCGGGATCTGTGCCGATTCGGCAGAGCACGGGGGCTTGGGTAGCCTTAGGCGGTGCGTTTTCTGACACCGAAGCCCGGCTACGACCTGACCTACGACGACGTCTTCATGGCGCCACGGCGCTCCTCGGTCACCTCGCGGCTGGATGTCGACCTCACCTCGACCGACGGTCTGGGCCTGCCGCTGCCGATCGTGGTGGCCAACATGACCGCGATCTCCGGACGCCGGATGGCCGAGACGGTCTCCCGCCGCGGCGGCATCGCGATCATCCCGCAGGATCTACCGGTCGAGATCGTGGCGAACACGATCGCCCGGGTGAAGGCCGCCCACACCGTCTTCGACAACCCGGTGACGGTCAGCCCAGGCTCGACGGTCGGCGAGGCCCTCGCGCTGCTGCCCAAGCGCGCCCACGGGGTCGTGGTGGCGGTGACCGAGGACGGCATCCCGGTCGGCCTCATGTCGGCTGCCGACGCCGAGGGCATGGACCGGTTCGCCCAGGTGCACGACGCGATGAGCACCGAGCTCACCCTGGTCTCCCCCGACACCGACCCCATCGCCGTCTTCGACCAGCTGACCGCCCGCCGCCACAAGGCCGCCCTGGCCGTGGACGCGGACGGCCGCCTGGTCGGCCTGATGACCGTGAAGGGAGCCCTGCGCGCCACCCTGTACCGTCCCGCGGTGGACGCGAACGGCCAACTGCGGATCGGCGCCGCCGTGGGCATCTCCGGCGACGTGGAGGCCCGCGCGGAGGGCCTGCTGGCCGCCGGGGCGGACGTCCTGGTCATGGATACCGCGCACGGCCACCAGGAGCGCATGATCGCCGCCGTGGAGCGCTGCCGGGCGGTGGTGAACGCGGTCGGCTCGACCGTCCCGATCGTGGCCGGCAACGTGGTCACCGCGGACGGGGTGAGCGACCTGATCGAGGCCGGCGCGGACGTCATCAAGGTGGGCGTCGGCCCCGGCGCCATGTGCACCACCCGCATGCAGACCGGCGTCGGCCGTCCGCAGTTCTCCGCCGTGCTGGATTGCGCCGAGGAGGCCCGGCAGGCCGGCAAGGCGATCTGGGCCGACGGCGGCGTCCGGCACCCCCGTGACGTCGCCCTGGCGCTCGCCGCAGGCTCCGGCGCCGTCATGATCGGCTCCTGGTTCGCCGGCACCCACGAATCCACCGGCCAGCTGCTCTTCGGCGCGGATGGACGTCCGTACAAGGAGAGCTTCGGCATGGCCTCGGCGCGCGCCGTGAAGGCCCGCACCCGCAGCCAGTCGGCCTTCGACCGGGCCCGCGCCGGCCTCTTCGAGGAGGGCATCTCGTCCTCGCGGATGTACCTCGATCCGGAGCGTCCGGGCGTGGAGGATCTGCTCGACTTCATCACCTCCGGGGTGCGCAGCTCGTTCACCTACGCCGGCGCCCGCGACCTCACCGAGTTCGCCAACCTCGCCGTGGTGGGCGTCCAGTCCGCCTCCGGCTACAACGAGGGACGCCCGCTGCCCACCAGTTGGTGACGAAGCCCGGCTGGACGGAGTAGGGAACCGGCCCCCACTCCGTCCACGAACGAAAGAACGGCGCCCCAGGGGGCGCCGTTCTTCTGCGTAAGGGGGGCCTCAGTGCTCGTAGTCGCCGCGGTAGTACTCGTAGCACCAGCCGGTGACGGCCCAGATGCCGATCGCGCCGCCGAGGATGCTCAGCCACCAGCCGAAGACCGGGCCGAGGCAGATGATGGTCACCACCAGGGCGCACCAGAACGGCCACAGGCTGGAGGGCGGGAAGAAGCCGACCTCGCCGCTGCCTTCGATGATCTCGCCGTCCTTGCGATCCTCGGGGCGGGGATCGATCTTGCTGGCCTGGACCCACAGGTAGACCGTCAGCATGGCCGCGAAGGCGAAGGTGAGGATCAGCGCGACCGTGCCGATGATCTCGTGGGACATGAACCAGTAGATCGGGGCCACCACCGCCATGAAGATGGCGATGATTCCCAGGATCCAGCCTTCCTGCTTCACTTTCCGATCTCCGCTCGCTCGGACGGCGCCAGGTAGGCCTTACCCGGGTAGTCGGGGTCGTCCACATCGGGGTGGTTGACGTCGAAGGTCGGCGACTCGGAGCGGATCCGCGGCAGCTTGGTGAAGTTGAACCGCGGCGGCGGGCAGGAGGTCGACCATTCCAGCGCCCGGCCCCAGCCCCACGGATCGTCGGTGTTCACCAGCGGCGACTTCCGGGTGATCCACACGTTGTACAGGAACGGCAGGACGGAGATGCCCAGCAGGAAGGCGCCCACCGTGGAGACCTGGTTCAGGAAGGTGAACCCGTCACCGGGCAGGTAGTCGGCGATCCGCCGGGTCATGCCCTCGACGCCCAGCCAGTGCTGCACCAGGAAGGTGGTGTGGAAGCCGAAGAAGGTCAGCCAGAAGTGGAGCTTGCCGATCCGCTCGTTCAGCATCCGTCCGGTGAACTTGGGCCACCAGTAGTAGAAGCCGGCGAACATCGCGAAGACCACCGTGCCGAAGAGCACGTAGTGGAAGTGCGCCACCACGAAGTAGGAGTCGGTGACCTGCCAATCCAGCGGCGGAGCGGCCAGGATGATGCCGGTGAGGCCGCCGAACAGGAAGGTCGTCAGGAAGCCCAGAGCCCAGATCATCGGGGTCTCGAAGCTGATCGAGCCACCCCACAGGGTGCCGATCCAGTTGAAGAACTTCACGCCCGTCGGCACCGCGATCATGAAGGTCATGAAGCTGAAGAACGGCAGGTTGATCGCGCCGGTGGAGAACATGTGGTGCGCCCACACCGAGATCGACAGCGCGCCGATCGCCAGCGTCGCCGCGACCAGGCCGACGTAGCCGAAGACCGGCTTGCGGCTGAAGACCGGCAGCACCTCGGTGATGATGCCGAAGAAGGGCAGCGCGATGACGTAGACCTCGGGGTGGCCGAAGAACCAGAACAGGTGCTGCCACAGGATCGCCCCACCCGTCGCCGGATCGAGGATGTGCGTGCCCATCGTCCGCTGCGCCTCGAGGACGAGCAGGCCGGCGGCGAGCACCGGGAAGACCACCAGCACCATGATCGAGGTGACCAGGATGTTCCAGGTGAAGATCGGCATCCGGAACATCGTCATGCCGGGAGCCCGCATGGTGATGATCGTGGTGATGAAGTTCACCGCGCCGAGGATGGTCGACAGACCCATCACGTACAGGCCCATCACCCACAGGTCACCGCCGATGCCGGGCGAGTTCACCCCGTCCGAGAGCGGGGCGTAGGCGAACCAGCCGAAGCTCGCGGCGCCTTCCTTGGTCAGGAAGCCCGAGCAGGCGACCAGCGAGCCGAACAGGTACGTCCAGTAGCTGAACGCGTTCATCCGCGGGAAGGCGACGTCCGGGGCGCCGATCTGCAGCGGGACGATCGCGTTGGCGAAGCCGGCGAACATCGGCGTCGCGAACATCAGCAGCATGATCGTGCCGTGCATGGTGAACAGCTGGTTGAAGGTCTCGTAGTGGACGAACTGCAGCCCCGGGAAGGCGAGTTCGGCCCGCATGATCAGCGCCAGGATGCCGCCGAAGGCGAAGAAGGCGAAGGCGGTGACGAAGTACATGTTGCCGATCAGCTTGTGATCGGTGGTGGTCAGCAACTTCATCGCGTAGGCGCCCCAGTTGCGGCGCTCCACGATGGTGGGAGCCTCGTCGATGGCGACCCGTGCCACGCTCATTCTCCATGCTCCTTCGCGGGAACCGTCGGGACGGTGTTCGGGTACTCCGGCGCCTCGACCTCACCGATCCGGTCGCCGCCGGCCGCCTTGGCCTCCTGCAGGTAGGCGGTGAACTCCTCCTCGGTGACCACATGGACGTTGAAGAGCATCGCCGCGTGGTAGGTGCCGCAGAGTTCCGCGCACCGTCCGGTGAAGGTGCCGAGCTTGGTCGGGGTGACGTCGAAGGAGTTCGGGTGGCCGGGGATGACGTCCAGCTTGAAGTAGAACTCGGGGATCCAGAAGGAGTGGATGACGTCGGCGGAGATCAGGTTGAACCGCACCGACTTGTCGACCGGCAGGTAGAGGTCGGGGAAGTCGTTGATGGTGCCCTTGGAGTTGATCACCACGCCGACGGCGGGGTTCTCCTCCTCCATGTAGTTGAACGTCCAGGTCCACTTCTCGCCCAGCACGTTCACGGTGTGGTCGGGATTGGTCTCCTTCGCCAGCACGTTGTTCTGGGTCTGGACGGTGAAGAAGAAGAGGACGCCGATGATCAGGAACGGCACCAGCGTGTACAGGATCTCCAGCGGCAGGTTGTAGCGCGACTGGCGCGGAGCATGCCGCGGCGCGGCGTTCCGGTTGCGGCGATACCGGAAGGCGACCCAGCCGATCAGGGCCCAGACGAAGGCGCCGATGATCATGGAGGCGATCCAGGCCCCGTTCCACAGGCTGCCGATGTGTTCAGCACGATCGCTGGCGGCCTCGGGCAGACCCCAGCGGCCCCATTGCGCTGCCGTTTCGGCGCTGCAGCCGGTGAGTAGGACGGCGCTGAGCCCGGCCGCGCCGAGCATCATCCACCGCTTACCCGCGCGGTTGTTCAACACACCCACCTGCCTGCCTTTCGGGTCACGATCTCGTAAGCCGCACCATAACCCAGTCGCCGCCGCCCCGCACGCTCAGGAACGCCGGCATGGGCAAAACTGATCAGGTCAGTGGAACGAGTCTCCGCAGGCGCAGGAACCGCCGGCGTTGGGGTTGTCGATGGTGAACCCCTGCTGCTCGATGGTGTCGACGAAATCGATGGTGGCGCCCATCAGGTAGGGAGCGCTCATCCGGTCGGTGACGACGTTCACGCCGAAGAAGCCGGTGACGACGTCGCCGTCCAGGTCGCGGTCGTCGAGGGAGAGCTGGTAGCGCAGGCCGGAACAGCCGCCCGGCGCGACCGAGATGCGCAGCGCGAGATCGTCCACGCCCTCCGCCTCGAGCAGTTGCTTCACCTTGGACGCGGCGACCTCGGTCAGCGAGATGCCATCGGTGGTGGTGATCTGGTCAAGACTCATGTCTGGATTCCTTCCCCGGCTCGGTCTGTCCGGTTCAACCTGCTGGCCACAACGGGTATTCCCGGACCAGAGGTCAGTCTACGCGGTGGGTCGCGGCACCCGTCCAGCCCTGCGCCACGCGGACGGCGGCCGCGGTCAGCGCCTCCGGGAGCGGCCCCGGCTCGCAGGCGTGGGCTGCCTCGACGCCGAAGGTGCGCATCTCGCGCCGGCTGAGGCTCGACTCCTGGGCGAGGACCAGGCAGGGACGCATCGCGTCCACGGCGAGGTCGGCGACGAAGCGGACCACCCGGCCGCCGCGGTTGCCGATGTGGAAGGCGGTGCACCCGGTGACGACCAGGTCGGCATGGCGCAGGGTGCGTTCCAGGCCGGCGAGTTCCGCGCACAGCTGGTTGCCGGAGAGCACCCGTCCGCCCAGGGACGCGACGGCGGCCGCCGCTCCCCCGGCGGCGCCCATGCCCGGGCCGTCGCCGACCCCCAGGGTGGCCAGCCAGCGCCCCATGGCGGCCTCCGCGGCGAGCAGTTCGGCCGGATCCAGCCGGACGGCGAAACCGCGCCGCGAGACCGCCCCCTGCAGGCCCAGCAACTGCAGGCTGGTCTCGTCCGCGGAGATGACTCCGATCACTTCGGTGGGGGCGTCGGCGTGAGATCCCCGCCTTCGCGGGGATGACGAGGGAAGGGTCACCTCGCCCACGGTGGCCAAGCCGGCCAGCCCGGAAGTCAGGTCGCCGGTCGCGGTGGCGCCCAAGGCGGCAAGCAGGCCGGCACCACCGTCCAGGGCGGTGACCCCGGTCAGATCGAGGATCAGCCGGGTCGGCGCCGGTCCCGCTTCCAGGCAACTGGCGAGCCATGCGCCATAGCCGGCCGAGGAGGCCGAGGGATCCCAGTCCGGCTCCCCCTTCTCGGTCATCCCCGCGAAGGCGGGGATCTCCACACCGACCGCGAGGGTGTCGCCGGCGCGCAGCCACCAGCCCTGGTCGGTGACCACCGGCTCCCCGCCCAGCAGGGCACCCAGCGCGTGGCCGAGGGCAGGCCCGCCGGCGGCCAGTGGCACCACGGCGACCTGGGCGTGTCCGGCCCAGCCGCGGGCGATCGCCACCCCGGCCTGCCAGGTGTCGAGCGGGCCGACGGCGTCGCTGGCGACCACCACCCGTAGCGGACGAGTCACGGCACCTCCCAGCCCGGCGGCTGCTCGTAGCCGGCCGGCGGATCGGCGTCGGCGATGAAACCCTCCGGCTCGACCTGGCGCACCAGCCGCTCCGGCTCGACCTGCCAGCGGGCCAGCACCACCCGGGCCCGGCGCGCGGCCGCGTCCGGATCGGGCAGGGCGAGGATCCGTTCGCGTTCGGCCCGCAATTCCTCCAGATGGACGCGCAGCGCGTCCCGCACGGCCAGTAGTTCCCGCTGCTCGGCCGCCAGCGCGGCGTCGCGGGCCGCGGCCTCCGCGCGGGCGGCCTCGTCGGGCCAGAGATCCGCGCCGAGGGCGAGCCGGCGGCGGCTGGACGCGACCGCGTCCGCCTCCTCCCGGAGCCGGCCCAGCCAGGCCAGGCCCTGCTGGTAGGCGACGGTCAGCGCGTCCGACCAATGGCCCGGATGCGGCTCGGCGGGCTGTTCGAGCAGCCGCCGCAGCCGTTCCAGCAGGTTCGTCACCGCCGCCTCCTCCCCGTCCCGACATGACCGGCACCCTGAATACCACTTACGATGTGGGTGTCATCGTCGCACCACCAGAGGTTTGAAGTGGGATTGTTCCGGCCCTACAAGCGCACCGAGCCCGTCGCCGAGAATCCGGCGACGCCGGCCGAGGCCGCATCGTCCCCCACCGGGCCGGTCCGTAAGGATGCTCCCACGCCCACCCGCAAGGAGGCCGAGCAGGCCCGCCGGGAGCGGGTGAACCCGACGCTCACGGCCAAGCAGGCCAAGGCCAAGGAACGTCAGGCGCGCTACGAGCAGCGTGAGGCCGCTATGCGGACGCAGGAGGCCCAGCCCGGCAAGGTGCTCATGCGCGACTGGGTGGACAGCCGCCCCGGCCTGGCCCAGTACTCGATGCCGGTGCTCATGTCGATGCTGATGGTCTCGCTGCTGGTGACCGGTCTGGGCACGGCGGCGGTGGCGATCATCAGCTACGGGACGTGGGCGGTCATGCTCATGATCGTGGCCGATCTCTACTTCATGTGGCGCGGCTACAAGAAGCTGCACGCCGAGCGGCTGCCCCGCGAGCCGCTGAAGGGCCTGCTCTCCTACGGCATCAACCGCTCGATCAACCTGCGCCGGCTGCGGATGCCCAAGCCCCGGGTGAAGCGCGGCGACCCGATCTGATGTACCGCTGGGTTTCCGAACCGGCACGTTCGGCCGTCGGCGAGCAGACCTGGCCCGACCAGGCCGCCGCCGAAGCCTGGCTGACCGCCGGCTACCTCGACCTGCTGGACGCCGGCGTGACCGCCGTCTCGCTCTACGAGGAGGATCGCCTCATCTACGGCCCCATGAGCCTGGAGCCATGACCGAAAACCGCCGCCCGCGCCGTCCGAGCTACCTGGAACCGGCCGCCCTGGAGGCGGTCAGCGAACGGCACGATCCGATCGCCGGGCTACAGGCCGCCCACGAGACGGCGGCCGTCCTGGTGCACCGCGGCCGCGCCGCCACCGACCCCGAGACGGTCGAGCGCCTGGTGCGCCTGGTGGACGAGATCGGCCTGCCCGATCTGGCCGAGCTGTGGGCCGCCCGCCCGGCCCGGTCGCTGCCGGGGGCGCTGTGGCGGCTCTACCTGCTGCGCGAGTGGATGACCCGCCACCCCGAGGCGGTGGCGCGGGAGTACGCCGCCGGCGTCCGGTTCACCGAACCCAACCATGTGGTGGCCGGCATCGACCCGGCCGGCCCCGACGAGGTCCGCCGGGTCGCCGACCAGATCCTGCGCGGCGCCTTCACCGGCGACTTCGCCGTCGCCCTGGAACGTGCCGCCGCCTTCTGCGCCGTGGTCACCTCCGGACGAGCCGACCTCACCACCGGCCTTGCCGCGGTCGGCCAGGCCGCCCGCCTGCGCGACCTCGCCGACGACCTCACCGCCGCCGCAGCCCTGTGGCGCGCCGGCAAGCTGGTGTGACGCGCCAAACCTGGCCACACGGGCGGCTCTGGACCGAGTTGGTGCTTCAGAGTGTCGTTTTGAGCCCGGTGCCCGCGCCCGATCGATCGTTGCGCGTCAGGATGGTCGTTCCCAGGCCGCCGGGCCGCCTCACAACCGCCATCCCGACGCGCAACGCGACGTCCCTCAGCGGCACCGCCTTCATAACCACAATCGCGCAGCGCAACCCGTTGCGGCCGCCCGGGCATCGGGTTGTCAGCTGCGACGCCGGATGCTGAACGACATCGAATAGCGGCGACAGGCTCCGGGTGACTGCCGGTCGATCCTGTACTCTCTTCCGTGGCGTCGGGCCGCGGTAGCCCCGGGCTCCAATATTCGCCGCTACGAGCGGCCACGCGCCGAGAGGCGCTCCCGGCCCGACGTCACTACTTCCGAAACCCGGCTACTTCTCGTCGCGGGTGGAGTCGGCGATCCACAGGTAGGCGGCGAAGCCGACCATCAGCACTCCGACAACCCCCATCACGGGGCGTGCGGCTTGGGCGGCCTCCAGCCGCTCCTCGTAGGTCTGGGTCTTGTCGTCGCCGGCGTGGGTGCAGAGGTCGCCAGGGGCCATCACGACGTCGCGGCAGGTCACCGTCGGGTTGGCGCCGAAGACCACGGCCCAGCCGATCGCGACCAACCCGGCCAGGGCGAGCAGCAGGTGGGCCCAGCGCCGGCGGTTCATCCTGGGTCCCCGCGACGTTGTTCGGGGGAGCGCAGCGGCGGAGAAGAACTCCGTGGGGTGCTCATGCGGGGGTGCTCACGCCTGTCGCACCGAGGGGGTGACGAAGGGCGGCTTGACCACCTCGAACTCCTCGGTGCGTCCGCGCACCAGCACGCCGACCTTGGCGCCCAGCGGCACCGAACGGTCGATCACGGCCAGCCCGATCCCCGCGCCGAGGGTGGGCGAGAAGGTGCCGGAGGTGACCTCGCCGAGATGGTTGCCCGCCTCGTCCACGACCTCCATGTGCACACGGGGAATGCCGCGTCCGAGCGACTTCAGGCCGCGCAGCAGCCGGGGCGCGCCCGCCGCCTTCTCGGCCTTCAGCGCTTCGGCGCCCCAGAACTCGGGCTTGTTCCAGCCGATCGCCCAGCCGACCCCGGATTGCAGCGCGCTGACCGACGGCGACAGGTCCTGGCCGTGCAGCGGGTAGCCCATCTCGGTGCGCAGGGTGTCGCGGGCGCCCAGCCCGGCCGGCAGGATGTCGTACTCGGCTCCGGCGGCCAGCACCGCGTCCCACAACGCCCCGGCGGCCGCCGTCGGCACGACCAGTTCGTAGCCGCGCTCGCCGGTGTAGCCGGTGCGGCAGACGGTCAGCGGGGCGCCGCCCCAGGAGCCGGGGGCGAAGGCCATGTAGTCCTGGCCGACCGGCAGGCCGAGCGCGGAGAGGGTCTCGTCCGAGAGCGGTCCCTGGACGGCGATCACCGCGTAGTCGGTGTGGGCGTTGCTGACCTCGATGCCGGACGGGGCCGCAGCCGCCAGCAGATCGTGGACGGTCGCGGAGTTGGCGGCGTTCGGGATCAGCAGCACCTCGTCGTCGGCGATCCGGTAGGCGATCAGGTCGTCCACCACCGCCCCGTCGGCGTTGCAGGCCAGCGTGTACTGCGCGTGCCCGGCGCCGATCCGTCCCAGGTCGTTGCTGAGACAACGGTTCAGGAAGTCGACCGCGCCCTCGCCGCGCACCCACAGCTTGCCCAGGTGGCTGACGTCGAAGACGCCGACCGCCGAGCGCACCCGTTTGTGCTCGGCGACCACCCCGGAATACTGCAGCGGCATCTCCCAGCCGCCGAATTCGGAGAACTTCGCGCCGAGTGCGACATGGCGGTCGTGCAGCGGCGAGAGCCTGGCTTCATTCATGCGAGCTCCTCGGAGGTCACATCGCTTCGCGCAGGACCTGCTCCAACGCGTCGAGAGGCAGCCTAACGGGGTTCCCCTTGGTGCTGGACGCACGACCAGCCGCTTCGGCGAGCTGCGGGATGTCGGCCTCGGTCAATCCCAGGGTGGCCAGCCCTCCGATGCCCAGCATCGTCGCCGTCTCGGCGAACCAGTCGAGGTAGGCCTGCGCCGAGCGCTCGCCGGTGAGCAACTCTCCCACCTCCGCGTACCGGGCGAGCGGATCTGGGTCGGGGGACGACCCTTCGACAAGCTCAGGGATCGTCGTTGTGCGCACGCCTCCACCGGAAGATCCCTGAGCCTCACCAAACGATCCTTGACCGTCACCAAACGATCCCTGAGCCTGTCGAAGGGTCGCTTCCTTGGTCAGCGCTGCGATGTTGGCGCGGGAGACCGGCACCATGACGGCGGCGGTGATCGCGCCGTGCGGGGCGCCCAGGAAGCCACCCAGCGGGCCGGCCAGGCCGTGCGCGGCGCCGAGCTTGCCGTTGGCCAGCGCCAGGCCGGAGAGCAGCGAGCACAGGCTCATGTCGGTACGGGCGGCCAGATCGCTGCCGTCGAGGTAGGCCTGCCGCAGACCGCGTCCGGCGCGGGCGATCCCCTCGCGGCAGAAGCCGTCGGTGAGCGGGGTGGCGAAGGGTGAGACGAAGGGCTCGATGCACTGCACCAGCGCGTCCAGCCCGGCGTGGGCGGTGACCGACGGCGGGCAGGCCAGGGTGAGCTCCGGGTCGACCAGCGCCACCGCGGGCAGCATGGACGCCGACCGCAGGCTCACCTTCACCCGGTGCTCGGTGGAGGTCACCACCCCGTTGGCGGTCACCTCCGAGCCGGTGCCCGAGGTGGTGGGGACGGCGATCACCGGCAGTGACCGCTCGGTGAGTGGCAGACCGCGTCCGACCACTTCGGCGTAGTCGAGCGGATCGCCGCCGTTGGCCACCAGCGCGGCCACCACCTTCGCGGCGTCCAGAGCTGCCCCGCCGCCCAGCCCGACCACCACCTGCGCCCCGTGGGCCCGAGCGGCGGCCGCGGCCTCGCGAACGAGTTCCATGGTCGGCTCGCTGGGGATCGGGAAGGTCGCCGCGCCGGTCAGCCTCCCGATCAACACGGCATGCCGGCCCGGGTTGCCCCCGGTGACGACGAAGGGGCGTTCCCCGAACTCAGCGACGAGTTGCGGCAGCTGGGCGGCGGAGCCGGCGCCGAAGACGATCCGGCCGGCCGTGGCGAAGGTGAAGCTGGTCACGCGTCCCATCCTGTCACTTGGTATCGGGGAGTGACCGGACCGGGCGGCGGGGCACTAGCCTAGGTAGGTAAGAGTGACCTGAGAAAGGACCCCCGTGCCCAGCCTTCCCGTCATCAGCCTCGCCGGCTCCGCCGCGAAGTACGACGTCCTGGTCGTCGGTCTGGCCAAGACCGCGGACGCCGAGGTGCTCGTCGGATTGCCGGACGACGCCACCGCCGCACTGACCAAGGCCTACGGACGCCCGGTGAGCGAGGTGGTGCGCGATCTCGGCGGTTCGGCGAAGAACGGCGACACCGTGCTGCTGCCCGGTCCGGCCGGGCAGCGGCTGATCGTGGTCGGGGTCGGCGACATCGACGTCTCCCCCGAGCAGGTCCGCCGCGCGGCCGGCTCCGCCCTGCGCGCCGCGAGTGGGCTGAAATCCGAGCGTCCGCTGTCGGTCGCGCTCAGCCTGGACGCGATCGAACCGCAGGTCGTCAAGGGCGCCGTCGAGGGCGCCCTGCTGGGCAGCTACCGCTACCGCGAGAGCGCGGGCAGGCCGGGCGTCGGGGCGATCGCGGTGGTCACCGCCAATGCCCGCAAGGCAGAGGCCCGTCACGCTCTCGACCTGGGCGTCATCACCGCCACCGCGGTCGCCCGCGCCCGCACCTGGGTGAATCTGCCGGCCAACGAGCTCTACCCCGAATCCTTCGCCGACGAGATCGTCAAGCTGGCCAAGTCGGCCAAGCTCGGCGTGGAGGTGTGGGACGAGAAAGCGCTGGAGAAGGACGGCTTCGGCGGCATCCTGGCGGTCGGCGGCGGCTCGGCCCGCAAGCCCCGGCTGGTGAAGCTCGGCCACTCCCCGCGCGGCGCGAAGTTCCACCTGGCGCTGATCGGCAAGGGCATCACCTTCGACACAGGGGGCATCAACCTCAAGCCGGCCGACGGCATGTACACCATGAAGATGGACATGTCCGGTGCGGCCGCGGTCGTCGCAGCCATCTCCGCGATCGCCGAATCCGGGGTGAAGATCGCGGTCACCGCCTACGCCGCGCTGGCCGAGAACATGCCCTCCGGCACCGCGTACCGTCCCTCGGACGTGCTGACCATGTACGGCGGCACCACCGTCGAGAACGCCAACTCCGACGCCGAGGGCCGCCTGGTGATGGCCGACGCGCTGGCCAAGGCGTCCCAGGAGAAGCCCGATCTGGTCATCGACGTCGCCACCCTGACCGGGGCGTGCATGGTGGCCCTCGGCGAGCGGGTCTCCGGCCTGATGGCCCGTGACGACGAGACCGCCGACCTGATCCTGGACGCCGCGGAAGCCGCTGGCGAACTGTTCTGGCAGCTGCCGATCCCGGAGGAATCCCGCGGCAAGCTCGATTCCAAGGTGGCCGACCTGAAGTCCGGCGCCGACCGCTACGGCGGCGCGCTGACCGCAGCAGCCTTCCTGTCGCAGTTCGTCCCCGAGCCGATCCCGTGGGCGCACCTCGACATCGCCGGGCCGGCGTTCAACTCCCACGAGCCCTACCACTACGTCCCGGCCGGCGGCACCGGGGTGGCGGTGCGGACGCTGGTCGCGCTCGCGCACGCGGTGGCCGGCTGATGGACGATCCCCAGCCCACCCTCCCGGAGGCCGTCACCACCGACCTGGTCGTGGTCGGCGGCGGCACCGCCGGGCTGCTCGCCGCCGTCGCGGCCCGCCGGCTCGGCCACGAGGTGCTGGTGATCGAGGCGAGCTCCAAGCTGGGCGGCGCCACCGCGCTCAGCGACGGCCGGGTCTGGCTGCCCGGCAACCACCTGATGACCAAGTCGGGGGTCGGCGATTCGACGGTCGAGGCCGCTCAGTACCTCGATTCGATCCTGGGCCGGGTGACGGTCGCCTCCTCGGCCGAGCGCCGCGCCGCCTTCGTCGAGACCGCGCCGACCCTGGCGCACTGGCTCACCTCGTCCAAATTGCCGCTGGTGGTGGACGCCGGCGCCGCCGATCTCCACCGTCAGGCACCGGGCGCCAAGCCCGCCGGACGGGTGCTGCGCAGCCAGCCGTTCGACCGCCGCGCCCTCGGCGACTGGACGGACACGCTGCACACCGCCGGCACGTCCGCACGATCCTGGAACCCGTTCAACCGGGACGGCCGGGTCGCCCGCGACGGCGAGGCGCTGGCCGCCGCCCTGCTGCACCGCGCCTCCGGCACCGGGGTCGAGTTCTGGCTGGAGGCCCGCGTCACCGGCCTGGTGGCCGACGGCGACGGCATCGGCGGTGTGCTCGTCCGCCGCAGCGAGGACGCCGAGACCGAGGTGACCGTCCTGGCCCGGGCCGGGGTGCTGCTGGCCGCCGGCGGCTTCGAGGGCAACCAGGATCTGCGCGAGGAGTACCTGCCGCTGCCCACCGACGCCGCCTGGACGGCCTCACCGCTGCCCGGCGACGGCGAGGCGATCGCGCTCGCGGCCGCTCACGGCGCCGCGACCGCCGCCATGGACGAGGCCTGGTGGACGCCGGTGATGCTGGCCGGCGGCGTCGCCCGTCCGATCGATGCCGAGCGCACCCACCCGCACAGCCTGATCGTCGACCACACCGGCAGCCGCTTCTTCGACGAGTCGGCGCCCGCGGACGAGGCCGGCCGGCTGCTCTACGAGCGCGCCCGCGGGGTGGGCTCGATCCCGTTCTACCTGGTCGTCGACAACCACTACCGGCGGGAGTACCCGCTCGGGCCGTGGCCGGCCGGCTCGTACCCGCGCTCGGCGGTGGAATCCGAGGAACTGGTCAAGGCCACCGGGCTGCCCGAGTTGGCCCAGGCGCTCGGCATCGACCGGGCCGGGCTGCTCGGCACCGACGTCCGGTTCAACGGCTTCGCCAGCAAGGGCCGCGACCAGGATTTCGAGCGCGGCGAGCGGCTGGCGACGGCCAGCGGCGGACGCCGGCGCAACCCGTCCCTGGGCAAGGTCGACAAGCCGCCGTTCTGGGCGGTCGCGGTCTACCCGGGCGATCTGGGCACCAAGGGCGGCCTGGTGGTGGACGCCGACGCGCGGGTGCTGCGCGCCGACGGATCCCCCATCCCCGGCCTGTTCGCCTGCAGCGGCACCGCCGCCTCGCTGATGGGCCGCACCTCCCCCGCCCCGGGAGCGGCGCTCGGCGAAGCGCTGGTGGGCGCCTTCCGCGCCGTCCTGCACCTGAGCGAGGATCAGTCCGCGTAACTCAGCGCGAGCGGCGCTGGCGGGCGTTGTAGTCGCGCATCCGCTGCGGGTAGCCGACCACGCCGGCGTCGTAGGTGGGCAGGCCGTGGCGGGTGGCGAACTTGCGGGCCCATTCCACCGATTCGACGCTGCGGCGGGTCCACTCGCCGTCGAAGGCGATCAGCAGCAGGGTGGCGCGGGTGACGGTGGTGGGCAGTTCGACGAAGGCCTCCACGCCGCGCCGGGTGCGCAGGAAGGCTTCCAGGTGCGCGACCACAGCCGCATCCGCTTGGCGCGCCTCGGACTTCACCTTGCGCTTGGAGAACCAACCCACGGCCCCATTATCCCGATCTTCCCAGCACCTGTCGTAACACCCGCTCGGCAAAGGCGACCGGAAGGCGAAGAACCACATCATCGGACGACCGGCGGCCCTTCTTCCGTCGTCCCCGCGAAGGCCGGGATCTCACGACCCCGCACCCCGGTTCGGGTAGCTGAAGTACCCCCGCAGGCGCACATAGTGGAGACAGGGTGGGCGACGGTGCTGGCGGCGGGATAGTCTGGCCCGCAGATCACCGCGGATGTTCGAAGGAGCTCACATATGTCCACTCCCGTCCCACTGCCTGCGCTCGGCGAGAGTGTCACCGAGGGAACCGTTTCCCGGTGGCTGAAGCGGGTCGGCGACACCGTCGAGCTGGACGAGGCGCTGGTGGAGGTCTCCACCGACAAGGTCGACACCGAGATCCCCTCCCCGGCCGCCGGGGTCGTGCTGGAGATCCTGGTCCCCGAGGATGCCACCTGCCCGGTGGGCGGCGTGCTCGCGGTGATCGGCGACCCGTCCGAGGCCGCGGCTCCGGCCGCTCCCGCGGCGCCCGCCGCACCGGAACCCGCGCCCGAGCCGGAGCCTGAGCCCGCCCCGCCCGCTCCCGCTGCTCCTGCCGCTGCCGCACCGGCCGCCTCCGACGCGGTGGACGTGACCCTGCCGCAGCTGGGCGAGTCGGTGACCGAGGGGACGATCTCCCGCTGGCTGAAGCGGGTCGGCGACACCGTCGAGGTGGACGAGGCGCTGGTGGAGGTCTCCACCGACAAGGTCGACACCGAGATCCCCTCGCCCGCCTCCGGCACCGTCCTGGAGATCCTGGTGCCCGAGGACGCCACCGCCGCGGTCGGTTCCGTGCTGGCCCGGGTCGGGACGCCGTCGGCCGCACCCGCGCCGGCTCCCGCTGCTCCGGCCGCCCCCGAGGCACCCGCCCCGGCCCCCGCTGCTCCCGCTCCTGCTGCCCCGGCTCGGCGCGCCGCGTCCGAGCCCGCCGAGCCGCTCTACGTCACCCCGGTCGTCCGCAAGATCGCCGCGGCCAACGGCATCGACCTGGCCAGCCTGATCGGCACCGGTGTCGGCGGACGCATCCGCAAGCAGGACGTCCTGGAGGCCGTCGAGGCCCGCCAGGCCGCCGAAGCCGCTGCGGCCCAGGCCGCCGCCGCTCCGGCACCGGCCGCTGCTCCTGCCGCGCCGTCCGCCCCCGCCGCGCCCTCCCCGGACGCGGCCAAGCGCGGCACCACCGAGAAGATCACCCGGCTGCGGGCCACCATCGCCAAGCGCATGGTGGAGTCGCTGCAGGTCGCGGCCCAGCTCACCGGCACCGTCGAGGTCGACCTCACCGCCATCTCGCGGCTGCGCGCCAAGGTGAAGGACGACTTCCGCGCTCGCGAAGGGGTCGGGCTCAGCTACCTGCCGTTCATCGCCAAGGCGGCCGCCGAGGCGCTGAAGCAGTTCCCGAAGGTGAACGCCACCTTCGACGGTGAGGCCGGCACGGTCACCTACGCCGACGCCGAGCACCTGAGCATCGCGGTGGACACCGAGAAGGGCCTGGTGGTTCCGGTCGTGAAGAACGCCGGCGACCTGTCGGTGGCCGGCCTGGCGAAGAACATCGCCGACCTCGCCGCCCGCACCCGGGCCAACAAGATCACCCCGGACGACCTTTCCGGCGGCACCTTCACGATCACCAACTACGGCTCGGCCGGTACCCTCTTCGACACCCCGATCATCAACCAGCCGCAGGTGGCCATCCTGGGCACCGGCGCGCTGGTGAAGCGTCCGATGGTGATCAAGGATCCGAACCTCGGTGAGATCATCGCGATCCGCGACATGATGTACCTGTCGATGACCTACGACCACCGGATCGTGGACGGGGCGGACGCCGCCCGCTTCCTGAGCTTCGTCAAGGCGCGGCTCGAAGAGGGCGACTTCGGGGGCGAACTCGGCCTGTGACAACGGTTGATCCCGGCGCGCGATACGCGGCTGGCCCGGCGGCTGGGGGCTCTCACGGTGAGAGTTCCGATGCCTCCGGCCAGGCCGAGGCGCGCCGGGCACTGCCCGCCTCCGACGAGGTCGACCGGCGGCCGGTCGAGTTCCACTACCTGGGCATCGCCGACCAGCCGCCGACCCCGACCGACTACCACCAGGGCTGGGAGCTGCAGCGCCAGATCCATGCCCAGGTGGCCACCCGGGAGCTCGGCCCGCAGGTGCTGTACGTCGAGCATCCCCCGGTCTACACGGCCGGACGCCGCACCGAGCCGCAGGAGCGTCCGGTCGACGGCACCCCGGTGGTGGACGTCGACCGCGGCGGCAAGATCACCTACCACGGCCCCGGACAGCTGGTCGGCTACCCGATCGTCTTCCTGCCGCGCGGTATCGGCGTCGTCGACTACGTCCGCCGGGTCGAGGAGGCCCTGATCCGGCTGCTGGCCGGCTACGGCATCACCACCGGACGGGTCCCGGGCCGCACCGGGGTCTGGCTTTCCGCGGATGGCGCTCGTCCGGAACGCAAGATCGCCGCGATCGGCATCCGGGTCTCCCGGCAGACCACGATGCACGGCTTCGCCCTCAACGTGGCCAGCGACCTGGGCTACTTCGGCCAGATCATCCCCTGCGGCATCACCGACGCCGGCGTCACCTCGATGGC
>JAPUEM010000072.1 GCA_027492575.1 Propionicimonas sp.
AGTGAAGCGACGCTTCGAACCGGCATCGCCGAACCAGCTGTGGGTAGCCGATATCGTGCGCCGTGAGGCGCTTGTGTTTCGAATGGGGGTGAGAGACCTTCATCGCCTGGCCGTCGTGGCGGCTGGGTAGGAGCTGGGGGCAGCCTGCCGGGCCGGGACGGGCCGGGTGGGTGGAAAGCGGCCCTGACAACGCCGGGACGTGCCAGCACTGTCAGATGGTGCGGGTCCGGCTAGCAAGACCGAGAGGCATACGTACAGGAACCAGCGTCTGAACGCTCCTCAAGACGAAACCACCGTCTCAAACCTGATGGATATGGGGCGGGTTGCACTGCGTACCCGGCCGGGTCTGTGTCTGGTTGGGGAACTCCGAGGCTGAAGAATGTCGGCGGCCAGGAGGCCATGGTGAAGGCCCACGGCGTAACCGTGGCGAAGGTGCAGGGGCATAGCTGGGTGCCGATCCGGTCGATCGGACACAAGTGAACACGGGAACCGTCGTTGTTCCCGCCCTACCGGGCCGGCAGCCAGCCGGGCCGGGTCCGGGCAGGTTCGTCGCCAACTAATGGGCAGCGGCGGGGCGGAGGGCTCGTAGTACTCCGAGGGCGGGAAAGCCGTCCGCATGGGGAAGGGGCCCAGTTAGGTGGAGCAGCAAGTGAGCATGGAAGGGAGACGCCGGGGTGAATGCCCAGGCTACGGAGATGAGCGTCGACAAGGCGGTCGGCCGTGTACTTAGGATGCAAGTGAAGCTGCACCGATGGGCGGTGACCGATCCGGGTCGCCGTTTTGATGATGTGTTCAACCTCGTTCATGATCCGGCGTTCCTACGGGTGGCGTGGGACAGGGTCAGGACGAACACGGGTGGCAAGACCGCCGGGGTCGACGGGCTGCGTCCCAAGCAGATGTCCACCGGGCAGGTGAACAGCATGTTCGCCGCGATCGCCGCGGGGTTGAAGGCTGGGGACTATCAGCCATTGCCGGTTCGGGCGGTTCAGATACCCAAAGCGAACGGCAAGGTGCGCCAGCTCGGGATACCGACGGTGACCGACCGTGTCGTTCAAGCTTCGTTGAAGCTGGTGCTGGAGCCGATCTTCGAGGCCGATTTCGATCCGGCGAGTTATGGTTTCCGCCCGTACCGGCGAGCCCAAGACGCGATCGCGGAGATTCATAAGTTCACCTCGAACCCTTCCGATTACGGGTGGGTGTTCGAGGCCGACATCAAGGCGTGTTTCGACAACATCGACCACGCCTACCTGATGGAGCGGCTGCGTGAACGGATCACCGACAAGCGGGTGTTGTGGCTGGTCAGGGCGTTCCTGAAGGCCGGGATCATGGCCGAGGACCAAATCACCAGGGCCACCCGCACCGGCACCCCGCAGGGCGGCATCCTGTCGCCGCTGCTGGCCAACATCGCCCTGTCCGGGCTCGACAAGCATTTCCGCGACAAATGGAACGGCTACGGCCCGGACTGGACGAGAGCGAAACTGCGCCGCCAAGGCCAACCGCTGATGCGGCTGGTCAGGTACGCCGACGACTTCGTCGTCCTCGTCCACGGCGACCGCAGCGATGCTGAAGCACTGTTCGAAGAGGTCACCGGCGTTCTCGCCCCGGCAGGGCTCTCCCTGTCGGCGGAGAAGACCCGGATCATCCACATCGATGAGGGTTTCGACTTCCTCGGCTGGCGCATCCAGCGCCGCACCAAGAGAGGAACCCTCCGCAGGGTCGTGTACACCTACCCGTCGAAGAAGGCGCTCAACACCATCATCGACAAGATCCGTGTCCTGACCCGACGTAACAAACATGCCACCCTGGCAGCCCTGCTCGCCTGGCTGAACCCGACGATCAAGGGCTGGTGCGGCTACTACCAGCACGGAGTGTCGAAGGCCACCTTCAAATACGTCGACCACTACGCCTTCTGGCGGGTGATCGGCTGGCTACTGAAACGACACCCCAAACTGAACAAGCACACCGTGATCCGGCGCTACGCCCCTGGCTGGCACATCGCCAGCCAGGGACGAGAACTGTTCCGGGCCTGGCAGGTCCCCGTGACCCGCTACCAATACCGGGGCAACCGAATCCCCACACCATGGGGCATGCCAACGGGCTGACACCCAACGGAGAGCCGGATGCTCAGGAATGGGCACGTCCGGTTCGGGAGGCGGCCAGCAGAAACCCACCAGCCGCAAGACTGGCAGGGCGCTGCTGGCCGACCTCACACCTACGTCTCGACCTGGTCGGGATGGGCCTACACAGCGTTCGTGATCGACGCCTACGCCCGCCGCATCCTCGGCTGGCGCACTGCGTCCTCGATGACCGACACCCTCGTCCTCGATGCCCTCGAGCAGGCGATCTGGACCCGCGAACAGGAAGGCCGAGACGACCTCGACCAGCTCGTGGCGCACACCGACAGGGGCAGTCAGGGCGGATTCAACTGGTCGTCGCAACACCTCGACTGCGGAGGTGTACGTCGG
>JAPUEM010000073.1:0-14786 GCA_027492575.1 Propionicimonas sp.
GGTGGATGTCGGGATGACGGTGCAAACCGAGAGTTGTGAGTTGGACGGCGACACCACCAGTCCGTAGTGCTTTCCGCCCTGTTCGTGCCCGCGTGGACGACCCAGGCCGATCTGGTAGACGGCGCCGCGGATCACCAGGCGTCCGGTTCGTCGTTCAGATTCTCGTCCTTCATGGCCAGGGCGTCATGGTGGAACTGGTCCAGCCACTGTTCGTGGGCGAGTAGTCGGAGGGCGCGACGGATCGTCGTGCTGGTGGTCTCACCGGTGGCTGCTGCCGCCGCGAGAATGCGCTCGTCCTCGGTGCTGGGCCGGAACCCAATCGTCTTCGCTGGCATGCGCGCCAAACCCTACCCGCGGTGTGCAACATATGTGCAACATGGGCTCAGGGCTGGATGGCTTCCCAGGGTGGTATCTCCAAATGGAGGTGATCTTGTTCGGCTTGGCGCGCACCGACGAGCGCGTTCGTGGTCTGGGCGTAGTCAAGGCCGGCGGCGATGGTCGACCAGTCGCCGCGAGACACCCAGTGCTGGGCGTGGTCGAGCACTCCGAACAGTCCGTCGGGGCCCCCGTCGTTGCTGGCTCGGGTGAGGGTGTCGAGATAGCTGTTTCGCTGGATTGTCGGAATGATGACGCGATGCAGTCCGGCGGCAGCCAGCGTGTTGTTCATGGCGATGCGGGCGGATCGTCCGTTGCCGTCGATGAACGGGTGCACTTCGCTCACAAGGAACATCAGGTAGGTGGCTCGTTGGAAAGCGTCGTGGAGGGCTTCGCCTTCTTCCCATCCGAGTCGCAGTGTTCCCGGCACCAGATTCGGTGCGACGAACTCGGTGGCGCCGGCCCGGTTGGCGCGGTCCTTCCATTGGCCGGGCAACGCGGGAGGCCGTAGCCGCATCATCGTCGCGTGACGGTCGCGCAGCAGGTCCAGGAAGTCGTCAGCGTCTCGGGGCTCCGTCCTCATGCCCGGGGACGCGACGATGTTGAAGGTCCCGGCGATGTCGTGAGCGTCCTCGGGACGCCCCAGATCCCGGCCCTCGTAGACAATCTGCTCGGCTTCTTCGACGGTGAACTCCGTCCCCTCGATGAAGTTTGAGAAGTACGCCTCCCAGAACGGGATGGTGGCGGAGAACGGGGGGGCTGTGTCGTAGCGGACGACAGGTGCTTTGGCGGATAGTTGCCTGGCGAAGTCGCGAAACCTGGCGGCCCGGATGGAGTCATAGCCCTCCCCGCGTTGGGCTGCGCGCATGGCCCGTGATGGGGAGTCGACAGTGTGAATCTCGGCCCGCGCAGCGGCGAAGAAGACGTCTATTCCAGTGCCGACCTTCTTGGGAGCGCGTTCGCGGATGTCGGACAGGAGTCGGTTGACCCGGTCGGGCGCCGTGCTGTTCACGATGGCGACGATCTGGTCGTGCAGTTGCTCGCGGCTGAGTTTCCTCACCCGGGTGTTCGGTCGCCCGGGGTGGTCTTGGGAGTTGTCGATGAGCACCCGTGCGGGCGAGGCGAGAAAGATGTCGCCACCCAGCGGAATGTCATCGGGGTCACGACGTCCGACCATGTCGGGACGTACCAGCAGTCCAGGGAGCTCGAGCGGCCGACGCCGCGGGTGGGCGACGTTGAGTTCGCCGTCGATCGGACCTCCGGTGAAGCCGTTGGCGTAGGTGACGACCGCACCGGGCATCATCTTGCTGAGGATCGAACGCCACTCTTTCCGTGCCACCTGCTGGGCGGGGTGGGTGGTGTCGTCGCTGTAGATGCCGTTGGCGATGCGCTGAAGGGTGCCTCCATTGGCGCGACGCTGGAGCTCGGTGCGGCTCAGATCGTCGCTGGTGAAGATCGTCATCTGCGTGCCGTTCTGTCAGAAACGCCCGCCGTAAGTTACGGATTGTCAGAAACTATACAGCCAGACGTTACGATTTGTCAGAAACTATTGGCTGTTTCGACTGCCGGAGGCCAGGGTCGCGGTCCGTGTTGGCCGAGTAGGGGAGCATGCCTGGACTGTCCGAGGCAGGTCCTACGATGCTCGGCATGGAGGATGTGCGGGTGGCGAGCGTGGCGGTGGACGTGCCGCTGGCCAATCTCGACCGTCCGTTCGACTACTTGGTGCCGGGCGAACTGGCCGAGGCTGCCGTGGTCGGGGCGCGGGTGCGGGTGCGGTTCGCGGGACGGCTGCGCAACGGGTTCATCCTTGAGCTGCGGACGGACTCGGCGCGCGACAAGCTGCTGCCGTTGCAGGGGGTGCTGTCGCCGGAGCCGGTGCTGACCGCCGAGGTGACCCGGCTGGTGCGGGCGGTGGCCGATCACTATGCCAGCGGCTTCGCGGACGTGGTGCGGCTGGCGGTGCCGCCGCGGCATGCGCTCACCGAGCGGGCCACACCGCCGGAGTATCCGGCGCCCCGGTTGGAGTCTGCGGATCCGGCCGACGGCGGAGATCGGCCCTTCGACAAGCTCAGAGATCGCGTTCTGACTCGCTATCCGCATGCCGACGGGTTCCTTCGGCACCTCTCGGACGGAGAGTGTCCACGGGCCGCGTGGACGGTCGCACCGCGTCCTGACGGGTTGGGGGATTGGGCTGACGGGATGCTGGAGGCGGCCGCCGCGGCCCTGGCTTCGGAGCGCGGGGCTGTCCTGATCGTCCCCGACGCGCGCGACCTCGCGGCGCTGGCCGCGCGGGCCAAGGAGCGGTTCGGGGCGGGCAGCTTCGTGACGCTCACCGCAGAACTGGGGCCGGCGGCGCGGTACCGGGCGTTCCTGGCGGCCGCCCGCGGGCAGGTGCGGCTGGTGCTGGGGAACCGGGCCGCGGTCTTCGCGCCGGTGCGCGATCTCGGGCTGATCGCGCTGTGGGACGACGGAGACGACTCCTACGCCGAGCCGCGGGCACCCTATCCGCACGCCCGCGAGGTCGCGGCCCTGCGCGCCCATCTGGCCGGGTGCGGGTTGCTGCTGGCGGCGCGATCGCGGACGGCCGAAGTGCAGCGGCTGGTCTCCACCGGCTGGCTGCACCCGATTCAGCTCACACCGACGGACACCCGGGCGGCCTGCGCCGCGATCCGGGTGACGGCGGACGACGAACTGCGGCTGCCTCCCGAGGTCTTCACCACGATCCGCGCCGGGCTCGCTCATGGGCCGGTGCTGGTGAGCGTTCCGCGGGCGGGCTATCACCCGCGCGTGGTGTGCGCCGGCTGTCACAGACCGGCCCGGTGCCCGTCCTGCGGGCAGTCGCTGCGGCACAGTCCGGCCGGGCTGGCCTGCCCCTGGTGCGGTCCGCCGCCGCGTCCGGGCTGGCGGTGCCCGGAATGCGGTGACCGCCGGGTGCGCACCCCGGTCGCCGGGGTGCTTCGGACGGCGGAAGAGTTCGGCAAAGCCTTTCCCGGGGTCAAGGTGCTCTCGTCATCCGGTGACCATCCACTGGCCGAAGTGGACGACGAGCCGGCCCTGGTGCTGTCCACGCCGGGGGTGGAACCAGTCGCCGAGTTCGGGTACGCCGCCGGTGTCCTGCTCGACACCGCCGCGACCCTCGGACGTCCGGAATTGCGGTCGGGGGAGGAGGCGCTGCGCCGCTGGCTGGCGGTCACCGCCCTGGTGCGTCCGGGGGAGGACGGTGGCACCGTCCTGATCGTCGGGGAGGCCGCCGACCGGCAGGTGCAGGCGTTCTTGCGCCTCGACCCGGTGGGCTACGCCGAGCGGGAACTGGCCGAACGGACGGTCGCCGGCTTCCCGCCGGCAGTGAAACTGGTCGCGCTGGAGGGCGACTTCGGTGTGCTGCACGAGGTGCTGGGCATGCTGCGGCTACCGGAAGGCGTCCAGGTGAACGGACCGTTCGACACCGCCGCCGAACCGCGGGTCACGCTGCGGTGCGCGCTTCCGCTGGGCGCCGAACTCGTCGCCGCGGTGCGCACCATGCTCTCCCAGCGTGCCGCGGCCAAGGCCCAGGGAGCGCTGCGCGTGCGGGTCGATCCACAGGTCGTAGGCTGACGCCCATGCGTCTCGTCTTCGCCGGTACCCCGCCTGTCGCCGCGCGCACTCTCGAACACCTGCTGGATCACAGCGACCACGAGGTCGTCGCGGTGATCAGCCGGCCGGACGCGCCGGTGGGCCGTTCGAAGCGTCCGGTGCCGAGCCCGGTCGCCGAGTTGGCGCTGGAACGCAGCCTCGAATTGCTGCGGCCGGCCCGTCCCGGCGAACCCGAGACCGTGGCGCGGCTGACCGACCTCGCGCCCGACGCCTGCCCGGTGATCGCCTACGGCGCCCTGCTGCCGCAGCGAGTGCTCGACATCCCGAAGCACGGCTGGCTGAACGTCCACTACTCGCTGCTGCCGCGCTGGCGCGGCGCGGCACCCGTGCAGCGCGCCATCCTGGCCGGTGACAGCGTGACCGGGGTGACCGTCTTCCGGCTGGTCGCCGCCATGGACGCCGGTCCGGTCTTCGCCACTACGGCTGTAGAGATCGGGGCGGACGAGACCTCCGGCGCGTTGCTGGAGCGGCTCACCCCCCTCGGTGCGGAGCTGCTCGTCGAGACCCTCGACCGTGTGGCGGAGGGCACGGCCGCCGCCACCGAACAACCCGAGGAAGGTGTGAGCGTCGCCCCGAAGCTGACCGTGGCCGACGCGCGCCTCGACTGGGGGGCGCCGGCCGCCGAACTGGCCCGAGTGGTGCGGGCCTGCAACCCATCCCCGATGGCCTGGACCACCTACGCAGGCGAGCGTTTCCGCGTCCTGCATGCTCGGGCGATCCCTGAGCCTGTCGAGATCCCTGAGCCTGTCGAGGTCCCTGAGCCTGTCGAAGGGTCATTGACGCACAGCTCGGCGGCCAACGACCCTTCGACAAGCTCAGGGATCGTTCGGGTGAGCCGCCGCGAGGTGCTGGTCGGCACCGGTCACGGCGCGCTGCAACTGCTCGAGGTGCAGCCGCAGGGCAAGAAGCCGATGCCCGCCGCTGCTTGGGCGAACGGACTGCGCGGCGAGCCCGGAGCCTTCGAGTGAGCCGACCCTCCAGCAGCCGGCCCGACCCCGCTCGCAGGGCCGCCTACCGGGTGCTCCGGCGGGTCACCGGCGAGGACGCCTACGCGAACCTCGCGCTGACCCGCGAAGCTGCCGGCCTCTCGCCACGGGACGCCGCTTTCGCCACCGAACTCACCTTCGGCACCTGCCGAGCGCTGGGCACCTACGACGCCATCCTGCAGGCGGTCTCGAAGCGTCCGCTGGCTGAACTCGACCCACCCGTGCTCGACGTGCTGCGTCTGGGCGCCCACCAGTTGCTGGCGATGCGAGTGCCGCAGCACGCGGCCGTGGACGCGACCGTCGCGCTGGCGAAGGCCGAGATCGGTCCACGGATCGCCGGCTTCGTCAACGCTGTGCTGCGCAAGGTCGCGGGCGACGATCTGGCCGGCTGGATCGCCCGGCTCACCGCCGGCGCCGACCCGCGGGATGCGCTGGCGCTGGCCACCCAGCACCCCCGCTGGATCGTTGACGCCTGGGCCGATGCCCTCGGCGGGCCCGACGAGGAGGAACTTCGGGCCGCCCTGGAAGCCGACAATCAGGCCCCGACCAACCATCTGGTCGTACGGCCCGGACTGGCCCAGGTTCCTGAGCTGGGCGGTGAGCCGGCTCGCTACTCGCCCTTCGGCGCCTACGTGGCAGGGGCTCCTTCGGCAGTGCCTGCGGTCGCCGAGGGTCGCGCCGGCGTCCAGGACGAAGGCTCGCAGCTGGTCGCCCTCGCCCTCAGCCGCGTCGAGGCACCCGAAGGCCCCTGGCTCGACCTGTGCGCCGGGCCAGGCGGAAAGGCCGCCCTGCTCGCCGGGTTGGCGATGCAGGCTGACACGCGCTTGGTGGCCAATGAGTTGCAGCCGCATCGCGCCGGTCTGGTCGCGCGGAACCTCGCGGCTTACGCGGGGGTTGCGAGGAGATCCCGGATCAAGTCCGGGATGACGGATAGGGATGGTCGCTCGGCTGTTAGTTCCGCACCACAGCCAGATATCGCTGGATCGCGCGCCGGCGCGCCGAACCCCACCACTGTCACCCCGGGCTTGGCCCGGGGTCTCACCTTGCCGGTCACCCTGATCGCCGACGGCACTCGTCCGGCGTGGGCTGCGGGGAGCTTCGCCAGGGTGATGGCCGACGTCCCGTGCAGCGGGCTGGGGGCCCTGCGGCGGCGTCCGGAGGCGCGCTGGCGGCGACAGCCCGGCGATGTCGACGGTCTCCACGGGTTGCAGGTCGCCTTGCTGCGGTCGGCGGTGGCCTCCGCCATGCCCGGCGGGGTGGTCGCCTACGTCACCTGTTCGCCGCACCTGGGTGAGACCCGCGATGTCGTCCAGGCCGTGACCGGGGCGACCCTGCTGCACGCGGCCGACTATCTCCCCGAGATCTCGGACGCGGCGGTGGGCGACTTCGTCCAGCTGTGGCCGCACCGGCACGGGACCGACGCGATGTTCCTCGCCCTGTTGCGGGTCAACGATCGCTAGGCTTTCGGCCATGGGTATCCGCATCACGCCGAGCGTCCTGAACGCCGATCTCTCCAGACTCGCCGACGAGGTGGCCCGGATCCCGAGTGCCGATCTGGTGCACCTGGATGTGATGGACAACAAGTTCGTCCCGAATCTCAGCTTCGGTCTGCCGGTGATCCAAAGCCTGCGCAAGCACACCACGATGCCGATGGATATCCATCTGATGATCGCCGAGGTCGATCGCTGGGCGCCGTCCTATGCCGATGCGGGGTGCGAATCGGTCACCTTCCACATCGAGGCGTCGAACGCCCCGGTGAAGCTCGCCCGTGAGCTCCGCGCGCTGGGCTCGCGTGCGTCCATGGCGTTGCGGCCCGCGACGCCGATCGAGCCCTACGCCGACCTGTTGCCCGAACTCGACATGGTGCTGCTGATGACCGTGGAACCCGGCTTCGGCGGTCAGGCCTTCCTCGATCTGGTGCTGCCCAAGATCACCCGCACCCGCGCCCTGCTCGATTCCCTCGGCAAGGAACTGTGGCTTCAGGTGGACGGCGGCATCTCCGCCGACACCATCGAACGCTGCGTCGAGGCCGGCGCCGATACCTTCGTCGCCGGTTCCGCCGTCTACTACGCCGACGACCCGGACGCCGTGGTGCGCGCGCTGGCGGATCAGGCCAGGTCGGTCGGCGACTGACGAGGCCTCGGAACGCCGATTCCAGCGGTCGCGCGATTTGTCACCGACCGCTCGTGAACCGATATCCTGCCGAGCAACATCCACGTTGCGCGCCACTGTGCCGCGCAGTCGCGACCAGACATCCGGGGGGATTCGAAGATGACCGATTCGCGCGCGCCATTGAGTGCCGATCTCGACCAGCCAGGCATCGACCGCCGAAAGCTGCTGGTCGCCGGGGCCTGGGCCGCACCTGCGGTGATGCTCGCCTCTGCCACGCCGGCGTTCGCCGCCTCGAACTGCCCCAGCACCTTCGCGGCCTCCAACATCGTGGTGACCAAGAACTGCGCCACCAGTTCTCGTACCTACACGGTTGCGAACAACTCGGACTGCGAAACGGCGACCGTCACACTCAAACTTGAGGCTCAAGCGTGGGCTCTCACCCGGAACGTGGCCACCAGCATCGTCGTCAAGGCCACCGAATCCAGCGCATCGGGCGTCACCTACCCCGTCACAGGCAGTGGAACCTTGAGCCCGACGAACGACAACTTCAGCAAGGGATGGTCGACTCCGACGACATCGCCGTCGACGGGCAACGGCGGATTCAATGCGAAGCGGGAGCGCCAGATGATCGTGGTCCTTCCACCTGGCACCTCGGTGACCTTCGGGCAGCAGGGTCTCAGCTTCCCCTTCGAGCTGGGAGCTGTCGGGTCAGGGGCGCCGACCTATGACGCGACGGTGACCAGCATCACCGCTGGCGTACCCACCACCGGGGCCTATCCCGCGCGCGTGCGGCTCGCCTACACCAATGCTGGAACGTGTGTGGCTTAGCCCGGGTCTGCGCATCACAGCGCGAACAGGTCCTCGCCTTCGCGGGATGACGAGTAGTCGCGGGGATGACCGGGCAAGGAGATCGGCGGCCTAGCCGCGCCGATCCCCGCGCTCACGGCGGCGGAGGTAGCGCTCGAACTCGGCGGCGATGGATTCGCCGGAGGGGGGCGGCATCTCCTCGTCGCGGCGGGTCTCGAGGGCGGCGATGTAGCCGGAGATGTCCGGATCGTCCGCGACCAGTTCGCTCACCTGGGCTTCCCAGGTGGCTGCGGATTCGAGCAGGCTGCCGGTATCCAGCGGGGTGTTGAGGACGTCCTCCAGCTTCGTCAGCAGCGCGAGCGTGGCCTTCGGGTTCGGCGGCTCTGCGACGTAGTGGGGCACGGAGGCCCACAGCGAGGCCACGGACATCCCGGCGTCCTCGCACAGGCTGCCGAGCACCCCGACGATTCCGGTGGGGCCTTCGTAGGTGGGCAGCTCGAAGCCGAGTTCCTCGGCCAGGGCGGGATCGCCGGCGGAGGTGTGGATCGGCACCGGACGCGAGTGCGGCGCGTCGGTGAGCATCGAGCCGAGCAGCACCACGATCTCCGGACGGACGGTGCGCAGCATCGACATCAGCCGGTTGCAGTACTCCCGCCACCGGTAGTTGGGCTCAGGCCCGCCGATCAGCACCAGATCGCGTTCCGGCAGGGACGCCACCAGCACCTCGGTGGTGGGCCACTCGATGACCCGTTCGGTGGGGGAGATCAGCCGCTGGGTGGGCCGGTTCACGCCGAAGTCGTAGAACTCCTCGGGATCGAAGGAGAACTCCAGCACGGCCGAGTAGGTGTCGGCGAGGTGGTCGATCACCCCGCTGGCCGCGTCCCCGGCGTCGCTCCAGCCTCCGAAGGCGGCGATCACAGCCGGCCTGCGCAGATCCTTCAGCCCCAGTCTTGCCATAGGGCCACTGTAGTGCTGCCCCCCTCGCACCCCTCGTAGACTTCGCCCCATGACCAACCTTCGTACCGCCTTATCCGAACGCGTTCTCGTGGCGGATGGTGCGATGGGGACGATGCTGCAGGGATTCGACCTCTCCCTGGATGACTTCCAAGGCCTCGAAGGCTGCAACGAGGTGCTGAACGTCACCCGGCCGGACGTGGTGACCGCCATCCACGCCGAGTACCTGGCGGCCGGCGCCGACTGCATCGAGACCAATACCTTCGGCGCGAACCTGGCCGCGCTGGGGGAGTACGACATCCCCGACCGGATCGCCGAACTCGCCGGCGCCGGGGCCCGGCTGGCCCGTGCCGCCGCGGACGCCGCGAGCGCCGACCGTCCGCGCTACGTGCTGGGCAGCATCGGCCCGGGGACGAAGCTGCCGAGCCTGGGTCACGTCGGCTACGCCGCGCTGCGCGACGCCTACCAGGTGCAGGCCGAGGCGATGATCGCCGGCGGCATCGACGCCGTCCAGATCGAGACCTGCCAGGATCTGCTGCAGGCCAAGGCCGCCGTGGTCGGTTCCCGGCGCGCGGCTGCGGCGTTAGGCGTCGACCTGCCGATCCTGGTGAACGTCTCGATCGAGACCAACGGCGCGATGCTGCTGGGTTCGGAGATCGGGGCGGCGCTGGCGGCCCTGCAGCCGCTGGGCGTCGACGTGCTCGGCCTGAACTGCTCCACCGGCCCGGCCGAGATGAGCGAGCACCTGCGGCACCTGTCGCGGTTCGCCGAGATCGGGGTGGGCTGCATGCCGAACGCCGGCCTCCCCGAGCTGACCTCGGACGGCGCCCGCTACCCGCTCGGCCCGGAGGGCCTGGCCGAGGCCCTGCGCCAGTACGTCGGCGAGTTCGGGCTGAGCCTGGTCGGCGGCTGTTGCGGGACGACTCCCGAGCACATCCGGCAGCTCGCCGCCGCGGTCGCCGGGCGTCCGATCAAGGAACGTGCGGTGCGCGAGATCGCGACCGTGTCGAGCCTGTACTCCGATGTGCCGCTGCGGCAGGACACCAGCTACCTCAGCGTCGGTGAGCGCACGAACGCCAACGGCTCGAAGGCCTTCCGCGAGGCCATGCTGGCTGGCGACTGGAACACCTGCATCGACATCGCCAAGGGACAGTCCCGCGAGGGCGCCCACCTGCTCGATCTGTGCGTCGACTACGTGGGACGCGACGGCGCGGCCGACATGAAGGAGCTCGCCTTCCGGGTGAACACCGCCGTCCCGCTGCCGGTGATGATCGACTCCACCGAGCCGCCGGTCGTCCAGGCGGGTCTGGAGGCCATCGCCGGCCGGGCGATCGTCAACTCGGTGAACTTCGAGGACGGCGACGAACCCGGCTCCCGGTTCCGGACGGTGATGCCGATCGTCGCCGAGCACGGCGCCGCGGTGGTGGCGCTCACCATCGACGAGGAGGGCCAGGCCCGCACCGCCGAATGGAAGGTGCGGATCGCCGAGCGCCTGATCCGCACCCTGGTCGACGAGTACGGCATGGCGACCTCCGACATCATCGTCGACTGCCTCACCTTCCCGATCGCCACCGGTCAGGAGGAGACCCGCCGCGACGCCATCGAGACCATCGAGGCGATCCGCGAGATCCGCGCCCGCTACCCGGAGGTGCAGACCACCCTCGGCGTGTCGAATGTCAGCTTCGGCCTGAACCCAGCGGCGCGGGCCGTCCTCAACTCGGTCTTCCTGAACGAGTGCGTCGAGGCGGGGCTGACCTCGGCCATCGTCCACCCGTCCCGGATCCTGCCGATGGCGCGCATCCCGGAGGAGCAGCGTGAGGTCGCCCTCGACATGGTCTACGACCGGCGCCGGGAGGGCTACGACCCGCTGGCGAAGTTCCTGGAGCTCTTCGAGGGCGTCACCACCGCGGGGACGAAGGAGGCGCGCGCTGCCGAACTCGCCGCGCTGCCGCTGAGCGAGCGGCTGCAGCGCCGCATCGTGGACGCCGACGACAAGGGCCTCTACGAGGATCTGGACGCCGCGCTCGCGGAGCGTTCGGCCCTCGACGTGGTCAACATCGATCTGCTGGCCGGCATGAAGACCGTCGGCGAGCTGTTCGGCTCCGGCCAGATGCAGCTGCCCTTCGTGCTCGCCTCGGCCGAGGTGATGAAGAAGTCGGTGGCCTACCTCGAGCCGCACATGGAGAAGGCCGACACCGAGGGCAAGGGCACCATCGTGCTCGCCACGGTGAAGGGCGACGTCCACGACATCGGCAAGAACCTGGTCGACATCATCCTCACCAACAACGGCTACACGGTCGTCAACCTGGGTATCAAGCAGCCGGTCGGCACCATCATCGAGGCGGCCATCTCCCACAACGCCGACGCGATCGGCATGTCGGGGCTGCTGGTGAAGTCGACCGTGGTGATGCGGGACAACCTGCTGGAGCTGAACTCCCGCGGGCTGATCCAGACCCCGGTGCTGCTGGGCGGTGCGGCGCTGACCAGGGCCTATGTCGAGCAGGACCTGAACGCCGTCTTCGAGGGCGAGGTGCGCTACGCCCGGGACGCCTTCGACGGGCTGAGCCTGATGGACGCGGTGATGGCCGTGAAGCGCGGCGAGGTAGAGGCGCTGCCGGCTCCCCGGGAACGGCGGGTCGCGGCGCGCCCGCGTCCGTCCGAGGACGAGGGACCGAGCCTGGACGACACCACCCGCTCCGATGTCGCCCGCGACATCGACGTGCCCACCCCGCCGTTCTGGGGCAGCCGGATCGTCAAGGGCATCAAGCTCGCCGACGTCGCCCAGTGGCTGGACCACCGCGCCACCTTCATGGGTCAGTGGGGGCTGCGCGGTGCCCGTGACGGAGCCAGCTACGACGAACTGGTCGAGGCCGAGGGCCTGCCCCGGCTGCGGATGTGGCTGGACCGGATCCACACCGAGTCGCTGGCCGAGTTCGCGGTCAGCTACGGCTACTGGCCCTGCCACAGCGAGGGCAACACGCTCATCGTGGGCGCCCCAGACGAACCGGGACGCGAGCTGGCCCGGTTCGCCTTCCCGCGGCAGCGGCGCGACCGGCGGCTCTGCCTGGCCGACTTCTTCCGGGACGCCGACGAGGCCGCCGAACGCGGCCCGGACGTGATCGCCTTCCAGCTGGTGACCATGGGTTCCCGGGTGGCCCAGGCGACCGGCGAGCTGTTCGCGTCCAACTCTTACCGCGACTACCTGGAGCTGCACGGCCTGTCGGTGCAGCTGACCGAGGCGCTGGCCGAGATGTGGCACGGACGGGTGCGCGCCGACCTGGGGCTGGCCGGCGATGGCAGCATGGACGACATGATCCGCGACCAGCTGTACCGCGGCTCGCGGTACAGCTTCGGCTACCCCGCCTGCCCCGACCTGGAGTACCGGACCGAGCTGGTGCGGCTGCTGGAACCGGAGCGGATCGGCGTGGTGCTCTCCGAGGAACTGCAGCTGCATCCCGAGCAGTCGACCGACGCGCTGATCGTCCACCACCCGGAAGCGAAGTATTTCAATGCGCGCTAGCCGCTGGCTGGCCGGGATCGCCGCGGTGCTGATCGTCGCCGGCTGCACCGGCCCGGTGGAGCCGACCGCGACCCCCAGCCCGTCGGTCAGTCCTTCGGCACGGCCCTTCACGGTCTCGACCTCCGGCCCGATCACGACCGCCGACCCCGCGCTGGCAAGGGCGGATACCGATGCGCTGATCGTCACCAACGTCTACCAGCGACTGATGCACGTGCAGACCGACACCGGCGAACTGAAGCCGGATGCCGCCACCGACTGCTACTTCAGTTCCGAGACGGTCTACGAGTGCACGCTGCCGGAAGGGCTGCACTTCCACAACGGCCACGAGCTGACCTCCTCCGACGTCCGCTTCAGCATCCAGCGGGCGCTGCGGCTGGACACCGCGGGCACCGGGGTGAAATTGCTCGATTCACTGGTGCGGATCACCACCCCGGACGCGCTGACCGTCCGGTTCGCACTGGCCTACGCCGACAACCGGTTCGGCTACGCGCTGGCCGCGTTGGCGGCGTCCATCGTGGACGAGCAGGTCTTCGATCCCGACACCGGGCTGCCGCTGGAGTCGGTGCCGGCCGGATCCGGGCCGTACCAGGTCACCGCGATCGACGCCGACCACGTGGGCTTCTCCCGCTACCTCGACTACCTCGGTCCGGTCAGCGGGGTGCTGGACGAGATCCGCCTGGAGCGGGTGGCCGACTCGGTGGCTGCCGAGACCGCCATCGCCGAAGGGACCACCGACGTGGTCTGGCGCACCCTCGACCCCGCCGCGACCGACCGGCTGGAGGCGGAGATCGCCGGCAGCCCGGAGCGCGCCACCGCCCAGGGCTTCACCCGCTGGCCGATGGACGGCGCCCGGGTCAACCGGCTGGCCTGGTCGGCCGACTCCCAGTACCGCTCCAAGGCGAAGCTGCGCGAAGGGGTCGCCAGCGCCCTGCAGGCCGACCGCACCCTGGCCTCGCTGGTGCCGGCCGGCATCGAGGGCCAGCTGGCGAGCTTCGAGGTCGGGGGGCATCCGGAACTGCCCGAGATCACCGGCAGCCGGGTCACCCTGCGGCTGCGCTACCAGCCCTCGGCGCCGGGCCATGCCGATCTGGCGAGCCTGCTGCGGGATCGCATCGAGACCCTCGACCGGGTGAGCGTCCGGCTGGTCACCTCGGGCGAGGCCGATCTGGTGCTCACCGACTTCCCGGCCTGGGGGCCGACCGCCAACGCCTGGCTGCAGCTGTACACCGACAATCCGCTACCGGGCAGCTCGGACAAGCTGGCCGAGCTGAGCAAGCGGTCGCGGACCACGACCGGGGACGCCCGGCTGGTGGCGCTCGCCGAGTTGCAGAAACAGGCGGCCGCCGACCTGACGGTGCTGCCGGTGTCGCAAGGTGACGGAGTGCTGATGCTGGGCCGGGGAATCACTCTGGCGGGGTTGCCGTTCGGCACCTCAGGACAACTGGGATTGTGGGGATTGCGACGTGGCTGATCCGAGCGGAGTGCGCACCGGGCCACTGGTGATCGGCGAGCGGGTGGTGCTCACCGACCCGAAGGGACGTCGGCACTCGATCGTGCTGGCGCCCGGCGGCGTCTTCCACACCACCAAGGGCGGCATCAGCCACGACGAACTGATCGGCGGCTCGGACGGGGCCGTGGTCAAGTCGCACGGCGGGGTGGCGTACACGGCGTTCCGTCCGCTCATGGAGGAGTTCACCGTCACCATGCCGCGCGGGGCGACGGTGGTGTACCCCAAGGACGCCGCGCACATCCTGGTGCAGACCGATATCTTCCCCGGTGCCCGGGTGCTGGAGGCCGGGGCCGGGTCGGGGGCGCTGAGCATGCACCTGCTGCGGGCGATCGGCAGTGGCGGCAAGCTCTATTCCTACGAGCGCCGGGCCGACTTCGCGGCGATCGCCAAGCGCAATGTCGAGACCTTCTTCGGCGGCCCGCACCCGGCCTGGGAGCTGCGCGAGGGCGACCTGGTGGAGGCCATCGGCCCCGAGCCGATCGACCGGGTGGTGCTCGACATGCTGGCACCCTGGGAGTGCATCGACGCCGTGGGGGCCGTCCTGGAACCGGGCGGCATCCTGTGCTGCTACGTCGCCACCACCACCCAGCTGGGCCGGACGATGGACTCGTTGCGGGTCCACGGCGGCTTCACCGAGCCGGTCGGACGGGAGTACTCCGCCCGCGAGTGGCACGCCGAAGGCCTGGCGATCCGGCCCGGCCACGGCACCTCCGGCCACACCGGCTTCCTGATCTTCGCCCGCCGCCTGGCCCACGGGACCACCGCCCCCGCCCGCCGGCGCCGACCTGCTCCGGGAGCCTATGGGCCGGACTACACCGGGCCACGACCAGCCTTCGCCGCGGAGTGACGCGACCGCCACTGTTGTCGTTGTCAGAGTGGTCGTTGGCGT
>JAPUEM010000073.1:14886-19389 GCA_027492575.1 Propionicimonas sp.
CGCCGCGGAGTGACGCGACCGCCACTGTTGTCGTTGTCAGAGTGGTCGTTGGCGTCGTCCCCAACCAAACCGCCGCTCTTGTTGTCATACGCCGGATTTTGACGCGAATGGCGACAACAACGGCGGTTGCTTGTCGGAGCCCTCTGATGACGGGCGGAATGACGACAAGAGCGGCGGTTCGCGCGGCGGTCGCGGGACCACGGCGTCAACAAGCGGTGGGTTCGCGTAGGCTGTGCAGTCGGGCTCGTGAGCCCCAGGCCCAGCAGAAGGAAGACCCACGATGATCGCGATCGACCTGTCACCGACCCTGGTGATCGGCGCCGGTCTGGTGGGGGCGTCGGTGGGTTGTGCGCTCAGCCGCGCCGGGGTGACCGTCCATGTCGCCGACAAGGTCTCCAGTCATGCCCGGGTCGCCGCCTCCCGCGGTGCCGGGACGATCCGCAAGCCCGACCCCGAGGCCGTGCGGCTGGTCGTGGTGGCGGTGCCGCCGGCCGCGCTGGGCAAAGTGGTGGCGAACGCGCTGCGGACCTACCCGAACGCGACCGTGACCGACGTCGGCTCGGTGAAGGGCACGGTGCTCTCGGAGTTGCGCGGCACGGGGCTCGACCTCGCGCGGTACGTCGGCTCGCACCCGATGGCGGGCTCGCAGCGGGTCGGCCCGCTCACCGCCAGCGCGGACCTGTTTATCGACCGCACCTGGGTGGTCACCCCGCACGACACCTCCTCGGCCCACGCGGTGCTCGACGTCCAGGAGCTCGCCCGGCTCGCCGGGGCGCGCCGGGTGACGATGGGCGCCGCGCACCATGACGAGGCGGTCGCCCAGGTCTCGCACCTGCCGCACCTGGTCTCCGTGCTCATGGCCGGACGCCTCACCGAGGTGCCTTCCGATCACCTGAAGCTGGCCGGCCAGGGGGTCCGCGACGTCACCCGGATCGCCGGCTCCGATCCGCAGCTGTGGCGCCAGATCATCACCGCCAACGCCGCCGCGGTACGGCTCGAACTCGCCGCCCTGCAGGCTGATCTGGCGGCCTGGCTGGAAGCCCTGGAGGACCCCGACCAGGTCGCGGCGCTGCTGGAGCGCGGCCGTGAGGGCACCCGGGCGCTGCCCGGCAAGCACGGCCTCGCCGCGGTGGACTACGCCCATGTGGTGGTCGAGATCCCCGACGAACCAGGTGCGCTGGCGCGCCTCTTCGCCGACATCGAGAAGGCCGGGGTGAACGTTGAGGATCTGTCGATCCATCACGATTCCGACCGGGAGGTGGGCTACCTGTCGGTACAGGTCAGCCCGGAGCACGCCGCCGACCTGCGCGAGGCCATGGGCCTCGCCGGCTGGACGCTGCGGGAACCCGACGACACGTTATAGAGAGGAAGCCATGACGCAACGACTGGTGATCGCCATCGACGGGCCGAGCGGTTCGGGCAAGTCGTCCGCCGCCCGTGGGGTGGCGACGCGGCTGGGCCTGGGCTACCTGGATACCGGCGCGATGTACCGGGCGGTGACCTGCGCCTTCCTGGACGCCGGCGTCGACCCGTCCGATACCGCCGGGGTGATCGCGTCCACGCTGGGCGCCGAACTGGAGATCAGCACCGACCCGTCCGATCAGTGGGTGCGGGTGAACGGCTCGGACGTCACCGAGCGGATCCGCGAGCAGGAGATCTCGTCCGTGGTGAGTGCTGTGGCGACCCTGCCGGAGTGCCGGGCCGACCTGGTGGCGCGGCAGCGTGCGATCATCGACGCCGCGCCGTCCGGGATCGTCGCCGAGGGACGCGACATCACCACCGTGGTCGCGCCGGACGCCGGTCTGCGGGTGCTGCTGACCGCCGACCCGGAGGTCCGGATGGCCCGCCGCCGCCTGGAACTCGGCGAGGTGGACGCCGACGCGCTGGCCGACCAGGTGCTGCGGCGTGACGCCGACGACTCCAAGCTGGTGAACTTCACCACCGCCGCGGACGGCGTCGTCCATGTCGACGGCACCTACCTGACCCTCGAGGAGACGATCGACGCGATCGCCGGGATGGCTGGACGATGAGCGAGCAGATGGACCGAACGTTCCCGGAGCCGGTCGAAGGGCCCGAGCCCGGCCAAGGTTTCGAGGAGGCACTCGACAAGCCCGTGCTGGCCGTCGTGGGGCGTCCGAACGTGGGCAAGTCGATGCTGGTCAACCGCATCATCGGACGCCGTGAGGCGGTCGTTCAGGATTTGCCCGGCGTCACCCGCGACCGGGTCTCCTACGACGCCGAGTGGAACGGCCGCGACTTCGTGGTGGTCGACACCGGCGGCTGGGCGCCGGACGCGGTCGGCATGGCCGCCCAGATCGCCGAGCAGGCCGAACTGGCCATCGCCGCCGCCGATGCCGTGCTCTTCGTGGTGGATGCCACCGTCGGCATCCAGGACATCGACGAGGCCGTGGTGGGCGTCCTGCGCCGCTCCCGCAAGCCGGTCGTGCTGGCCGCCAACAAGGTGGACGACGCCCGCAGCGAGGCCGACGCGATGGCGATGTGGAACCTCGGCCTGGGCGAGCCCTGGCCGGTCTCCGCACTGCACGGACGCGGCACCGGTGACCTGCTGGACGCCGTGCTGGCCGCCCTGCCGGAGGCGCCGCGAGCGGGTGAGGCCGAGATCGGCGGCCCGCGCCGGGTGGCGATCGTCGGGCGTCCGAACGTCGGCAAGTCGTCGCTGCTGAACAAGCTGGCCGGCTCGACCCGCGCCGTGGTCGACAACGTGGCCGGGACGACGGTCGACCCGGTCGACGAACTGGTCGAGGTCGGGGGAGTGGTCTACCGCTTCATCGACACCGCCGGCCTGCGCCGCCGCGTCAAAGAGGCCTCGGGCCACGAGTACTACGCCTCGCTGCGCACCCAGGGCGCCATCGAGCGGGCGGAGGTCTGCGTGGTGGTGCTGGACGCGTCCGAGACGATCAGCGACCAGGATCTCAAGGTGCTGAGTATGGTCGAGGAGGCCGGCAAGGCCCTGGTGATCGCCTACAACAAGTGGGATCTCACCGACGAGGAGCGGCGTTTCTACCTGAATCGCGAGATCGAGCAGGACATCCACACCTTCGGCTGGGCGCCGAGCGTGAACATCTCCGCGCTCTCCGGACGCAACGTCGACCGCCTTTCGCGGGCCATTGAGGAAGCCCTGGAGGGCTGGGAGACCCGGATCTCCACCGGCAAGCTGAACGCCTTCTTGGGCCGCCTGGCCGCCGCTCACCCGCACCCGGTGCGGGGCGGCAAGCAGTCGCGCATCCTGTTCGGGACGCAGGCGCACGCCTGCCCACCCACCTTCGCGCTGTTCACCTCCGGCCCGTTCGACCCGCAGTACGTCCGCTTCGTCCAGCGCCGGCTCCGCGAGGACTTCGGCTTCCGAGGCACCCCGGTGAAGGTCGAGGTCCGCCCCCGCGAGAAGCGCAAGAACCGCTAGACGCCGACACGCCTGCCGTCCTCGGGCCACTTTGAAGCGGCACCATGCGCCCTAGGATGGCCGGATGCGTCGCTGTACACCCCCTCTTGGAATCTTGGTCGAGGCAACGACCACCGCCGTCCAGGCAGGTGCCGATCAGCTCTCCGTCATCGACAGTGGAGACGCGCTGCATATCCAGGGATTCGCGGACGCATCGCAAACTCACCTGTGCGACACCATCCGAGACCGGCTCCTCGCCTCCGAAGGCGTGAAACGAGCCCAGGTGCTGATGCAGGCGCGCGACACGACGTCGTCCGACTGGGCTTGCACCGCGGGCCTGTGAACGGCCTCACGAGGCCGTTGGCCCTCTGACGGCAAGTACGCAGCGGCTACTCGACCTGACGAGGGACCTTGCCGAACCAGGTGAGCAGGCGGCACATCACCTTGTGGGTGCCGTCGGCGGCCGGGTCGAACATCAGCGGGCAGCCCCCGTCGATCACCTGGACGCCGTGCTCGCGGCCGTAGGCCGTGGCCTCGTCCGAGACGCTGCCGGCGTCGATCGAACGGTGCATCCAGACCTGGCCGATGCGCAGCTCGACGGCTTCCTTCATGGTGCCGAGGGCATGGGTGGGCGCGGTGGCGATGACGACGGCCTCAACTCCGTCCGGGATGGCCGAGAGGGACGGATAAGCCGGCTTGCCCGCGATCTCGGCGGCGTACGGGTTGACCGCGAAGGTCTCGTAGCCGCGTTCGACAAGGCGGTCGTAGACCACGTTGCCGCCATGACTGTTGGGGGTACGGGAAACGCCGGTGACCGCGATCCGGCGACAGGAAAGGAACTCGTGAGCGGCCTGAGCGATGGTGACCATGAACTGCCTCCTGCGCCTCACGCTACGCCGCCGCGACCCCGTCCGCGCCGAAACCGGAAGATGCCTGGGAAGCCCGTCGATCGCCGGTGTGCGCAGGCGTCCACGGATTCGTAGTACAGTGTCCAGCCGGGCCGGTTTGGCCCGCACAACAGAAGAACGGGCTGTGGCGCAGCTTGGTAGCGCACTACACTGGGGGTGTAGGGGTCGCAGGTTCAAATCCTGTCAGCCCGACCG
>JAPUEM010000074.1 GCA_027492575.1 Propionicimonas sp.
CAGCTTCGACGGAGCCGCCGAACTGGCCCGCGAGGTGGGCGCCGCGCTCGGCCTGCCCGAGACGGGGGAGGCGCTCGCCCAGCGCACCACCGCCGAGGTCGAGCAGGCGGTGACCGAAGCCCGGGCCCTGGCGCCCGCAGCGGAGCCGCTGCGGATGGTCTTCCTCTACATCCGTGGTAACTCCGGCATCTACTACCTCTTCGGCGAGGATTCCGGGGCGTCGGAACTGATCCGCGCCGTGGGCGGGACCGACGTCGCCGGCGAGCTGGGCTGGACCGAGATGCAGCCGCTCACCGACGAGGCCATGGTCGCCGCGGCACCCGACCTCATCCTGGTGATGACGCACGGCCTGGAGTCGGCCGGCGGCGTGGACGGCCTGCTGGCGGACAAGCCCGCGATCGCGCTCACCCCGGCCGGCGAGCGGCGGCGGCTGGTCGACATGGCGGACGCCGACATCCTCTCCTTCGGTCCCCGCTCGGCGGGCGTCGTCACCGCGCTGGCCCGCGCGATCTACCTCGGATGAGCGCAACCCGGCGCGGCCTCGTCCTGGCCGGCTTCGCCACGCTACTGGTGGCCGGCGTGCTCGTCTCCGCGGCGCTCGGCCAGCTGCCGGTCGGCCCCGGCGACGTGGTCGGGGCGGCCCTGCACGGCCTCGGCTTCGACACCGGCTGGCGTCCGTCCGATCCCGTCATCGAGCAGACCCTGCTGCAGATCCGCTTCCCGCGGGTGGCGATGAGCGTGCTCGCCGGCGCCACCCTGGCCGTGGCCGGCGCGGTGATGCAGGCGGTCTTCGGCAATCCGCTGGCCGAGCCCGGCGTGGTCGGAGTCTCGGCGGGAGCCGCGCTCGGCGCCGGCATCGCGATCGCCTTCGGCGCCGCCGTGCTGGGTGGCTGGGCGGTCGCCGCGCTCGCTTTCGCCGGTGGGGCGCTGGCCACCGGCGGGGTCTATCTCACCGCCCGTTCCGCCGGCCGGACGGAGGTGGTCACCCTGCTGCTGACCGGCATCGCGGTGAACGCCTTCGCCGGGGCCGGCCTGGCCCTGGTGATGTTCATCGCCGACAGCGGCTCCCGGGAGCAGATCGTCTTCTGGCAGCTCGGCTCGATGAACGGCTCGCGCTGGTCGGAGGTGCTGCTGGTCGCCGCGGTCGGCATCCCGGCCACCGCGGTCGCGATCGCGCTGGGCCGCCGCTACGACCTGCTGGCGCTGGGGGAGCGCACCGCCACCCACCTCGGCCTGCGCGTGGAGCGGCTGCGGATCGTCTCGATCCTGCTGGTCGCGCTGCTGACCGGGGTCGGCGTGGCCTTCGTCGGCATCATCATGTTCGTCGGCCTGGTGGTGCCGCACCTGGTGCGGATGCTGCAGGGGCCGGCGCACCGTCCGCTGCTGGTCGCGTCGGCGGTCGGCGGTGCCGCCCTGATGGTCTGGGCCGACCTGATCGCCCGCACCCTGGTGACCGGCTCCGACCTGCCGATCGGCATGCTGACCGCCCTGATCGGCGGCCCGTTCTTCTTCTACCTGGTGCGATTGACGCGATCGCGGGCGGGAGGCTGGGCATGACCTACCAGGTCCGTGGCCTGGACTGCCGCCTCGGCGGACGGACGGTGCTGACCGGCCTCCACCTCGACATCGCCCCCGGCGAGGTGCTGGCGCTGGTCGGGCCCAACGGCGCCGGCAAGTCGACCCTGCTCGGGGTGCTGGCCGGCGACCTGGCGCCATCCGCCGGCACGGTCTCGCTCGCGGGCCGTCCGCTGCCGGAATGGCCCCATCGCGACCTGGCCCGGGAGCGTTCGGTGCTGCTGCAGGCCAACCAGGTCAGCTTCCCGTTCACCGTCGCCGAGGTGATCGAGATGGGACGCAGCCCCTGGCAGGGCCATCCGGAAGCCGACGAGGACGATGAGGCGATCGCCGAGGCGCTTCGGCTGACCGATACCGAGGCACTCACCGCGCGGCGGTTCACCGAACTCTCCGGCGGCGAGCGGGCCCGGGTCTCGCTGGCCCGGGTGCTCGCCCAGCGCACCCCGGTGGTGCTGCTGGACGAGCCCACCGCAGCCCTCGACCTGCGCCATCAGGAGGACGTGATGGCGATCGCCCGCCGCCTGGCCGCCGCCGGACGGACCGTGGTGGCCGTGCTGCACGATCTCTCCCTCGCCGCCGCCTGGGCCGACCGGATCGCCGTCCTGAGCCGGGGCGAACTGGTCGCCGCCGGATCGCCGGCCGAGGTGCTCACCGCCGGCCTGATCGCCGAGGTCTACGGCCTGGAGGTGCACGTCCTCACCGATACCCCGGACGGTCGGCTCATCATCGTCCCGAAACGGACGTTTTTCTGACAGGGTGTCGTCTTTTTATGACACGGTGTCATATCCTTGCCCGTAGGAACCGGGAGGGAACCATGACCGCTGTAGTGACCGAACTCTCCGTGCAGATGCGCGAGGGGTCGCAGGCCGAGCACACCGCCGCCGAGACCTCGTCCTTCATGGCGAGGCTGCTGGCCGGTGAGATCAACGAGGCCGGCTACCTGGCCTACCTGGCCCGGCTGCGTCCGGTCTACGCCGCGCTGGAGGCCGCGGATTGGGCCGGCCACCCGGTGGCGGGGGAGTTGCTCGACCCGGCGCTGGAGCGGCTGGCGGCCCTCGACGCCGACCTGGCGTTCTGGGCCCCGGACGGCCTGCCCGAGATCGACAGCCCGGCTTCCGAGGCCTATGTGGCGCGGATCCGGTCCGTCGATGCCGCCGGCTACGTCGCCCACCACTACACCCGCTACCTCGGCGACCTCTCCGGTGGCCAGGCGATCGGCCGCATCCTGGGCCGCAGCTACGGCCTGGATCGCGACGGGCTCGCGTTCTACCGGTTCGACCAGATCCCCAAGCCGAAGCCCTACAAGGACGCCTACCGCGCCCGCCTGGACGCCCTTCCGCTCTCCGAGGAAGGCCAGGCCGCGGTGGTGGACGAGGTGAAGGTCGCCTTCCGGCTCAACCAGGATCTCTTCGAGGAACTCAGCCGCGACCTGGCGAGCTACGCCCGCACCGCCGCCTGAGCTACCGCGGCAGCCCGGCCAGGTAGTCGCGCAGGACCGCGGCCTGGTTCAGCACCGGGTCGCGGGCGCCGTAGAGCAGCGTCACGACGGGGTGTGTCCGCAGGATGCCGACCACTTCGGCGACGGCGGGGTTCTGGTCGAGTTCGGCGTGGTAGCGGGCGGTGAACTCGGCCAGCCTCGCCGGGTCGTGATCCCACCAGGTGCGCAACTCGGTGCTGGGGGCGATCTCCTTCAGCCACAGCCCGAGATCCGCCTTCTGCTTGCTGATGCCCCGTGGCCAGAGCCGGTCCACCAGCACCCGGAAGCCGTCGGCGGGCTCGGCCGGCTCGTAGATCCGCTTGATTCGGGGAACTGTCTGCGCCATTGCTCTCTCCTCCTCGCAGCAGTCTGTCACGGCGGGGGAGGGAATGACCCTTCGACAAGCTCAGGGATCGTTCGACAGGCTCAGGGATCGTTGGGCGCTGTCAGGCGGTCGCGGCGGTGCCGTGCGGGGCGTGGTACTCCGATGTCCCGCGCTTCCAATAGCCCTTGACGACCGCCCGTTCGAGGTCGACGCCGCGCTCGATCAGGTAGGCGCGGGCGGGGGAGACCACGGCCTGCTCGGCGGCGATGAAGGCGAAGCCGTCGCCCTCGCGCGCCGGCAGGCCGGCCAGCGCCTCGAGCAGCGCGGTGACGTCCCCGGGCGCGGATCCGGGCGACGGGTGCACCCAGGCGAGGTTGAGATCGCCGGCCGAGGTGAGTTCCTGCTCGTCGGCGGGGTCGTTGCTGAGCAGCACCACATCCACCGGGGTGCCGGCGGGCACCGCGGCCAGGTGGCGGCGGATCGCGGGCAGCGCGGTGAGGTCGCCGGCCAGCAGCCACCAGTCGGGGCTGCCGTCCATCACCAGTGAGCCGCGCGGGCCGCCCAGGAAGACCTCGTCGCCCGGCTGGGCCGACTGCGCCCAGGCCGAGGCGAGGCCGTGCCCGTGCAGGACGAAGTCGAGTGCCAGCCAGCTGCGCCCGTCCCAGGCGAAGGGGGTGTACTCGCGGCTCTCCAGCCCGGCCGGCATGCCGTCGTCGGTGGGCTCGGGCAGCGGCTGCCCGGCGGGCGGGAAGAAGATCCGCAGGTGGTCGTCCGAGCCCGGGGAGGTGAACCCCGCCAGGTCGGGACCCTCGAGCACGACCCGGCGGTAGGCCGGCGTGATCTGGTGGATGTCGCGCACCCGAACCCGCCGGCGCCGCAACTCGTTCGGCTGCCGGGTGAGGGTGAAGGCCGGGCCGTTCTCAGTTGCTGACATGCTTTGACATCTCCCAGATCTTAGGCAAGCCTTGCCTTAGCGGATTTTCCCTACGTCACTCTGACGAAAATCAATCATAGGGTGAAAAACCGCTGACCAGACACCCAACCGAAACAGGAGAATCACCCCAGTGATCACCACCCGACGTCGCACGGCCTCCGCCGCACTCCTGCTGGGCGCCACCCTCGCGCTCAGCGCCTGCGCCGGCCAGACCCCTGCCGGGCAGACCACCCCGTCCCCTGAGACCTCCGCGGCGAGCACCCCCGCCGCGCCGAGCACCGCCACCGTCACGGTGGAGGACAACCACGGCACCCAGAGCGTGACCGTCCCGCCGACCAGCGTGGTCGCGACCGACAACCGGCTCTTCCAGACCCTGCAAGAGTGGGGCATCACCCTCGCCGCCGCCCCGCTGCCGCTGATTCCGGGCGATCTCGCCTACGCCACCGACACCTCCATCGTGGATCTCGGGCTGCACAGCGAACCGAACCTCGAGGCGGTCGTCGCCGTCCAGCCCGACCTGATCATCAACGGGCAGCGGTTCGCGTCCTACTACAACGACCTCAAGGCGCTGGTTCCCGACGCTGCCATCGTCGAACTCGACCCGCGCGAGGGCCAGCCCTTCGACGCCGAGCTCAAGCGCCAGGTGACCGTCCTGGGCGAGGTCTTCGCCCAGCAGGACAAGGCCGCCGCCTTGGTCGCCGACTTCGACGCCTCGATCGCCCGCGTGAAGGCCGCCTACGACCCCGGCCAGAAGGTCATGGCGGTGATCACCTCCGGTGGCGAGATCAACTACGCCGCCCCCGGCGCCGGACGCACCCTCGGCCCGGTCTTCGAGATCCTCGGCCTCACCCCGGCGCTCTCGGTGGACGGCTCCACCGACCACCAGGGCGACGACATCTCGGTCGAGGCGATCGCCGACTCCAACCCCGACTGGATCCTGGTGATGGACCGGGACGCGGGCGTCGGTGGCGAGGCCGGCGACGGCAACTACACCCCGGCCAACGAGTTGCTCGCCAACTCCGAGGCGCTGCAGAACGTCACCGCGGTGAAGGAGCAGCGGATCGTCTACATGCCCCAGTACACCTACCTGAACGAGGGCATCCAGACCTACACCACCTTCTTCAACGCCTTCGCGGACGCCTTGGAGAAGGCCTGAGATCCACGGTGACCGCTGACCATGGGAACGATGGCTGAGCCTGTCGAAGCCTCAGCCGCCGACCCTTCGACAGGCTCAGGGGCCATCCTGGTCCCTGAGCCGCGTCCCCAGTCGGCCCGGGGAAGGCTCTTCACCTGGCCGCTGCTGATCGGGCTGGTCGTCACCACCGGACTGGTCGTCGGCTCCCTCTTCGTCGGTGTCTACGACGTCTTCGGAGCCGACGACGGATCCCAGATGTTCGCCATCACGCGGGTGCCGCGCACCATCGCGCTGGTGCTCTCCGGGGCCGCGATGGCGATGTCAGGCCTGGTCATGCAGCAGTTGACCCAGAACCGGTTCGTCGAGCCGACCACCACGGGGACGACCGAGTGGGCCGGGCTGGGTCTGCTGCTCACCATGGTGCTGGCGCCTGAGGCCCCGCTGCTGGTGAAGATGACGGTGGCGGTGATCACCGCCTTCATCGGCACCATGGTCTTCTTCGCCTTCCTGCGAAGGGTGACGCTGAGATCCTCGGTGATCGTCCCGATCGTGGGCATGATGCTGGGCGCCGTGGTGGGCGCCTTCTCCACCTACCTCGCGATCTCCACCAACATGCTGCAGAGCATGGGCATCTGGTTCGCCGGCTCGTTCACGTCCGTCTTGCGCGGGCAGTACGAGCCGCTGTGGATCGTGGTCGTCGTGGCGGTGGCGATCTTCGTCGCCGCCGACCGGTTCACCATCGCCGGGCTGGGCCAGGAGGTCGCCACCAACGTCGGGCTGAACTACGACCGGGTGGTGCTGCTCGGCACCGGCCTGATCGCGATCACCACCGGCGTGGTGACGGTGGTGGTCGGCAACCTGCCCTTCCTGGGGCTGGTGGTGCCGAACCTGGTCTCGCTCTTCCGTGGCGACGACCTGCGCTCCAACCTGCCCTGGGTCTGCCTGGTCGGCATCTCGCTGGTGACCGTCTGCGACATCATCGGACGGGTCATCATCATGCCCTTCGAGGTGCCCGCCTCCACCATCCTGGCCATGATCGGCGCGGTGGTCTTCCTGGGCCTGCTGCTGCGGAAGCGCAACCATGGCTGAGGCCCTCGTTTCCGCCCGTGACTCCGGCCCGCTGCCCACCGCCCGCGCCCGGCGCCGCTACGTCGCGGTCGTGGTGGTGCTCGCCGTCCTCGCCGGGCTCTTCGGCTTCGGCGTGCTGGCCTGGGAGAACCCGATGCCGCTGGGCAGCGAGGGCTTCTGGACGATCGCCCGGCTGCGGGCCACCAGCCTGGCCGTGATGGCGGTGGTGGCCTTCTGCCAGGGGATCGCCACGGTGAGCTTCCAGACCGTCACGAACAACCGGATCATCACCCCGTCCATCATGGGCTTCGAGTCGCTGTACGTGCTGGTGCAGACCAGCGCGGTCTTCTTCCTCGGCGCGGCCGGCATCCTGGCCGTGCAGGGGGTGGGGCAGTACCTGCTGCAGGTCTGCCTGATGGTGACCTTCGCCGGGCTGCTGTACGGCTGGCTGCTCTCCGGCCGCCGCGGCAATATGCAGATCATGCTGCTGGTCGGCATCATCCTGGGCGCCGCGATGGGCGCGATCTCCACCTTCATGCAGCGGCTGCTCACCCCCAGCGAGTTCGACCTGCTGATGGCCCGGCTGATCGGCAGCATCGCCAACGCCGACGCCGGCTACCTCGGCATCGCCGTCCCGCTGGCCGCGGTCGCCGGCGGGCTGCTGTGGTCGCAGACCCGGCGGCTGAACGTCCTCGCGCTGGGACGCGAGACTGCGATCAACCTCGGCGTCGACCACCAGCGGCAGACCATGGCGGTGCTCCTGCTGGTCTCCGTCCTGATGGCGGTCTCGACCTCACTGGTCGGCCCGCTCACCTTCCTCGGCTTCCTGGTCGCCATGCTCTCCTACCAACTCGCCGACACCCACGACCACCGCCTCGTCTTCCCGGTCGCCTGGCTGACCGGCTTCGTGGTGCTGGCCGGGGCCTACTTCGTCCTGAAGCACGTCTTCTACGCCGCCGGCTCGGTCGGCGTGATCATCGAGATCGTCGGCGGCGGCTTCTTCCTGGCCTACATCCTGCGAAAGGGACGCCTGTGATCACGCTCACCGGAGTGCTGAAGACCTACAGTTCCGAGGTCGCCATCGGCCCCGTGGATCTCAGCATCCCCGCCGGCGGCATCACCGCCCTGGTCGGCCCCAACGGCGCCGGCAAGTCGACCCTGCTGGTGATGATCGGACGCCTGCTCGGCATGGACGCCGGCAGCATCGAGGTGGCCGGCTACGACATCGCCCGCACCCACTCCAGCGACCTGGCGAAGATACTGTCGGTGCTCCGCCAGGAGAACCACTTCGTCACCCGGCTCACCGTCCGCCAACTGGTCGGCTTCGGACGGTTCCCGCACTCCAAGGGCCGGCTCACCGCCGCCGACGAAGAGGTGATCAGCCGCTCGATCGACTTCCTCGATCTGGCCCACCTGGAGGGCCGCTACCTCGACGAGCTCTCCGGCGGCCAGCGGCAGCGCGCCTACGTGGCCATGGTGCTCGCCCAGGACACCGAGTACGTCCTGCTGGACGAACCGCTGAACAACCTCGACATGCAGCACTCGGTGCAGATGATGCAGCTGCTGCGCCGGGCCGCCGCCGAACTCGGCCGCACCGTGGTGATCGTGCTGCACGACATCAACTTCGCCGGCCACTACGCCGACTGGATCTGCGCCGTGAAGGATGGCCGGGTGGTCAGCTTCGGCTCCCCGGCAGAGCTGATGCGCGACGAGGTGCTGACCGACATCTTCGACACCCAGGTGCAGGTGGTGGAAGGCCCCCGCGGCCGGATCGCCGTCTACTACTGAGCCGGGTTCGGCCGGGGCCGTGCGACCCGATAGGATTCGCCCGTGAGTATTCGCGGGTCGGTCGGCCCCGGGGACTGGTGACGCCACACGGCGACAGCCCCCTGTGCTGCCTACCCACGGTGAACTTGAACTGACTGGGGAGGTGGACGGGTGCTGATCGGATTGGTGCTGGCCCACCTGCTGATCGCGCTCGCCGCGCCCCTGCTGACCCGCTGGATCGGGCAGCGGGCGTTCCTGGTCGCAGCCCTCGTTCCCGCCGCCGGTTTCGGCTGGCTGGTGAGCATCGCCCCGGTGGTGCTGGGCGGCGGTTCGGTCGTCGAACGTTACGAGTGGATCCCCGGTCTGGATGTCGCCCTCTCCTTCCACCTGGGCCTGCTGCAATGGGTGCTCGGGCTGATCGTCACCGGGATCGGTGCGCTCGTCCTGATCTACTGCCGGTGGTACTTCGCCGACGACCCGCCGCAGACCCGGCCGGTCGGGCTGTTGACCGCCTTCGCCGGCGTCATGCTCGGCCTGGTCACCGCCGACGACCTGATCATCCTGTACGTCTTCTGGGAGCTGACCACGGTCTTCTCCTACCTGCTGATCGCCCACGACCCGACCCGCCGCGCCAACCGCGCCGCGGCGCTCACCGCGCTCATTGTCACCACCACCGGCGGCCTGGCCATGCTGGTGGGGCTGCTGACCCTGGGCAACGCGGCCGGCACCTTCAGCCTGCACGCCATCCTCGCCGCGCCCCCCGAGGGCTGGGCACTCACGGTGTCGGCTCTGCTGATCCTGCTCGGCGCGCTGAGCAAGTCGGCCCTGGTGCCCTTCCACTTCTGGCTGCCGGGCGCGATGGCGGCGCCCACCCCGGTCTCGGCCTACCTGCATGCCGCCGCCATGGTGAAAGCCGGCGTCTACCTGGTCGCCGTCCTGGCGCCCGTCCTGGCGCAGGTTCCCGGCTGGCGTCCGGCGGTGTGGACGCTGGGCGCGCTCACCCTCTTCCTGGGCGGCTGGCGGGCGCTGCGCCAGGACGACCTGAAGCTGCTGCTGGCCTACGGCACGGTCAGCCAACTCGGCTTCCTGGTGCTGCTGCTGGGCACCGGGACGCAGGCCGCCGCCCTCGGCGGGCTGGCCATGGTGATCGCCCACGCCCTGTTCAAGGCGACCCTCTTCCTGGTGGTCGGCATCGTCGACCATTCCGCCGGCACCCGGCAGCTCAGCAAGCTGAGCGGGCTGTACCGCAAGCTGCCGGTGACCGCCACGGTGGCCGCGATCGCCGGCGCCGCGATGGCCGGGCTGCCGCCCACCCTCGGCTTCATCGCGAAGGAGGCCGCCCTGGAAGGGGTGACCAACCTGGCGCTGACCGGGGACGGCACCGGCATCCTGCCCTTCGGGGCCTGGGCGTTGACGGTCACGATCGTCCTCGGCTCGGCGCTCACCGTGGCCTACACGCTGCGGTTCTGGTGGGGCGCCTTCGCCACCAAGCCGGGCGTCCCGGAGACCGAGGTCGCCCACCCGCCGACCCTCGGGTTCGTCGTCTCCCCGGTGCTGCTGGGCGCGGCCGTGCTGATCGGCGGCTTCCTCGGCCCCCAGCTGACCGCCGTCCTGGAGCCCTACGCGGAGACCCTGCCCACCGGCGAGCACGGCCACGGGCTCACCCTGCTGCCGGCCTGGGGCGCTCCGCTGATCTGCTCCCTGCTGGCCATCGCCGCCGGCGCGGTGCTCTTCTGGCGGCGGGAGTGGATCGCCAGCGTCCAGCACACCTTCCCCACGGTCCCGGACGCCGCCGACTTCTACCGGCAGACCATGGCGAACCTCGACCGGCTCGCCGTCGAGGTGACCGATCGCACCCAGCGCGGCTCGTTGGCCTCCTACACCGCGACCATCCTGGCGGTGGTGACCGGCTCGATCTTCATCGCCATGGCCGCCGTCCAGCAGTGGCCCGCCTTCTACCTGGCCGACTACGCCGGGCAGTTCGCCATCGGCGCGCTGATGATCGTCGCAGCGGTCATGATCGCCACCTCGCGGGGACGGCTGCGGGCCGTCCTGCTGCTGGGGGTCACCGGCTACGGCACCGCCCTGCTCTTCCTGCTGCACGGCGCCCCCGACCTGGCGCTCACCCAGGTGCTGGTGGAGACCGTCACCCTGCTGGTCTTCCTGCTGGTGCTGCGCAAGCTGCCCAAGTACTTCACCGAACGGCCGCTGCAGTCGGCCCGCTGGTGGCGGGTGGTGATGGCCGCGGCGACCGGCCTGGCCGTCACGCTGCTGGCGGTTCTCGCCTTCGGCTCCCGGGTCGACATCCCGGTCTCGGAGGCCTTCTACGAGGCGGCCTACAGCTACGGCTACGGCAACAACATCGTCAACGTGGTGCTGGTCGACACCCGCGCCTGGGACACCATCGGCGAGATCGCGGTGCTCTCGATCGCCGCCACCGGGGTGGCCAGCCTGATCTTCCTGCGCGGCCGGACCGGCCGCATCTCCCGTCCGCTGACCCTGCCGGAGGGCAGCAAGCTCGAAGGCTGGCTGCGGGCCAGCAAGACCATGCCCCGGCAGGCCCGGTCGCTGATCTTCGAGGTCGTCACCCGGCTGCTCTTCGGGGTCATGATCGTGGTCTCGGTCTACCTGCTGCTGGCCGGTCACAACCTGCCCGGCGGCGGTTTCGCCGGCGGTCTGGTCGCCGGCACCGCGCTGCTCATCCGGTACCTGGCGGCCGGCGGCCTGGAACTGGACGAGGCGATGCCGCTGCCGGCCGGCGTCATCCTGGGCAGCGGGCTGGCGATCTCGGTGGTGACCGCCACGACGCCGGTCCTCTTCGGCGGCACCATCTTCCAGAGCTTCGACGTCCACCTCACCATCCCCGGCTGGGATTCGCTGACCCTGCCCTGGGGCAGTTGGACGCTGTTGGGCGACATCCACCTGGTGTCGTCGACGGCCTTCGACCTGGGCGTCTACCTGGTGGTCGTCGGCATGATCCTCGACCTCGGACGCAGCCTCGGCGCCGGCATCGACACCCACGAGAAGGAAGAGCTCGCCCCGGCTCCGGAACCCGAATCCAGCCGCGCCGCCCCCGGAGTGAGGTGGGGCTGATGGCGAACCTGACCCTGGCGATCGTCTCCGGCGTCCTTGTGGCGGCCGGGGTGTACCTGATCACCGAACGCTCGCTGAGCCGCATCCTGGTGGGCGTGGTGCTGGCCAGCAACGGCATCAACCTGCTCTTCCTGATCGCCGCCGGCCCGGCCGGCGGACCGCCGATCATCGGGCTCACCGAGAAGTCGGCGATGAACGACCCGCTGCCGCAGGCGATGGTGCTGACCGCCATCGTGATCACCATGTCGGTGGCGGCCTTCGTGCTGACCATGGCCTACCGCAGCTTCCAGATCAACGGCCACGACGAGGTGCAGGACGACGTGGAGGACGCCCGCATCCGGGCTCTGGCAAGGGCGGACAGCACCTCGGAGAGCTTCGAGGAGATCCACTTCAGCGATACCGGCGACGATGTGGTGAGCGAATGAACAACCTGCTCGCCGTCCCCGTCCTGCTCACCCTGCTGGGTGCCGGCTCCACCTTCCTGGCCGGCCGCCACCCCGCGCTGCAGCGCGTGATCTCGATCTCCGCGGTCGCCGGGGTGTCGGTGGTTGCCGCCGTCCTGGTCTGGCTGACCGACAGCCAGACGCTGGTGCTGTGGGTGGGCGGCTGGCCGGTGCCGCTGGGCATCGTCCTGGTCGCCGACCGGCTGGCCGCGCTGATGCTGCTGGTCGCCTCGCTGGTCTCGCTGGGCGTGCTGGTCTACTCCACCGGTCAGGACGAGGACGAGGTGCGCCGCGAGACCCCGGTGTCCATCTTCCACCCCACCTTCCTGCTGCTGGTGGCCGGCGTCTCCAACGCCTTCCTGGCCGGCGACCTGTTCAACCTCTTCGTCAGCTTCGAACTGCTGCTCTTCGCCTCCTACGTGCTGCTGACCATGGGCGGCACCCGCGACCGGATCCGTGCCGGGTCGGTCTACGTGGTGGTGAACCTGGTCTCCTCCTCGCTCTTCCTGATCGCCCTGGCCACCATCTACTCGGCCACCGGCACGGTGAACCTGGCCCAGCTCGCCGAGCGGCTGGCGGTGCTGCCCACCGAGGTGCAGGGGGTGCTGCAGGCCCTGCTGCTGGGGGTCTTCTCGATCAAGGCGGCGATCTACCCGCTCTCGGCCTGGCTGCCGCACTCCTACCCGACGGCGCCGGCGCCGGTCACGGCGGTCTTCGCCGGCCTGCTCACCAAGGTGGGCGTCTACGCGATCATCCGCACCCAGACCATGCTCTTCCCCGAAGCCCCGCTGAACGTGCTCTTCGGGATCGTCGGGCTGGCGACCATGGTGGTGGGCATTCTCGGTGCGATCGCCCAGGTGGAGATCAAACGTCTGCTCTCGTTCACCCTGGTGAGCCACATCGGCTTCATGGTCTTCGGCGTCTCGCTGGCCTCGCAGCAGGGCTACGCCGGGGCGATTCTCTACGCCGCCCACCACATCACCATCCAGTGCACCCTCTTCCTGGTGACCGGCCTGATCGAACGGGTCAGCGGCACCACAGCGCTGGACCGGCTGGGCGGGCTGGCGAAGCTGAAGCCGCTGCTGGCCGTGCTCTTCTTCGTGCCCGCGGTCAACCTCGCCGGCATCCCGCCGTTCTCGGGCTTCATCGCCAAGCTGGCCCTGCTGCAGGCCGGTGTCGCCGCCGCCTCCCCGATGGCCTGGTTGCTGGTCGGTGGCGCGGTGCTGACCTCGTTGCTCACCCTCTACGCGATGGCGAAGGTGTGGGCCCGGGCGTTCTGGGGAGAGGCGCCGCAGCGGACGCTGCGCAACCTGCGCCGGTTCGCCGACCCGGCGATCGGCGCCGCCATGCCGGGGCTGATGGTCGGCTCGACGATCGGCCTGCTGGTGCTCGCCACGGGGTTCACCCTGGCGGCCGGTCCGATGTACGACTACGTGAGTCGCTCCGCCGCCGCACTGCTCGACGGCAGCTACGTGCTGGCGGTGCTGGGGGGTGGCGCCTGATGAGCCAGTCGACCCGGAAGCTGCGCTGGCGGCTGCAGCTGCGCGCCATCCTGCTGCTGGCCGCGGTCTGGGTGCTGCTGTGGGGCGAACTCTCCCTGATCAACGTGCTGTACGGCCTGGTGCTGGGCTGGCTGGTCAGCGTGGTCTTCTGGCTGGCGCCGATCCGCTACTACGGCGCCATCCACCTCGGCGGGCTGGCGCGGCTGGCCGCGCTGCAGTTGTGGGATCTGGCCACCGCCTCCTTCCAGCTGGCCGTGGTGGCCTTCCGTCCGAAGGTGGAACTGCGGCCCGGGGTCATCCGGGTGCGGCTGCGGTACAACAGCGACCTGTACCAGGTGGCCACCGCCGAACTGATCTCGATCGTGCCCGGCACCCTGGTGATCGACGCCCCGCGGCACCCGCGGCTGCTCTACCTGCACGTCTTCCACCTGCCCGACCACAAGGCGATCCGCAAACAGCGCGAGCATGCCCTGAAGATCGAGGAGCGGGTCGTCCGCGCCTTCGGCAGTGAGGACGAGTTGCGCGCCGCCGACCTGCGCGCGGCCGAGCAGCGGCGGAAGGAGGCTCAGCCATGACCTGGGTGATCGGCGCCGCCGGCGTCATGCTCTTCGCCGCGGCCTGCCTGGTGCTGTGGCGGATGGTGACCGGGCCCAGCTCGCTGGACCGGATCGTCGCCTCCGACGTGATGGTCGCGATCGTCATCGCCGCCGTCGGGCTGTACTCGGTGATCTCGCACAACTCCACCGGCCTGCCGATCCTGCTCGGGCTGTCGCTGGTCGGCTTCAGCGGTGCGGTCGGGGTCGCCCGGCTGATCGCCTCGCCGTCCACCATCCGGCGGCGGTTCCGGGAACGCAAGGCCCGCCAGGAGGAGGATTCCGATGACGCTTGAGCAGATCCTCGACCTGGCCGGAGCGGTGGTGATCGCCCTGGGCGCCTTCTTCTGCCTGGCCGCGGCGGTCGGGCTGGTCCGCTTCCCGGACGTGATAACGCGGATGCACGCCGCCACCAAGCCGGTGGTCTTCGGGCTGATCCTGGTGCTGGTCGGCGTGACCCTGACATTGCGCGATCCGAAGGCCTTCGCGCTGCTAGGGCTCGCGGTGCTGCTGCAGATGCTGACCGCCCCGGTCTCGGGCCATCTGGTCTCCCGCACCGCCTATCGCGACGGCGAATGGGACGCCGATTCCGCCGTGGTGGACGACCTCCACGCCGATACCCGCTTCGACGAAGAGCACCAGTAGCGGTCCAGTTCCGAAAAGCCCTGCGCCCACCTAGACTGGAGGCAGATTTCGTCCACGACACGAGGCAGGAGGCGATCATGGCCCTCTCTGAGGACGAACAGCGGCTACTCGACCAGTTGGAGGCCGCCCTCGAGGCGGAGGATCCCAAGCTGGCCAACACCCTGCGCGGCACCACCTCCCGCCGGCTGCACCGGCGGCGCGCGGCGCTCGCCGGGCTCGGCTTCCTGGTGGGCATCGCGATGCTGGTCGGCGGCATGGAAGTGCATTGGGCACTCAGTGTCGGCGGCTTCCTGGTCATGCTGGCCGCCACGGTGGTGGCGGTGACGGCCTGGCAGCACGTCGGCTACGACGGCGACGGAACCGATTCCCACGGCAACGGCAAATCCCCCGAACGCGACTTCATGGACAAGCTCGAGGAGCGCTGGCGCCACCGCAACGACGAAGGCCAGTAGCCTCTCGTCACCGTCTTCACAGCCCGGGCCGGCCCGGGCTGTTGTCGTCTGCGCTCAGCGATCCCAGCGGAAGACCGAGCGCGGCAGGAAGCGGCCGAGCAGCCGGTCCGCCGACGAGGCGGGCAGCGCCGCGGCGATCCGCCGGACCGACCGGGGATCCACCGGCGCGACGGCGTCGGGGGCGAACCGGGCCTGCTCCACCTGCAGACCGAGATCCGTGACCTGCTTCGCGGCGTCCGCAGGCAGTCCGGCCGCCAGTTCAGCGGCCACCTGGCGGGGAGTGCCGGCGGGCCAGGGCCGGCCGAGGTCGAGCAGGCTGTCGCGCAACTCGTCCCAGGCGTCCTCGGCCGCCCGTCCCGGCTCGGCGCCGGGCCGCAGTCGGCGCGCGGCACGAACCCGGCGGAGAGCGAGCGGCAGCAGCGCCACGGCGATGGCAGCGACCGGCCAGCCGATCCAGCCGGGCAGCCGGAAGCCGGAACCGGGCTGCGGCGCGGTCGGCGTGGGCGCGTCCGGGGTGGCCGAGGTGGTGGGGACGTCGTCGATGGTCGGCTCGGGCACCTCCGGTTCGGCGACGGTCGGGCTGGGGGAGGGGATCGGCTCGGCCTCCGGCGCGCCGCTGGGGGTGGGGTCGAGGGAGACCCAGCCCAGACCGTCCAGCAGCACCTCCGTCCAGGCGTGCATGTCCTTGGTGGAGACCTCGTAGCCGGTCTCCGTGGCCGTGCCGGGCAGGAAGCCGATCACCACCCGGGAGGGGACGTCCACCGCCCGGGCCAGGATCGCCAGCGAACCCGCGAACTGCTCGCAGTACCCGGTGCGCGAGTTCAGCAGGAAGTCGTTGACCGTCTCCAGCGTGGAGCCCTCGACGATCTGAGTCGAGTAGGTGAAATCGTCCGAGCGCAGCCAGGTCGCCAGCGCCAGCACCCGCTCACCGGCGGTCGAGGCGCCGGCCGTCACCTCCCGGGCGAGGTCGATCAGCCGCGGGTCGAGTTCGTCGGGCAGCGCGAGGGTGAGCCCGCCGTCGCCGGCGTCTCCGGCCGCGGCGGCGGCGATCGCCGGCTGCCCGGGCTGCATGAGGCGGGAATCCACCCGGTAGTCGAGACGCCGGGTGGCCAGCGAGCGGTTGCTGCCGACCGCGACGACCGCGCCGGTGGCCGGATCGTGGCGCCAGTCGCCGGCCGCGTCCAGCGACTGCGGCATCCACGGCACCGGCAGCCACTCGCTGCCGAAGTCGCCGACCTCGACCTCCAGCCGCACCGCCGGGCCGCCGGCGCCGGCGGTGACCTCGGCCAGACCGGGCATCAGGTCGGTCGGCACCAGGTGGAAGCCGTTGCGGTCGAAGGCGGGCAGCGCCGCCAGCCGCAGGTAGTGCCCGCGTCCGTCGGAGGAGGTGTAGCTGATGATCTGCTGGGCGTTCGGCGAACTCAGGTTGCGGACCAGATCCAGCGTGGGGTCGCCCAGCTGGACGGTGCTGTCGACGTGGCTGGGGTCGAAGAGCGCGGCCCCGCGCTCCGGCACGGCGCCGGCCGCCAGGCCGCTCAGCGTCCAGGCCGCCATGCCGACGATCGCCCCGGTGAGGGCGATGCTGCCCGCCAGGCGGCGGCGTCCACCGGTGAGCTGCGGCTCGGCCCGGTTGTAGACCGCCGTGGCCAGGACGAGCAGGTAGCCGGCGCAGGCGAGCCCCAGATAGACCGGCGAGGCCTCCTCGTTGAGGACGATGGCCGTCACCAGGTAGGGCAGCACCAGCAGCGGGAAGACCCAGCCCGGACGCTCCAGGCCGACGGCGATCGTCTCGGCCACCACGAAGAGCAGCCACAGCACCGCCATGCTCAGCACGCGGAAGCCCTCGTGGACCGGCATCGGGGCATACGCCGTGGCGACGTAGCCGGCGGTCTCGGCGACGAGCTGCGGCCACTCGTCCCACAGCCACCAGACCACCGCGACGCCCGGCGCCAACTGGGCCAGGCGTGCCACCGGATCCGGTGCGCCGAGAGCGCGCAGGACGGCGCCGATGCCGACGGTGGCGGCCAGCATCAGGGCGAGTCGCACCCAGAACGCCCGGTCCGCCGTGGTCGGCAGCAGCGCCAGCCCCGCCAGCAGGACGGCGACCGCCAGCGCCGCGTTGAGCCGGGTGCCGCTCACCGCGAGACCTCGCCGAGCAGCTGCCAGGCCCCGGCCACCGGGGTGTCCGCGGGCACCCGCAGCACCCGCCAGCCGGTGGCCTGGAGCATCAGCGCGGCATCGGCGTCCACCTTCGCCGGGTCGAGGATGAGCGCCCAGCAGGCCTGGTGATCGCGTCGCGCGGCAGCCAGCGTGACGCCGTCGGCGGCGTCCAGCCGGCCGAGCAGGGCGATCAGCAACTGGCCGCGCGCGCCGGTGGGGGCGGTGGCGATCGCGGGCTCCAGGCTGTCGACGGCGGCGACCTCGGCGTCGGCGAGCCGGCGTATCACCGTTCGTGCCCCGACCCGCTGCGCCTGGGCCGGGTCGACGCCCTGCGCGTCGGTGACCGCCACCGCGAAACCGTGCTCGATGAGATGGACGGCGATCGAGGCCGCGGCGGAGACCAGCCATTCGAACCGTGGATCCGGCTCCGTCCGGCCGAAGGCGCGCGAACGGTTGTCCAGCAGCACCACCGCGCTGGGATCCCAGGCCTGCTCCTCGCGGCGGACCATCAATTCGCCGGTGCGCGCGGTGGAGCGCCAGTGGATGCGGCGGACGTCGTCGCCGGGCAGGTACTCGCGCACGAGCACATCGTCGGAACCGACCAGGCTGGTCTTCAGGACGGTGGAGTCGGTGGCCGAACCCAGCCCCGAGGCCGCCCGCTGCGGGTCGAGCGGATGCACCCGCGGCAGCGCCAGGACCTCGGCGGTCGCCGGCAGCACCCGTTGCGCCCGGGCCAGGCCGAGGGCGTCGGTGACGCTGTGCCGCAGCGGGCCGAGACGATGCCGGCCGCGCCGGACGACGGTGAGCCGGTGTTCGATCCGGTGCCGGCCCACCCCGGGGGGCAGGCTGGCCTGGGTCGGTCCGTGCACCGCTTCCGGATGGGTGTCGGAATAGTGGACGGCCCCGCTGAGCGGCAGCCCCGCCGGATCGACCTCGATCCGGCTGGTGATCTGGTCGCCGGCGGTCACCTCACCGGGGGTGACCACCCGTTCGACCTGCGGCCGCCGCGAGCCCACGGCCAGCAGCAGCCAGCTGGCCAGGGGCAGGGCGACCAGGAAGAGCCCCGGCCAGATCAGATCCCGCTGCCCGGTCAGCCCGGCGATCAGCGACCACAGCACGCCGCCGCCGGCCGTCACCCAGCCCTGCAGGGTCAGTCCCGGCGGCTGCCAGGAATGATCGCGCGCGACCGGGGAGACCATCAGCGGCGCTTGGGCAGCGGAACCGCGCCGACGAGCTGGGACACCACCTCGGCAACGCCCCGTCCGCCCATCCGGGCCTCATGGCTGAGCATGACCCGGTGGGCGAGGGTGGGCAGCGCCAGCGCCTGGACGTCGTCGGGGGTGACGTAATTGCGTCCGTCCACCGCGGCCCGCGCCTTGGCCGCCCGCATCAGCTGCAGGCTGGCCCGGGGCGAGGCGCCGAGCCGGATGTCGGGGGAGTGCCGCGTCCCGGCGACGATCCCGACCAGATAGTCCTTCACCGCGCGATGGACGAAGACCCGCCGCACCCCGGCGATGCACCGGTTGACCGTCTCGGCGTCGGTGACCGGGGTGAGCCGCTCCAGCGGCTCGGAGTCGCCGTGGTGGTCGAGCATGGCGATCTCGGCGTCCGTGCTGGGGTAGCCCATGTCGAGCCGCAGCCCGAACCGGTCCCGCTGGGCTTCGGGCAGCGGGTAGGTGCCCTCCATCTCGACCGGGTTCTGGGTGGCCACCACCACGAACGGACGGGGCAACTGGTGGCTCGTGCCGTCCACGGTCACCCGGCGTTCCTCCATGGCCTCCAGCAGGGCTGACTGGGTCTTGGGGGAGGCGCGGTTGATCTCGTCCGCGATCACCACGTGCGCGAAGACCGCGCCGGGCTTGAACTCGAAGCCGCTGGTGTGCTGGTTGAAGACCGCCACCCCGGTGATGTCGCTGGGCAGCAGGTCGGGGGTGAACTGGATCCGGCTCGCCTTGGCGTCGATGGACCGCGCGAGCGCCCGGGCGAGCATCGTCTTGCCCACCCCGGGGACGTCCTCGATCAGCAGGTGCGCCTCGGCCAGCAGGGCGGTGATGGCCAGCCGGATCGCCGCGTCCTTGCCGTCGATCACCCGGCCCACGGATTCCTGGATCTGCGCGGCGGTGGCAGCGATCGCGTGCACCTCGTCCGTGGACGCGACGTGGGCCTCCATCGCACAACTCCCTACTTCGGCGGCT
>JAPUEM010000075.1 GCA_027492575.1 Propionicimonas sp.
CCTTCGACAGGCTCAGGGACCTTCGACAGGCTCAGGGACCGTCAACACTTCTCGTTGGTCATCCTTTCAGCGCCTGACGGCGCTTCCGGCTGCCCAGCACCAGGCCGGCACCGGCCAGCACCGCGATCAGCGCGCCGCCGAGCAGCAGGCCGGCATCGCTACCGGTGAAGGCCAGCTCGCCACCCTTCAGCTTGACGACCGCGTCGTCCTCGTCGTGCCCGGTGTCCTCCGGATCACCGAAGGTGTGGTAATCCACCATGGCGACGTTGGTGATCGTCGTCGCGGTCGTGCTCGACTTCGAGGTCACCGAAAGGGTGATCGTCGGCGCGGCGGACGGGCCGTCCACCGTGGTCGGCTGCAGCGGGCCGAAGAGCTCACAGGTGAGCAATCCGCCGTAGCCGCCACTGCTGCCGGTCACCTCACAGGTCTGCCAGTTCGGGAACGCCGAGGCGTCGCCCTTGCCCGGCCAGCTGATGTCGGTCACCTTCAGCATCGACGGGATCTCGTCGGTCACGACCACACCGTCGGCTGCGGAGTCGTCGCTCACGTTGGCCACCTCGAGGGTGTACGTGAACGGCTGCCCTGCCTTGGTGGTCTCGACACTCGCGGTCTTCTCGATCTGCACCTCGGTATGCCGCGCCACGTAGCAATCCTCCGTGGCCACCGGGTAGACGACCGCGTCGAAGGTCAGCTCCGGGTTCACCGTGAACGTCACCGTGGTGGGTTCGCGCCAACCGAAGTCGATCTCGCTCGGATCCAGGATCAGACCGTTGAAGACGTTCTGGGCCTGCTCCGCCGGCGTCATCACGGTCGCCGTGCCCGGGAAGTAGTACTGGTTCGGGAGAGAACCAGGCACCACGTCACTGGCCACGATCGGCCGCCAGCCCGGGTAATCGATCGAGATACCGGACGGAGTGAACTCCGTGCCCGGCCACCGGATCGGATCCTGCACCCAGCTTGAGGTGCCGCCCGGATGGGTCATGACGACGTTCGCGGGAACCGTGCCCGCACCCGGCGTCCAGGTGAAGGTGATGTCCTCACCGAGCAGCGTGGACGACTTCTTCACCACCCAACCCAGCAGCGGAGCGTCGGCGACGCACTGGGTGTACACCACAGCCGTGATCTCTTTCACCGGGATCTCGATGTCATCACAGTTGTTCTCCGGATTCTGATCGAGCTCGGCTGCGACGCAGGCCTCGTTCGGCAGGATCTCCAGCGGATCCGGCGGTTCCGGAACGCTGTCGGAATGCTCCACCGGCGGCAGCGCGGCCGGCTCGAGCGTGACGTGCACCGTGATCTCGACCGTGGCGCCCACCGCGAGGCTCGCGGTGCTGACGCTCAGCCAGTTCTCGCCGTCCAGGAAGGCCGGGTCGTTGTCGTTGACCCAGCCGGCCGGAAGGTCGATCCCGGTCGCGGTCAGGCGGCTGTGCAGCTGATCCTTCACCACGACGTCCACGGCGGGCCGCGAACCGTGGTTGGTCACGGTCAGCACGTAGTCGAACTCCTGGCCCGGCTCGAGCGCGCCCTCGACGCCGATCGACGAGGTCTTGACGATGCCGACGTCGTCGTAGTGCACGACATCGCAGGCGTCGTCATCAGCCACGTACGCACCGGAGGTGATCGTGCCGACGTTCGTGACCACGATGCCCTCGGCCTCGCGATCCACACACCGGCTCGGCTCCACCTCGAGGCCGGTCACCTTGACGGTGGCGTTGACCAGATAGGTGTGCGTGAGCTTGCCGTCGGCCACGGCCGCAGGAGTGAACTCCGCACCCGAGACGATCGTCCAGGTGCCCGTCCCATCCCAGGTCGGGCTGCCCGGCGCCGGGGTGTCGGCGTCAGCCGCCGTCACCGACCAGGTGCCGTCCAGCTCCACGCCCGCGGGCAGGGTCGGCGCGTCGGTGAGCGTGTAGCTCGTGCCGGGCGGCGGGCTCTGCAGCGGTGTCGGGTAGGTCACCGTGATCATGTACTCCAGCCCGAAACTGCCATCGCCGTTGTCGATGGTCATGCCCGGAACCTTCTCGATCGTCGGGAAGACCGGCTCGGAGCAGGCGTCCACCTCGACCGCCGGACGGGTGCCGGAAGTCAGGACCGCACGGTTGAGGAAGCCACCGGCCAGCGGACCGTCCTGGCCCGACTTGCAGACCGTCGTCTGCTCCTCGATGGCGGCGCTGGTGACGTCGGCCACCGCGGTCACCGTGTAGGTGTCCGTGCCACCGGCCGCGATCGTGCGGCCGGTCGCCAGCTGGGCCGACGGCGGATCACCGGCGAACGGCGGAGTGTTCGTACCGGTCGGACCGGTCCACGACGCCGAGTCGATGTTGATCTCGCCGCCGAAGTCCAGGGTGTCCTTCAGGTTGTACTTCGCCGACAGACCCTCGGGGTTCAACTCACCCTTCGGGGCCAGCTTCACGACCACGTCGTAGGTGATCGTCCACTTACCCGTCGCGGGATCCTGAACCGTCGACTTCACGGTCTTGGTCACCGTCGGGTAGACCTGCGAGAGCACCGGGATGCAGTCGTCGTCGTTGTCGACGACCTTCCCGCCCTGCAGCAGTTCGGCCTCGTTGTAGAAGCCCTTGCCGGAGGTCGGCCGCTCGCCGCACTGCTGGGCGTTGCCCGGAACCTCACTGGTGATGGTCGCCTTCCAGATGACCGTCCAGGTGTGGGTTCCGTTGGCGCTGATCGCGACCGGAGCGGCCGGGAAGGTGGCACCGGAGGTGATCGGGAGCACCGGCTGAGCCGCGATGTCGGTCCGCTGCGCGGTGCCGTCACCGAGGGTGATGCCGGAGGCGAAGCCCGGGACGTCCTTCAGGGTGTAGAAGGTGTCGAACTTCCCGGCCTTGACCGTGAGTTCGTAGCTCACCAGCCAGCTGTCCGGATCGGACGGATCCTGGGCGGCGCTCTTGGCGGTCTTGGTGATCGTCGGCAGCTCGGGTGTCGAGCAGTCGTCGGCCGTCTTCGGGGTGCCCGACGCGGTCACCGTGGCCACGTTCAGGAAGCCGCCGGCCTCCAGCGAGCCCCTCGGCTCACAGGTGACGGTGCCGGTCTCCTTGTCCCAGGCGTCGGTGTTCACGACCGCGTCGACGGTCACCTTGAAGGTCTCCGAGCCGGACGGCGCGAGCACCCGGTCGGTCACCATCGTGGCCGTCTGCGGCGCTGTCGCCGTGAAGACGCCCTCGGGGCTGCCGCTCGAATGCGCCCAGGACGCGGTGTCCACGTCGATGTCGCCGCCGAAGTGCAGGGTGTCCTTCAGGGTGTACACCGCAGCCTGGTCGGTCGAGGTGTTGGTGACGACCACGTCGTAGGTGATCCGCCAGAGGCCGGTCGCCAGCTGCTCGGTCTTGGTGACCGTCTTGGCGATGGTGACATCCGGACGATCGATCGTGATGCAGTCACGGCTGTCGTTGCCACCGACCTTGTTGGTCACGGTCGCGGAGTTCCACACACCGCCGCCTTCGGTCGGCGACTGCTTGCATTCCAGCGCCGCATCAGGCGTATCGGCGGCCACCTTCACGACACGGGTGATCGTGTAGGTGTGGACCGCCCCCACCGGCAGGGTGCCGGTGGCCAGCTGGCCGGAGCCGTTCCAGGCCTCGTTGCGGTCGGCGGTGCCGAGCTGGGCGTTCATCTCCGGGCCGGTCGCCGCCCAGGCGCCGCCGGTCACGCCGGTGGGCAGGGCCGCGGCGGTGTCGGCGACGTCGTACCACAGCGGGATCGTCGAGGTATTGCTGACGACGACCTTGTAGCTCAGCGTCCATTCACCGGTGGTGGTGTTCTGGGTCGCCTGCTGGCCGGTCTTGGTGACGGTCGGCTTCGCCGGCTCGCCACAGCCGTCGTCGATGTCCGTGCCGCCGGGGAAGGTCACGGTCGCGATGTTGTAGAAGCCACCGCTGCCGCCACCCTCGCCGTCGGACGAGCAGGTCGTGGCCGAGACCGGCGCCGGGCCGGCGCCGCTGGCGGTCGCCTGCACCGTGTAGGTCCAGGTCACCGAGCTGCCCGCGGCCACCGTGCCGGACGGATTGGCCGCCTGCGAGACGCCGCCCTTGCTCCACGGCTCCGCCACCGGGGCGACCGTGAAGAACGGATCGAACGTCGGGGTGTCCTTCAGTGCGTAGGACGCATCGACAGCCGTGCCATTCGTGACCGTGATGTCGTAGACCAGTGTCCAGACGCCGTTCGCGCCCTGGCTCACCGTGGCGTCCGACTTCGCGATCGTCAGGGTGGGCGGCGTGATCTCCGCGCAGATGCTGGAGTCGTTGCCACCGACACCGTTGGTGACGGACGCGGTGTTCCAGAAGCCCTTGCCGTCCGGGCTGTTCGAGCACTTCAGGTTGGCCGGGTTGAGATCCGCGGCCAGCGTGACGGTGCGCGTCACCACGTAGGTGTGGCTGGCGCCGTTCGGGACGAAGCCGGTCGCCAGCTGGGTGTTCCCGCCGGTTCCCGTCCAGCCCTCGGTGAGGGTGCCGCTGCCACCGCCGACCACGGTCGGCCCGGTCGCCGCCCAGCTGCCACCGGAGGCCCCGGTCGGCAGCGCCGCCGGCGTGTCAGTGAGGGTGTAGGCCAGCGACGAGCCGGTGTTGTTCGTCACCGCGACGTTGTACGACAGCGTCCACTGGTTGACGCCCGCCGGGGAGACCGACGCGACGGTCTTCGTCACGGTCGGCTTGGCCGGCACGCCACAGTCGTTGTCGCTGGCGCTGCCGCCCGGGAAGACGATCGTCGCCACGTTGTAGAACGGACCCGACTGCGCGGTGCAGGCCGGCAGCGTCTGGCCTACCGGCACGTTCACCGAGGCCAGCGCCGTCACGTTGTAGGTGTGGGTCTGGCCAGCCGAGATCGGCAGGTTCGTCGCCAGGGTCGCCGGCACGGTGCCGGTGGGCCCACCCGTGGTCTGCCCGCTCCAGGAGAGCGAGGTGAAGGTGACGTTCGGGCTGAACTGCGGCGTGTCGGTCAGGGTGTACGGCGTGGTGCCGGAGGACGGGCCTTCCACCTTGATCTCGTAGAGGACGGTCCAGGTGCCGTTGAGGTTCTGGTTCGCCGACGTGAAGGTCTTGGTGATCTTCACCGGCTTCGGGTTGACCGAGGTGCAACCGTCGTCGGTGTCAGTGCCCACCTTGTTGGTCACCGTGGCGGAGTTGATCACCGCGATACCGGTGTCGGTTCCCTCACCACAGGCGTTCGGCACCGGCGTCGCGCCCGCGTCGAGGGTGAGCTTCGCCGTCACCGTGAAGGAGTGGCTGGTTCCGGCCAGCAACTCGTTCCTGGCGATCACATTGGAACCGGTCGGCCAGTCCGAGGCGCCTGGGCTCGTGACCTTCCAGTCCGTGATCGTGGTGCCCGCGGGAGCCGGCGGCGGAGTGTCGGTCAGCTCGTAGTACACCGGGACGAAGAGGTCCGGGTTCGAGACCTTGATCAGGTAGGAGATCGTCCAACTGCCGTCCGCATTCTGGACTGCCGGCTGGCCGGTCTTCTCGATCACCGGCTTCGCCGGGACAGCGCAGCCGTCGTCGGTGTCGGTGCCGGCCGGTGAGGTCGCGCTCGCCCGGTTGTGGAAGGCGCCGCCACCCGGTACCTGCGCCTGGTCGGCCTCACAGGTGACCGACAGCTCGCCCGGCTTGGACGGATCCACGCCGGCCGCCACCTTGGCGACGAGCCGGTAGGTGTAGGTGTGGACCGCGCCGGCCGCGATGGGCGTGGTCTCGCCCACATCGTCCAGATCGATCCCCGGCGGGCCGGCGAACCACGTGCCCGACACGAACTCCCAGCCGGTGCCCAGGTCAGGGGCATCGGTCAGCTTGTAGGTGGTCGGCCAGTTCTTGTTCAGGTTCTCGACCGTGATCGTGTAGTCGATCTGCCAGCTGAAGTCGCTCAACTGGGTCGCCACGCCGTCCGACTTGACCAGGTCGACGCCGATCGGCGGGTTCACGAAGGTGTAGGTGCCGCGCAGGTTGGTCGCGCCCAGGTTGAACGCGCTCAGCGACGGAACGGCCAGGTCATAGCCGGCCGGCGGCGAGACCTCCTGCACCAGGTAGGTGCCCCACTCGAGGTTCGACCACTTCGCCACACCGTCAGCCAAAGTGACGACCGGGGCGCCGACGGCGGTATCCGTGCCAGGCTCCAGGGCACCGATCACGCCGGCATCCTTCCAGAGCTGGAAGGTCGCGCCGGCCAGGGTGGTCGCGGCCGTGCCGGCGGCAACCTTGGTGACCTCGATCTCGCCCGGGAGGCGTGGGTTGGCGAAGGTGAAGGTGCCGCCCAACTGCGTGGCGCTCAACGTGAACGCCTTCACGTTCGGGCTGCTCAGCGTGTACCCGGTCGGCGGGGTGACCTCCTCGACCAGGTACTTGCCCCACGCCAGGTTGAGCCAGGACGCGACGCCGTCGGCGCCCGTCGTGACCAGAGGGCCGAACGGGGTGTCTTCGTCCGGATCGAGCAGGCCGTCGCCGTCATCGTCCTTCCACAGCTGGAACTTCGCCCCGGCCAGGGTCGCCTGCGAGGTCGCGTCCACCTTCGTCACGAAGATCGCGCTGAGCTGGCGCGGGTTCTCGAAGGTGTAGGTGCCGGTCAGATGGGTCGCGTCCAGGGTGAAGCCCTTCACTGCCGGAACGCTCAGCGCGTAGCCGGGCGGCGGAGTGACCTCCTGCACCAGGTACATGCCCCACTCCAGGTTCGACCAGGACGCGACGCCGCTGCCCGGAGTCGTGACGGTGCCGTTCACTGTGGTGTCGCCCGCGTCCAGCGTGCCGCTCTGATTCACGTCGAGCCACAGCTGGAAGACCGCGCCGGCCAGGGTCGTCGCCGGTGCGTCCTTGTCGACCTTGGTCACCGAGATCGAACCGGGCAGGCGCGGATTCTCAAAGGTGAAGCTGTCCGAGAGCGCGGCGGCGTTCAGGGTGAAGGCCTTCACATTGGGGACGCTCAGCGCGTAGCCGGTGGGCGGAGTGACCTCCTCCACCAGGTACTTGCCCCAGACCAGACCGGTCCAGGTGACCGAGCCGCCGGCCGGGGTGGTCTTCTCACCGTTCACCTCGGTGTCGCCCGGGTCGAGCGCACCGTCGCCGTTCACGTCCTTCCACAGCTGGAAGACCGCACCCTCGAGCAGCGCAGCGTTGACCGCATCCGCCTTGGTCACGGTGATCGAGCCGTTGATCCTCGGGTTGGCGTACTTCCCCTTGTCGATGGACGTCTCCGGGCCCACGGTGAAGCCGAACTGTGCTCCCCCGCTGTGTCCGGTCGGCGCCTTGGTCTCGATCACGGTGTAGTCGCCCCAGAGCAGATTCACCAGCTTGAACTTGCCGGGTGCCGGATCCTGGTCGAAGCCGGAGCACGGAGTCGCCTCGCAGTCGACGATCACATTGTTCGGCGCGGTGAAGCCCGGTCCGGTGATCGTCCACTCCGAACCGCCGAGATTCTCCGGCGGCTGCTGGTCGTCGATCTTCTCCCAGACGACCGTGCCCAGGACACGCTTGGTCTTGTTGGTCACGGTGATGGTCGCCGGAGTCACCTGTGCCGGAACCGGCGCGCCGATCACGGCGTCGCCGTCCCACTGGTAGGAGTGGTCGAGAGCGACCGGCCACGGATCGCGGGTCTCGTCGGTGACCACGCAGGACGCATCCAGCGGAATCTGGTTCGCGTTCGTCGAGGTCCAGGTCGCACCGGCGGCGATCGGGCCCCAGGTGCCGGTCTTGACCTCGGGCTGACCGTTGCCGGTGCCGTTGGGCAGGGTGCAGGTCCAGTTGCCGCCGTAGGTGAGCGCCGCGTCGGCCGTGCTGCCGACCGGCACCACCTTGGTCACCTTGAAGTTGGCGTAGACGCGGGTGGCCCGGTTGGTCACGGTGATCTTGCTCTCCGCGCCGTCGGCGATCGTCACCGCGGGGCTCACCGAGTGGGTGCCCCACACCCAGGAGGGGTTGGGCAGGCCCGAGTCTCCGGTCGGCGCCGTCTCGGTGGCGGTGCAGACCGAGCCGATCGGGATGGCGTCCACCGCCGGGGTTCCGGCGGCTGGGGTGAGCGTCGCAGCGCCCTCGCCCGTCCGCGTCCAGGTGCCGCTGGCGACCGGGTTGCCGTTCAGCAGACAGGTGTAGGTGCCGTCGAAGGCGCGGTTGCCGTAGCCATCGGGAACCGAGCTGTCGAAGGCCTTCTCGATCACCAGGCCGCCGAGCAAGCGCTTGGTCTTGTTGGTGACCGTGATGGTGGCCGGGGTCGCCGCGGCGTCCACGGCGGCGCTGAAGACCGCGTCACCGTCCCAGACGTAGGAGTGGTCGGCGTCGACCGGCCAAGCCGGACGGTTCTCGCTCGTCACCGAGCAGGAGGCGCCCAGCGGGATCTGGTTGGCGTAGGAGGTGCTGGAGGTCCAGGTCGCCCCTGCCGCGATCGGGCCCCAGGCACCGTTCACGGTCTGCGAGCCGAGCGTGCAGCTCCAGCTGCCGAGGTAGGTGTTGATCGCGTCGGCGGTGCTGCCGGCGGGGACCACCTTGGTGATGGAGAAGTTGCCGAAGTTCTGCTTGGCCTTGTTCGTCACGACGATCCGGTTCACAACGGGATTCTCGGCGATGGTCACATTCGCGCTCACCGAGTACGCCAGCCACTCCCAGGAGGTGTTCGGCAGACCGGAGTTTCCGGTCGGCTGCACCTCGGTGGCCGAACAGATCGCGCCGACCGGGATCGCGTCGGCGGCCGGGTCGAGCACTGCCGCGCCCTCTCCGGTCCTGGACCAGGTGCCGGAGGCAACCACGGTGCTGCCCATCTTGCACTCGTAGGCGCCGGTGAACACGATCGCTCCCGAGCCTGGCGGAACCGAAGCGTCGAAGGCCTTCTCGATCACCAGGGTGCCGACCAGGCGCTTGGTCTTGTTGGTGACAGTGATCGTCGCACCGGCGTTCGGCGTGACCACAGCCCCGACGCCCGCGCTGAAGACAGCCGGACCGTCCCAGGAGTAGGACGAATCGCCGGCCACCGGCTGGCTCGGCCGGGTCTCACCGGTCACCACGCAATTGGCGCCCAACGGAATCTCGCTGGCCAGGGTGGACGTCCAGGTCGCGCCGGCCAGGATCGGCCCCCACGACCCGTTCTTCGTCTCCGTGCCGAGGGTGCAGGTCCAGGTGCCGCTGTACTGGAGATTCGCGTCGGCGGTGCTGCCATCAGGAACGACCTTCGTGACCGCGAAGTTGCCGTAGACCCGCTTGACCTTGTTGGTCACGGTGCCAGTGCTGGTCTGGTTGGCGACGATGGTCGCCGGCTGGGTGTAGGCAGCGGTGTCCCATACCCAGGAGCCATTAGGCATGCCGTCCGCCGAAGCAGGTGCGGTCTCGGCGATGGTGCAGGTCGCGCCGCCGGCCACAGGCTGGGTCGTGCCCGCGGTGCCGCCCGTGGGCACGGTGGGGGTCAGCGTCGCGTCGCCGGTGCCGATCCTGGACCAGGTGCCGGAGGCGACGACGTTGCTGCCGACCTTGCACTCGTAGGTGCCGGTGAAGGTCACCCCGTTGTGCCCGGTGCCGGGCGGCATGGTGCCTGTGAACGCCTTGGTGATCTTGAGCAAGCCGAGCTGGGTGTTGGTGAACACGCAGGAGACCTTCTCCGAAGAGGTGGTCAGACCGGTGATCGTCACAGCGTTTCCGTTGGTGATCGTCACCGGCTTGGCCACGCCGGCCACCGTGCAGCTGACATTGGTGAGTGCCCAGCCGGGCTTGACGGTCTCGGTCAGGGTCAGGGCGGCGGTCTGGCCGGTCGGCTGGGTGAAGGTCAGATCCCACTTCGCCGTGTTGGCCGCACCGCTCCCGGTGGTCTTGTTCGCCGGGGTGCTGAGGCTGCCGTCGCCGGTCCTCGTCGCGGTGAACTCCCAGGTGCCCTGGAAGGTGTTGGAGTTGCCGTTGACCACGGTGGTCTTGCTCACCTCGATCGGCACGGTGCAGGTCGCCGCCTTCACGACATCGGCCACCATGTCGTTGAGCTTGTTCCAGTCGCCCTGAACGTAGTCGGAGTTGGCTGTCGCGCCGGAAACCGCGCGGAGATTAGCCTCCACGACGCCGGACGCGCCGGCGCCGACGCCGACCGCCACCACGCGGGTCGTGCCGTTCGACTTGATCGCGTTGGCCGCATAGATCGGCGCTTCGATCGAACGGAGGGTCACGTTGGTGCCGTCCACGGCGGTGCTGCCGAAGACGTTGTTCGGAGCACCGTCCGTCACGAAGAGCACGAGGTCGTACTGGTGGGAAGCGTTCACGCCGGCAATGGTGCTCAGCGCGTCGTCCCAGTTCGTGGAGCCGCCACCAGAGCTGGTCGGGAATGCTGACGCAATGGCACTGCGATTGCCCGAGGTGACGGCAACCGGGCCGGAGCTGCCGTAGAGCCAGCCCGCTGAGGTGCTGAAGCCGAGCAGCGACACCGATGCCTTGCCCTCGAGGATTCCGAGGACGCTGTTCGACCCGGTGCCCACGATCGCGTTGCGCATCTGAGTCCACTGAGTGCTTGAGATCGAGGTCGAGCGGTCGACCACGATCGCGATCCGCGGGCCGCCCTGTGCCGAACACTTCGGCTGAATGGTGGGATTGGTCACCGAGTTCGGTACTGCGCCGAAGGAAGCACCGAGAGCGGGGCTCATGGCCGGCTGCGACGGGTCTGCTCCGGTGATGTTCGGAGGCAGTTCACTCGTGCTGATGTCGGTCGCCCCGTTGGTGGTGTTGATCGCCATCGGCAGCACGTTGGTCGCACCGGCGGACACCGCCTTCGTCAGCCCCGCGACGTACCGGGCGTACTGCGGGCCACTCACCGAACCGATATAGAGCACCTTGTTGCTGTAGGTGCCCGGTGCGGCCTTCTCCTCGACCACCCAGAATCGCTTGCCGTTGTTGGTTCCACCGGAGCCGGCACCGGGGATGGTGATATTGCACTGGCCGCCGCTGGTGATCTCACAGGTGTAGCCGGTCGGCGACACCGGACCCGCCGCATTGGTGGTGTGCGTCCAGAGCCGGAAGATGGCGCCCGCGGTCCTGCCGGTATCTGAACCAATGGTGTTGGCCTGGTTCCCGTTCAGGGACGACGGGTCGGCGAAGGTCCGCTTGCGGACCGTCACAGTCATGGTTCCGCTGCTGCTCCCGACGAGGAAGGCGCCGAAGTCGTATTCGGGATCCCAGCTGGCGCTGCCGTTGTTGCCGTTGATCGACCGCACCAGGCCTGGGGTCTGCGGGTTCACCCAGTCGGTGGCGGGCGGCGCGCTGACGGCCGTCACCTGGTAGTTCGCCGAGGTCGAGACCTTGTTCGCGTCGTCGGTCAGCGGGAGGGCGGCGTGGGTCAGCAGGAACTCACCAGCGTCGGGATCGCGGTCCAGGCTGTCCTCCGGACAGCCCGCCGGATCAGTGGTGACGCAGTCAGTGACAGCCACCGAGTCGACCCAGTTGCTGCCCGAGCGGCGAGCGAAGGTGAAGGCGGCACCGCCGACCAGGTCGCCGACACCGTTCTTGACGCTCCAGAAGACGTACGGACCGGTCACACCTGGGCCGTCCGGGCCGAGCGCAAAGGTGCCGAAGTCGCCCTCCGGAATCTCTTCAGTGACCGGCGCGGCCACCTTGAGCACGGCGTCGGTCGGATCGTCCTTGGCCGGGTCGGCCGGATCGAGCTTCGTCTCGTCGGCGTCATCGCCGACCAGGAAACCGTCAGCCTTGGCCGGAAGAACGACGTACTTCTCGTCGGCCGCCACGACGTGGGTCTTCGTGTCGTCCTTGTCATCGGCGAGTTGCTTCACCTTGAAGACGCCGGCCTTGTCGTCCAGGTCGGCGCCGTCGTAGTCCTTCTGGCCGGTGTTGTCCTCGATGGTCGCGGTCAGGTCGGTGCTACCGGGACCGGTCACCTCCCAGGTCGTGTCCTTGACCAGGTCGCCGTTCTCATCGACCGCGCGCCAGTAGAGGAAGGGCGGCTCGTCGTCGACCAGCGCGGCCAGGCCGGTCTTCTGGACCGTGGTGGGCTCGGTGCCCTCGGTCTTCTCTTCCGGCTTCGTCTCGTCGGACTTCTTCTCGTCGGTGGACTCCTCCGACGTCGTCTCGTCCTTGGTCTCCTCGGCGGCCTTCTTCGCTTCCTCGGCCTTCCTGGCCTCTTCGGCCTTCTTGGCTTCCTCGGCCTTCTTCGCCTCTTCGGCGGCCTTCGCTTCTTCGGCCTCCTTGGCCTTCTTCGCTTCCTCCGCGGCCTTGGCCTCTTCGGCCTTCTTGGCTTCCTCGGCCTTCTTCTCTTCCTCAGCCTTGGCCGCGGCGGCGATATCCGGATCGTCGTCGCCCTCGGCGTTCGCCACCGGCAATGCGGTGAAAGCGAGCGTCAGCGACAGGATGGCGGCAACCGCCCCTCGAGCCCAGTAGCGGGATCTCGAGAACTTTTGATGAATTAAACGACCCCATCCGGAGGCTGTCACTGCACGATTGGAACGATCACGATTAACAGACACAGCTGTCCCCCAAGGTCGCCGCCCACCCCCCACAGGCGAGCCACTGTTTCGCATGGTACATCTCGAAATCAGCGCTGGCTACACCCCCAGATGCGAAGTAGGAGGAGACCAAGGAAATGCATGCACGACACCCACCGAGAGCGCTTTCAATGTCCTTCTTACGAGGGACAACGCGGCTCTAAGCGTTGATTCGATTCATTTCCTCACCCGGAGAGGAAATGTCCATCGACATCCTCCGCACGACAAGGACGGTAGGTACATGTTGCCCGAATCGGTGACCGTAAACGGTGCGGAATCGATCCCAGAACGGTGATTTGAGCAGTTCTCAGGTCGGAACGCCGGCCATCGACCCTCCGATCGACCGGCCGATCACTGGCCGGCCGATCAAGCCTCGATGATGAACTCTTGCTGAGTCAAAGATCAACCGGCCCGGCCTCGCCTGACCACCGTTTGAACTCCTGCCCGGGTCAGCCCGGCGGCCTCGGCCACCTGCGCGTAGGAGGCGCCGGCTTCCTTGGCTTGCCGAATCGCGTCGTCCCGTAGCAGGCGGGCCTCGACGGCGTGGCGCTCCGCGGCACGGACGCCGTCCAGACTGGCCGCAACCTCGGCATCCGGCATGGGGGCCTTCGGAATCGTCGTAGTGACCGCACTCCCCCGTGGTGCCCGACTGTGCAGCGCCAGGATCGGGTCGGTCGGATCAACCGGGAGGTAGTCCCGGTAGGCGTGGTGGTAGATGTCCTGGAAGTGACGGAAGGTCAACACCCTCCGTCAATGTATCTTCACGAATACACCGACCGAGGGTGTCAGACCAGGCAGGCGAAGCGGGTCAGCGCTCCAGGAGGGAGCGGAGGACGTACTGCATGATGCCGCCGTGGCGGTAGTAGTCGGCCTCGCCGGGGGTGTCGATGCGGACGATCGCCTCGAAGACCACCTGGTCGCCGTCGCCCTGGGCGGTCACCGTCACGGTCTTCGGGGTCACGCCGTCGTTGAGGGCGGTGATGCCGCTCACCGAGAAGGTCTCGGTGCCGGTCAGGCCCAGCGAATCGGCGTTCTCGCCCTCGGGGAACTGCAGCGGGAGGACGCCCATGCCGATCAGGTTCGAACGGTGGATCCGCTCGTAGCTCTCGGCGATGACCACCTTGACGCCCAGCAGCGCGGTGCCCTTGGCCGCCCAGTCACGCGACGAGCCCGAGCCGTACTCCTTGCCGGTCAGCACCACGAGCGGGGTGCCGGCGGCGGCGTAGCTCTGCGCGGCGTCGTAGACCGTGGTGACCGGGCCGTCGGGCTGGGTGAAGTCGCGGGTGAAGCCGCCCTCGGTGCCGGGCGCGATCTGGTTGCGGAGCCGGATATTGGCGAAGGTGCCCCGGATCATGACCTCGTGGTTGCCGCGGCGCGATCCGTAGGAGTTGAAGTCGTTGCGGGCCACGCCGTGCTCGGTGAGGTACTTGCCGGCCGGGCTGTCGAGCTTGATCGCGCCGGCGGGCGAGATGTGGTCGGTGGTGACCGAGTCGGCAAGCTTCAGCAGCACCCGGGCATTGGCGATGTCGGTGACCGGCTGGGGGGTGTGCGGCATGTCGTCGAAGTACGGCGGCTTGCGGACGTAGGTCGACTCCGCGTCCCACTCGAAGGTGTCGCCCTCCGGGGTGGGCAGCGACCGCCAGGCCTCGTCCCCGGCGAAGACGTCGGCGTAGCGCGAGGTGAACATGTCAGCGCTGATGGACGAGTTGACCACCTCGTCCACCTCGGCCTGGCTCGGCCAGATATCGCTCAGGTAGACGTTGGAACCATCAGTGGCCTGGCCCAGCGGCTCGGTGGTGAGGTCGATGTCCATTCGTCCGGCCAGGGCGTAGGCCACCACCAGCGGCGGGCTGGCCAGGTAGTTCATCTTGACGTCGGGGTTGATCCGTCCCTCGAAGTTGCGGTTGCCCGACAGGACGGAGGTCACCGCCAGGTCGTGCGCGTTGACCGCCTGGGAGACCTCCGGGATCAGGGGCCCGGAGTTGCCGATGCAGGTGGTGCAGCCGTAGCCGACCAGGTCGAAGTCGAGGGCGTCCAGATACTTGGTGAGGCCGGACTTCTCGTAGTAGTCGGTGACCACCTTCGAGCCGGGGGCCAGCGAGGTCTTCACCCACGGCTTGCGGGTGAGGCCCTTCTCGACCGCCTTCTTCGCCACCAGCGCGGCGCCGATCATGACCGACGGGTTGGAGGTGTTCGTGCACGAGGTGATCGCCGCGATGGTCACCGCGCCGTTGTCGAGCTCGAACTCCTCGCCGCTGGCCAGGGTGACGTGGGCCGGCGCGGACTTCTCCGACAGGTAGCTGCCGACGATGGTCTCGAAGGACTGCTTGGCCTCGGCGAGCAGGATGCGGTCCTGCGGACGCTTCGGACCGGCGATGCTCGGGACGACCGTGGCCAGATCGAGTTCGAGGTACTCCGAGTACCGCGGCTCGGCGGCGGGGTCGTGCCACAGGCCCTGGGTGCGGGCGTAGGCCTCGACCAGGTCGAGTTGCTGCTGCGAGCGTCCGGTGAGGCGCAGGTAGTCGATGGTCTTGTCGTCGATCGGGAAGACCGCGATGGTGGAGCCGTATTCGGGGCTCATGTTTCCGATGGTGGCGCGGTTGGCCAGCGGCACCTCGGAGACGCCGGTGCCGTAGAACTCGACGAACTTGCCGACCACCTTGTGCTGGCGCAGCATCTCGGTGATGGTGAGGACGAGGTCGGTGGCGGTGGTGCCCTCGGGCAGCCTGCCGCTCAGCTTGAAGCCGACCACCCGCGGGATCAGCATGCTGACCGGCTGGCCCAGCAGCGCCGCCTCGGCCTCGATGCCGCCGACGCCCCAGCCGACCACGCCCAGGCCGTTGACCATGGTGGTGTGCGAGTCGGTGCCGACACAGGTGTCGGGGTAGGCCTGCAGCACGCCATTGACCTCACGTGGGAAGACGACGCGGGCCAGGTGTTCGATGTTGACCTGATGGACGATGCCGGTGCCCGGCGGGACGACCACGAAGTCGTCAAAGGCGGTCTGGCCCCAACGGAGGAACTGGTAGCGCTCGCGGTTGCGCTGGTACTCGAGCTCGACATTGCGGGCGAAGGCGTTCGGGGTGCCGAAGAGGTCGGCGACCACCGAGTGGTCGATCACCATCTCGGCCGGCGCCAGCGGGTTCACCTTGGACGGGTCGCCGCCCAGGTCGGCCATCGCCTCGCGCATGGTGGCCAGATCGACCACGCAGGGGACGCCGGTGAAGTCCTGCATGATGACCCGCGCCGGGGTGAACTGGATCTCCCGGTTCGGCTCGTCCGCCGGGTTCCATTGGCCGAGCGCGGCGATGTCCTCGGCGGTGACGTTGGCACCGTCCTCGGTGCGCAGCAGGTTCTCCAGCAGCACCTTCAGGCTGTAGGGCAGGCTCGCGGAGCCCTCGACCGCGTCCAGCCGGAAGATCTCGTAGCTCTGGTCGCCTACGGTGAGGTCGTCCCGGGACTGGTAGCTGTCGATGCTCATCGATCCTCCTGCGCAAACTATCTCGATATCGAAATATTACCCCAGATGCCTCAGCCTAGCGAGTCCGACGCGGCCCGTTGTGCGTCATCCCGGGCTACGACCCGGGATCTCCTGCTTGACCCACCGTCTCGGTGGTGGTCGCGTAGAGATCCCGGATCATGTCCGGGATGACGGGGTTGGGTGAGCCGGCCTGTTCGGCTCAGACCATCAAGGGGCGTTCGGTGGGGAGAATCGGCTTCGGCAGCTGGGTCTCGCCCTGCAGGAAGGCGTCCACCTCGCTGGCGCAGGAGCGGCCCTCGGCGATCGCCCAGACGATCAGGGACTGGCCGCGTCCGGCATCGCCGCAGGCGTAGACCGCGGGGACGTTGGTCGCGTAGAACTCATCGCGGGCGATGTTGCCGCGCGGGTCGAGTTCCAGGCCCAGCTGCTCGATGACGCCGTCGCGCTGCGGACCGACGAAACCCATGGCCAGCAACACCAGCTGAGCGGGGATGACCCGCTCGGTGCCCTCGACCGGCTCGAACCGGCCGTTCACCATGGCGACCTCGCTGAGCCGCAGCCCGGCGACCCGGCCCTCGTCGTCCGCCTCGAAGGAGCTGGTGGAGACCGAGTAGACCCGCTCCCCCGCCTCCTCGTGTGCGGACGAGACCCGGAAGGTCATCGGATAGGTCGGCCACGGCTGGTTCGCCGGACGCGCCTCGGGCGGCATCGGCATGATCTCCAGCTGGGTGACCGAACGGGCGCCCTGCCGGATCGACGTGCCCAGGCAGTCGGCCCCGGTGTCGCCACCGCCGATGATCACCACATCCTTGCCGGTGGCCAGGATCTGGTCGGCCACCTCCTGGCCCAGCGCGGCGCGGTTGGCCTGCGGCAGGAACTCCATGGCCTGGTGGATGCCGGCGTGCTCGCGTCCGGGGATGGGCAGGTCGCGGGCCACGGTCGAGCCGACCGCCAGCACCACCGCGTCGAAGCGGTCGAGCAGCTCCTCGCCGGTGATGTCGACGCCGATGTTCACCCCGGCCTTGAAGACGGTGCCCTCCAGCCGCATCTGCTTCAGCCGCCGCTCGAGAACCGCCTTCTCCATCTTGAACTCGGGGATGCCGTAGCGCAGCAGGCCGCCGATGGCGTCCGCCCGCTCGTAGACGACCACGGTGTGGCCGGCCCGGGTCAGCTGCTGGGCGGTCGCGAGCCCGGACGGCCCGGAGCCCACCACCGCGACCGTCTTGCCGGAATGCCACTCGGGCATCTCGGCGGTCACCCGGCGGTCGTCCCAGGCGCGGTCGATGATCGCCACCTCGACGTTCTTGATGGTCACCGGGTCACGGTTGATGCCCACCACGCAGGAGGTTTCACACGGAGCCGGGCAGAGCCGTCCGGTGAACTCGGGGAAGTTGTTGGTGGCATGCAGCCGTTCCACCGCACCACGCCAGTCGTCACGCCAGACCAGGTCGTTCCACTCCGGGATCAGGTTGCCCAGCGGGCAGCCCTGGTGGCAGAACGGGATGCCGCAATCCATGCAGCGGCCCGCCTGCTGGCTGATGATCGGCAGCAGCGCGCGACCCGGGGTGCCCGGGTAGACCTCTTTCCAGTCATGGACGCGTTCGGCGACCGGACGCCGCTCGGCGACCTGGCGCGGGGTGGTCATGAAGCCCCTGGGATCAGCCATGTGCCGCCTCCATCATCACGGTCACGATCTCGTCCTCGCTCAGCCCGGCCGATTCGGCCTCGGCCCGGGCGGCCAGCACCCGCGCGTAGTCGCGCGGCATCACGGTGGTGAACCGCTGCGCCAGTTGGTCGTCGGTCAGTTCCAGCAGCCGGGCCGCCACCGCCGAACCGGTCTCCTCGTGGTGCTGGGCGAGCAGTTCCCGGATGCGCGCCAGATCGGCTGCCGCCGATTCCTGGGCGTCGACCAGTTCCGGGTTCAGCCGGACGGGGTTGAGGTCGAGCACCCAGGCGACACCGCCGGACATGCCCGCCGCCAGGTTGCGTCCGGTCGGGCCGAGGATCAGCACCTCGCCGCCGGTCATGTATTCCAGGCCGTGGTCGCCCACGCCCTCGACCACCGCGGTCGCCCCCGAGTTGCGGACGCAGAACCGCTCGCCCACGCGACCGCGCAGGAAGAGCTGCCCGCTGGTGGCGCCGTAGCCGATCACGTTGCCGGCGACGATCTGTTCCTCGGCGACGAAGGGCGCATCCTCCGGCGGACGCAGGGTCAGCCGGCCTCCGGAGAGGCCCTTGCCGAAGTAGTCGTTCGCGTCGCCGACCAGCCGCATCGTCACGCCGCGCGGCAGGAAGGCGCCGAAGCTCTGCCCGGCGGTGCCGCGGAAGGTGAGGTCGATGGTGTTCTCCGGCAGGCCGGCGCCATCGGTCGCCTTGGTGACGTGGTGACCCAGGATGGTGCCCACCGTCCGGTCGACGTTGCGAACGGTCAGGTCGGCCCGCACCAGCTCACCGCCGGTCAGGGCGGGTGCGCAGAGCTCGAGAAGCTGAACGTCCAGCTTCTCGTCCAGACCGTGATCCTGGGCGACCGTGCTGTGCAGCGGGGTGCCTTCGGGCACGTCCACCTGGTGCAGGACCGGGCTGAGATCCAGCCCCTGGGTCTTCCAGTGCGCGATGGCGTCCGCGGTGCGCAGCACCTCGACGTGACCCACGGCCTCCTCGATGGAGCGGAAGCCCAGCTCGGCGAGCAGTTCGCGCACCTCCTCGGCGATGAACTCGAAGAAGTTCACCACGTAGTCGGCGTGGCCGTTGTACTTGGCCCGCAGCTCCGGGTTCTGGGTGGCGACCCCCACCGGGCAGGTGTCGAGGTGACAGACCCGCATCATGACGCAGCCGGAGACCACCAGCGGCGCGGTCGCGAAGCCGAACTCCTCCGCACCCAGCAGGGCGGCGATCACCACGTCCCGGCCAGTCTTCAGCTGGCCGTCAGCCTGGACGACGATGCGATCCCGCAGGCCGTTCAGCAACAGGGTCTGCTGGGTCTCGGCCAGGCCGAGCTCCCAGGGCCCGCCGGCGTGCTTCAGCGAGGTGAGCGGCGCGGCGCCCGTCCCACCGTCGTGGCCGGAGATGAGGACGACGTCCGCCTTCGCCTTGGAGACGCCGGCGGCGACCGTCCCGACCCCCACCTCGGCGACCAGCTTGACGTGGACGCGGGCGCTGGGGTTGGCGCACTTCAGGTCGTGGATCAGCTGCTTGAGATCCTCGATCGAGTAGATGTCGTGGTGCGGCGGCGGGCTGATCAGGCCGAC
>JAPUEM010000076.1 GCA_027492575.1 Propionicimonas sp.
CGATCTCCTTGTAGCCCATCCGGACCAGCAGGTCGAACATCTTCCGCTTCCGCGACGGCGTCATCGGGTCGATGAGCGCCTGGTTGCCGTCCCGCAGATCCGTGCTGAGCCAGCGCGGCGCCTGGGTGATCTTCTTGGTGGGCCAGGTGCGATCCGGCAGATCGACCGGGACGAACGCGGTGTAGCGCTCGAACGGCATCGGGCTGGGCTGCTGCACCGGCACAGACTGCGGACGGGTCGGGAATTGGGTGGTCATGGGTTCCTCGCTGAGTGCGTTGGGATGCCAGGCGCGTGACGAACTCCGCAGCGAGGAGGCCTGATCGGACTTACTAGGCCTCGCTGCGGCGAACAAGCAGAATGGTCGCCCACGACATGTCGCACATCATGCCACTCCAAGCCCGTTCGCGAAAGCCGCCACGCGAAATGAGACGAATGGTGGGACGAGCACCCGTCCGCCCCGCCGCTTGATGCCGCTAGGCTGCTCAAGTGAGCGAGGATGGAGGGCGAGCCATCGCTCGTCGGCGAGAAATGATCGAGGTCAGCCGGGCCTACTACCTGGACGACAAGTCCAAGAGTGAGATCTCGGCCCAGCTCGGGATCTCCCGGTTCAAGGTTGCCCGACTGCTGGACGAGGCCAGGGACGCCGGGGTGGTGACCATCTCGGTCAACGACGACGGTGTCGGGCCGGACCTGGCCGAACAGCTGAAGGAGTACCTGGGAATCCGGCACGCCATCGTGATCGAGACTCACGGGGATGCCACCCACGCCCGCGCACAGGTCGGCCGAGCCACCGGCGCCTACCTGCAGGACACCCTCACCAAGGGGGAACTGCTGGGCCTGGCCTGGGGACGCACGCTCACCGCCATGACGGACGACCTCGACCGGCTGCCGGCCGTCGACACGGTTCAGCTGAACGGCGTGATCGGCTACGACCTGCCGAACCCGGTGAGTGAGATCGTCCGCACCGTCGCCATGATCACCGGACGTCCGGCAAGAGCGATCTTCGCTCCGTTCTACCTTGACGACGCCCGCACCGCCGCCGCGCTGCGCCGCCAGCCCGACGTCGCGGCCGTGCTGGCCGCCTTCGATCGGGTGACCACCGCCGTCGCCTCGGTGGGCTCGCTCACCCCTCGGGTGACCCGGGTGCTCGACATCCTGCCCGCGCACGTCCAGGAACTCCTGCTGAACTCGGGCGCCCAGGCGGAGTTCTGCGGCATCCCGTTCGACGAATCCGGCCAGGTGGTCGACCCTCGCTTCCTTCGTCACCGCCTGGGGATCAGCGTCGACCAACTGCGCAAGGTGAACCGTGTGATCGCCAGCGCCTCGGGAACCGAGAAGGCCCGGGCGATGGTGTCGGTCTGCCGCTCCGGCATCATCAACGAGGTGGTCGTGGATGCAGACCTGGCCCAGGCCATCCTCCGGATGCCCCGGAAGAAGGCAGACATCCCGCTCAATTGAGCGCATTGTGATTCGAACCATTGAACAATCGATCACCCGATGGGACGCTGACAGCACCCCATCGGCCATGACGGCCGCGCGCAACGGAGGTGCCTGTGACAGTCGTGGTCGCCGGAGTCGACAGTTCAACCCAGTCGTGCAAGGTGCAGCTCTACGACCTTGCCACCGCCCAGGTGGTGGCCACCGGGTCGGCCCCGCACCCACGGGTGACGCCGCCCCGTAGCGAACAGGATCCCCGCGCCTGGTGGCAGGCTCTCGCCACGGCCTTTCGTCAGGCGCTGGCGGCCGCCCCGGCGGGAACCCGCGTGGCCGCGATCTCGGTCGCCGGGCAGTGCCACGGGCTGGTCCCGCTGGACGCCGCGGGTGAGGTGATCCGTCCGGCCAAGCTGTGGAACGACACTACGACGACCCCGGAGTTGCTCCGGCTGCGCGAGCAGATCGGCGACGCCGCCTTCATCGACCGGACCGGATCGCTGCCCACGGCCGCCTTCACCATCAGCAAGGTCGCCTGGCTCGCGCGCCACGAGCCGGAGAACTTCGCCCACCTCGCGACCATGCTGCTCCCCCACGACTACGCCACCTACCGGCTCACCGGCGCCTTCGCGACCGACCGCTCGGAGGCCTCGGGCACGGCCTACTTCGACGCCGCGGCCAATCAGTACCTGACCGGCTTCCTCGAGGTCATCGACCCCGGCCGTGACTGGGAGGCGATGGTGCCGCGGGTGCTGGGCCCCCAGGACGTCGCCGGCGAACTGCAGCCGGCGGCCGCCGCCGAACTGGGCCTCCCGGCCGGCATCCCGGTCGGCGCCGGCGCGGGCGACCAGCACGCCTCGGCGGTCGGCCTGGGCATCCAGCCCGGCGACCTGACCGTCTCGCTGGGCACCTCCGGAGTGATCTTCACCCCCACCCCCGACCCGGTGCGGGATCGCTCCGGCCTGATCAACGGCGTCGCCGCGGTCACCGACG
>JAPUEM010000077.1 GCA_027492575.1 Propionicimonas sp.
CCGGTCTCGAGTTCGTCCATCAGTCGCTGCGCGCGAGCCAGGCCGCGGGTGTAGGTCCGTCCTCGGGGGTCGCGTCGGCGACCCGGCACAGCTCTTCACCGGTCGCCGGATCCACGACACCGAAGGTCGCCCCACCGGACGCCTCTCGCCACTCCCCGGCGATGAAGAGGCCGCGCCCGGCCGGATTGGGCAGTACTCGGAGCCTCTCGGTTTCGTTCATCACATGACCTTTCCCGGTGCGGGCGAAACCGGTCTGGATCTCGTCGGCGACGAAGACCGCGCCCACCTCGCGGCAGAACTCCGCCAGGGCGGGCAGGAAGCCGTCGGCCGGCACCACGAAGCCACCCCTGGATGGGTTCGATCACGATCGCCGCCAGGTCATCGCCGACCTGCGTCCGGATCCTCGCTATCGCCCTGGCCGCGGCGGCCGGTCCGTCCAGTCCGTCGCGGAAGGGGTAGGAACCGGCGACACGATGGACGTCCGGCGCGAACGGCCCGAACCCCGCCTTGTACGGCATGGCCTTGGCGGTCATCGCCATGGTCAGGTTGGTCCGTCCGTGATAGCCGTGGTCGAAGACCACCACGCCGTTGCGTCCGGTGAACTTGCGGGCGATCTTGACCGCGTTCTCCACCGCCTCCGCGCCGGAGTTGAGCAGGATCGTCCGCTTCTCGAAATCCCCCGGCGTCAGCCGGTTGAGCTCCTCGGCGACCGCCACGTAGGGCTCGTAGGGCGCGACCATGAAGCAGGTGTGCGTATACCGCTCGACCTGGTCGCGCACCGCGGCGACCACAGCGGGGTGCGCATTGCCCAGGGTGGTGACCGCGATGCCCGCGGCCAGATCGATCAGCGAGTTGCCGTCGGCGTCGACGACCACACCGCCGCCGGCGGCGACCACCTGGATCGGCACGGTATGAGCGACCCCTGGCGGCACGGCGGCCGCCTTCCGGGCGAGGAAGCCGGCCGAACGCGGGCCGGGAATGGCGGTACGCAGCAGGCGCACCTGAGGTAGCTCCGGCCCGCCGAGGACCGCCGAGGGCTCGTCGGAAGCGGTGGACGATGTCGATGTCATGACGGCCAGACTACGCTATCCTACTGGTTACATATCAAGTTTACTGTTACCCAAGGAGTGCAGATGTCCGACATGCAGGCTGCGACCGGAGAGCGGTTCGCGCTGGCCGATGTGGTGACGCCCACCGACAACCTGGGTGTCGACGACACCGGTGTTCTGACCGTGGAGGGCTGTGCCGTCACGGACCTGGTGGAACGGTTCGGCTCACCGCTGTATGTCATCTCCGAGCAGACCCTGCGGTCGAACTACCGGGCGGTCCGCGACGCCTTCGCCGCGCGCTGGCCGGCGGAGATCAACGTGCTCTACGCCATCAAGGCCAACAACAACCTGGCGATCCGGGCGGTGCTGCACCAGGAGGGCGCCGGCGGCGACTGCTTCGGGGAGGGCGAGCTGTACGCGACCTTCGCCGGCGGCGCGGATCCGGAGAAGCTGGTGATGAACGGCAGCAACAAGTCCTACGACGACCTGCGCAACGCCGCCCAACTGGGGATCCGGGTCAACATCGACGGCGAGGACGAGATCGGCATGCTGCAGTCGATCGCCCGCGAACTGGGGCACGCGGTCCGGGTGAACCTGCGCATCAAGGTGCTGCCCGAGGCGCTGGCCATCCCCTCGGACTACTTCGGCACCGAGAACGTCACCGAGAGCACCGCCGGCGTGCAATGGGGGCTGTCGGCGGAGACCGCCACCCGGCTGATCCGGCAGATCCAGCAGCTCGACGAAGTCGACCTGCAGGGCTACCACTTCCACCTCGGCCGCGGCAGCACCTCCCCCGCCTTCTACTACGGCTGGGCCAAGGAACTCGGCGGCGCGATCGTGCGGATGCACCGCGAGACCGGGTTCGCACCCGCCATGGTGGATGTCGGCGGCGGCCTGGCCCGCCGGCGGGATCCGGAATCGCGCGAACTCGCCCTGAACGAGCACACCGTCGAGGAGTACGCCGACGCGATCACCGCGGGCCTGCTTGAGGAGTTCCGGGCAGCTCAACTGCCCGTCCCCGCGCTGTGGCTCGAGCCCGGTCGCTACCTGGTCGGGAACGCCGTCGTCCTGCTCGGCACGGTCGGCTCGGTCAAACTCGACCTGGGACGCCGCTGGGTGCACGCGGACTTCTCGGTCAACGACCTGATGCGCATCGAGACCGCTCGCAGCAGCTACCACGTCCTGCCGGCGAGCCGGATGGACGATCCGCTCGCGGGCGACGCCGACGTGGTGGGCTCGTTGTGCACCGGCAACCCGATCGGCGCCGGGGTGCCGTTCCCGCTCGTCCAGCGCGGCGACATCCTCGCGGTGCTGGACGCCGGCATGTACGCCGAGACCGCCTCCACCCAGCTCAACGGCGTCCCGAGGCCGGCCACCGTGCTCGTCAACGGCACCCAGGTCGAGGTCGTCAAGGAGCGCGAGACCGTACAGGACGTCTTCGCCCGGCACCGCGTCCCACCGCGCCTCCGGGTCGCCACCAGAGCCTAGGGCTTGGGCGGCTGCGGCGGCTGCATGTTGACCCAGACCGCGCTGACGGCTTCGTCCTCGGACCAGAAGCGGTGCGGCATGGTCGACTGGAAGTACAGGGTGTCGTCCGGCTCGAGCCGGACGACACCTTCGCTTTTCACGTCGACGAACAGGCTTCCGGTCAGCACGTAGACGAACTCCTCGCCGCCGTGGGCGTAGTAGCCGCCGCTGTCGGAGTGGGGCGGGAGCTTCAGCAGCGATCCGTTGAGCAGCCGGTTCGGGCCGGTCAGATCCTCGAAGACCACCCCACTGGGCCACACCATCGCCGACCGCTCCGAGCCCCGCACCAGCGATCTGGGCTCACCCTCGATGCCGTAGAGCACCCGAAGGTCTTCGATCCCGTAATAGGAGGCCAACAGGCGCAGGGAAGCCAGGGACATCCCCGACTCCCCGCGCTCGACCGTGGAAATGAAGGACGGCGACAAACCGGTCCCCTCGGCGACTTCCGCCACCGATTTGTGCTGGGAGACCCGCAACCGCCGAAATCGCGCTCCGAGCGCTTCCTGCTCCCGCGCGTGCTCGCCCGGCTCGGCGACCTCCTGCTCGGGGTCATTCCCCAATCGCTGACGGATCGCGGCGACGTTCAGCCCTTCAACCGTCCGCAGCCGCTTGATCTCATGCAGCCGGTCGACATCGCGTGCCCGAAAGACCCGGTGCCCGCCGGCCGTCCGCAAGGGCGTCACCAGTCCGGCACGCTCCCAGGCACGCACGCTCTGGGCCGACACTCCGACCGTCCGGGCAGCGACGCCCACCGAGACTCCCACGCTCTGCAGCACGTGGCCGATAATAGCCCGAATCGCGCCGCGAATACGGTAGTCAGCGGCCTTCCACATGCAAGCCGGCCGCCATTCAGCGGTCGGCGATCATTCCGGTGTTCTTGGGCCGTCCCCCTGGTTCCAATGACCGCGGTCGGGCACGGCGAACTCGATATTGGCGCGGTCAATACCGCCTGCATCGAAATGGCTTCCTCAGGTCAGCCACCAATCGATGAATGGAGGACGCTTCACCTCCCGGGGGGTGTCCCAGGCAAGACCATCGACCAGCGTGGAGATCGGTCGCGTGACGCGGACCGACCTCCACGCCGAGGGTCAGGGCGCCGAGCTGCGCTTGGGCCCGCGCAGAACCAGGTCGGGCGCGCCGAAGCGACGATGGGCGTTCCGATACTGATGCCAGTACGGATAGACCATGTCAGGAGCGCTGACGATGTCGAGGGCGTCGATCTCGTCCTGGGAGAGCACGATGTCCGCGGCGCCCAGGTTGGCGATCAGCTGCTCCTCCCGCCGGGCGCCGAGCACCGTCGTAGTGACCCCAGGCTTTGCCAGCAGGTAGGCCAGCGCGATCTGCGACGGCGGGACGTCGTGGGCGGCGGCGATCTCGATCAGCCGGTCGACGGTCGCCCAGAGTCGATCCGGATTGCGAACCGGCGGCTCGTTCCAGTCGGTGATCTGCCGACCCTCCGAGGGCTGACGGTCGCGGCGGTACTTCCCGGTCAGCAGGCCGCCGGCCAACGGCGCCCAGGTCATCACGCCCAGCCCTTGGTCCACGGACGCCGGGATCAACTCGTACTCGGCGTCCCGTGCCTCCAGCGAGTAGTAGATCTGGTTGCTCACGAACCGCTGCCAGCCGTGGGCGTCGGCGACGCCGAGCGTTTTCATCAGCTGCCAGCCCGAGAAGTTCGACACGCCGAGATAGCGCACCTTGCCGGACTCGACGAGCCTGTTGAGCGTCTCCAGGTACTCCTCCGGCGGCGTCTGCCCGTCCCACTGGTGGACGTGGTAGATGTCGATGTGGTCGGTGCCGAGCCGGGTGAGGCTCGCCTCGACCTGCTCCAGGATGTGGTGGCGGGAAAGCCCGTTGTCGTTGATCTCCTCGGTCATGCGGAACCCGACCTTGGTGGAGATCAGGATCTGATCACGTCGCCCCTTGATCGCCTTCCCGACCAGCGTCTCCGATGCGCCGAGGCTGTACAGGTTCGCGGTGTCGATGAGGTTCACCCCCGCGTCCAGAGCGATGTCGACCTGACGACGTGCACCGGCCTCGTCGACGTGCCCGATCGAGGCGGCGCTGCGAGTGGTGCCCCAGGTCATGGTGCCCAGCGTCAGCACGGACACCCTCAGCCCGGATCTCCCCAGCTGCCGGTAGTACATGCGGTACCTCCTTCTCGGAGCCATCAGGCTCCGTCTTGTGCCATGCCGGCGGCGAGGGTCTCGCCGCCAGGCCCGGGTGTGACGCCGCCCGGGCCTCCGACGCCGGTGTTGGCGCGCGGCCGGTCGCCGCGCGCCAACCTCGGTTCAGGCCACGAACCAGGAATCCCAGCGCTGGCTGATGTCGTCATCGTTCTCGGCGACCCAGTCAGTTGCACTGATCTTGAACACCTTGTCCGAGATGGACGCTTGGGCGTTCTCCAGGTCGACTCCTGTGAGCATCCCGATGGCCTCCGCGTTCGCGGTGTAGTAGTTGATCTGCTTCATGAACTCGACGTGCGCTTCGGGACGCGTCATCCAGAAGTTGAGGAACTCCAGCGCCTCCTTGCGGTTCGGGGTCCCCTTCATGAGGCCCCACAGGGCACCGTCGTCGACCGCGCCCTGCCACGTCAGTTCGACGGGCTGCCCTTCCTTCTTCAGACTCTGAGCTCGGCCGCTGAGCATCATCGACATCACGACCTCGCCATCACGGATGGTCTGCTGCGCCTGGTCGCCGCTCGTCCACCAGACCGCAACGTGATCGCGGATCTGATCGAGTTTCGCGAAGGCGCGGTCGAAATCGAACGGGATGATCTGGTCCATGGGCACCCCGTCCGCCATGAGCGCGGCCGCGATCGGAGCCTGGGCATTGCCGTCATTCGGCATCGCCCGCGGGCCGGGGAACTTCTGGACATCCCAGAAGTCCGTCCACGACGTCGGGCCGCCGTTCGGGAACTCGGCGCTGTTGTAGAGCAGCACGTAGGGCCCGTGGGTCCGGGCCAGCGTGTTGCGGCTCAGACTGCCGGGCACCCCGAGCTTCTCAGCGTTGGGAACGTCCTGCGGCGCGAGCGGGTCGAGCAGGGCGCCCTTGGAGAACCGGTCGACGGGGTTGACTGTCACGAGATCCCACTGGACGTCGCCCGCCTCGACCTGCGCCTGCGCGCGAGGCCACTGGTCGACGCCGGCGGTCACCGCGACGATCTGAATGCCGGTCGTCTCGGTGAAGGGCTTGTAGAAGTGCTTCTCCAGCGCCTCCTGGAAGGCGCCGCCGGTGGCCACGACTCTCAACTCCCGGTTACCACCTCCGCCTCCGCCGGTGGTGGGCGCACCACCGTCACCGCTGTCGGTGGCACATGAAGCCAGGCTGCCGCCCAGGGCGAGCCCACCCGCCGCGAGGCCGATCGCCTGCAGCAGTTGTTTGCGAGAAAGCTCGCTTGATCCGAAATTCGCCATGCTCTTGTCACTCCTTCTCTTGGTCTTGGACAGGCAGCGTGCCGAACGGCACCTGTCCGGTGTGATCAGCCCGGCGACGCCGAGCAGCAATTTGGGATGCGGTCGGGGACGAAGGTCGTGACCGCACCGGCCGACGAAGGTCTGGTCTGCGCAGGTGTCACTCCTTCTTCGCGGTCGTGGACAAGCGCCGCACGCGACGGTTCATGCCCTGTCTGATGAGCTCGGCCGTGCCGAGCAGCAGTACGGACGCGGTCGTGATCACGGTTGCGATCGCGGCGATGACTGGACTCAGGTCGAAGTCGATGCTCTCGAAGAGCCGTCGAGGAAGCGTCGTCTGACGGACGTCGGAGATGAAGAAGGCGACGACCGCCTCGTCGAAGGAGGTGATGAAGGCGAAGACCGCGCCCACGAGGGCCGCCGGCACCATCGCCGGAAGCACCACCCGCAGGAAGGACTGCAGCGGTGTCGCACCCAGGTTCAAGGCCGCCAGTTCCAGCGACCAGTCGAACCGCTGGAGTGCCGCGGAGGTGACCAGCACCACATAGGGAGTCGCGAGAACGGTGTGCGCGAGCACGAAGCCGATCATCGTGCCGTTCAGTCCCACGCGGAGGTAGAACGACAGCACGGCGACCGCCACGACGATGATGGGTGCGGTCAGCGGGAAGATCACCACCGTGTTCAAGGCCGGCTTGAAACGCAGCCGGCCTCGGACGAGGGCCAGCGCGGTAGCGGTACCGATGACGGTCGCGATCGCTGCCGTCCAGAACGCGATGGAGATCGAGAGCAGAGTCGGCCCGGTCCACTTCGGGTTTGTGAGGAACTCTTCGTACCACCGCAGCGAGAAGCCGCTCGGCGGGAACTCGAGGAACTGCGACGGCGAGAAGGACATCGGGATGACGATCAGCGTCGGCACGATCAGAAAGACGACGATGACGGACGCGATCAGATGCAGACCGATCCTGATACCCCTGTCTCCCTGCTTCATCAGCGACCCTCCTGCGCACGTCGCAACGCCCCGTTGAAGAGCAGCACCAGTACCAGCACGATCACGACGAGTACCGCGGAGAGGGCTCCGGCGAAGCGGAAGTTCAGCAGTCGCGTCACCTGTTCGCTGATCAGGGTGCTGATCATCTGCGACTTCGGACCACCAACCAGCGCCGGGGTGATGAAGAAGCCCAGCGACATCACGAAGACCAGCACGCAACCAGACGTGATGCCCGGCAGGCTGAGCGGGAGGGTCACCTGGCGGAACGCCGCGGCGCTGGTGGCGCCGAGGCTCCGCGCAGCGGCCACCAGGGAGGTATCGATTCCTCGGAGGGTTCCATAAATGGGCAGGACCATGAACGGGAGCATCACCTGGGTCATCGCCACGATCACCGCGCCCTCGGTATAGAGCAGCGTCAGAGGCTCGGAGATGACCCCCAGCCAACTCAGCGTCGAGTTGATGATGCCGTTTCGCTGCAGCAACACGATCCACGCATAGCTGCGGACCAGGACGCTGGTCCACAGTGGAACCAGGACAGCGGCGAGCAGCAGTCCGACCACCCATCCCCGTGCGCGCGACATCACGTAGGCGAGCGGATAGGCGAGCACGAGGGACAGCGTCATGACGATGGCGGAGATCCGGACGGTTCGCCACACGACGCGCATATAGACCGGCTCACCGAAGAGTCGCTCGTATTGGGCGAGGCTGAACCCTTCGTCGCTGCCGAAGCTCTGGGAGAGCAGCATGACGATCGGGACGACGATGATGCCGAGCAGCAGAGCCCCGAAGGGCAGCATCAGCAGCACTGCGGTTCGCGTCCGGTACCCAGAGGTCATGGCACCTCCACCGGGTACACCCGCGCGTGCTGCGGCTCCCAACCGACGGTGACGTCGTCCTCGGCTCCCCAGGTCGCCTCGTGCGCAGGCACTCGGGCGACGATCTCGATCCCCTCGCCCAGAGCGATCGTGGCGCGGACGGTGTCGCCGGAGTAGGTGCTCTTGACCACACGTCCGGCGAACCCCTTGGACCCAGCCGCGACCGTGATTCGCTGCGGTCGCACCGCCAGTTCCACCCGATGACCAGTTCCTTCAGGCAGGGCAGGGCTGGCGGTGCCGGTGAGCTCTCCCATACCTGACACCGTCACCGTGCACAGGTCACCATCCCGGGCAGCCACGGTGCCCGCGACGAAGTTCGTCTCGCCGACGAAGTCGGCGACGAATCGGTTGACGGGACGCTCATAGAGATCCTGCGGGGTCCCGAGCTGCTCGACCCGGCCCTTCGCCAGAACCACCACGCGATCCGACATGGTCAGCGCCTCGTCCTGATCGTGGGTCACGTAGATCACCGTCGTCCCGAGGCGACGCTGCAGGTCCTTGAGTTCCAACTGCACCTGCTCGCGCAGCTTCTTGTCGAGCGCTCCCAGCGGCTCGTCCATGAGGAGCAGCGGCGGCCGGTACACGATGGCCCGCGCCAGGGCGACGCGTTGCTGCTGACCGCCGGAGAGCTGCGACGGGCGGCGACTCTCGTACCCGAGCATGTCGACCATCGCGAGCGCTTCCCGTACCCGGGGGCCGACCTCGGCTCTGGGTGTCCGGCGGCGCCGCAGCGGGAAGGCAACGTTGTCGAAGACCGACATGTGCGGGAAGAGGGCGTAGCGCTGGAAGACCATCCCGATCTCGCGCTTGTTCGGCGGGACGCCGTTCATCGAACGGTCGCCGACGAAGACCTCGCCCGAGGTCGGCTCCTCGAAGCCGGCGATGGTCATGAGGATGGTCGTCTTGCCCGAGCCGCTCGGCCCGAGCAGGGAGAGGAACTCTCCGGCCTGCACGTCGATCGACACGTCGTCGACGGCGTAGACCTCGTCGTACCGCTTGGTCAGCCCGGCCACGCGGACGGGCGCGCCACCACCGAGACCGTCGGCGCGGGGAGGCGTCTGGGCGGGGTTGGTGGCCGTGGGTGTCACTCCTCCGTGACTCCGCACCAGTCGATCGCCGCCAGGGCGACGATCTTGGTGACCGCCGCGACACTGTCCAGGTCGATCCATTCGTCCGCCGCGTGGAAGGCTCCGCCGGTCGGCCCGTAGTGCACCGCCGGGGTGTCGAAGTGGTAGTTGAAGATGCAGGCGTCCGATCCGCCCCGCAGGGCGACCAGCTCCAGTTCCTCGGAGGTCACCAGCTGGTGGGCCCGGGCGACCGAGCCGAAGATCGGCGCCTCCGGATCCATGTCGTAGCCCTCGCTGGCCGACCCGATCATCTCGATGATCGGCGGGTTCTTGCCCAGCACCGCGTCGTCCCTGGTGCTCTCCAGCAGGTGGTCGCGCAGCCGCTCGAACATCTCGACCGGCCCCTGGCCGGGGAAGTAGGCGTAGCGGATCTCGAAGACGGCTTCCGCGGGAACGGTGGAGGGCCAGTCGCCGGCGCGGATGACGTTGACGCCGATCTTCAGCGGATGTTCCATGCCCAGGTAGCGCTCGGGACGCGGCGCGTTGTTCGCCTCGATCTCGAACTCCCGCACGGCCAGTACCAACTGGGCCGCCTTCAGGATCGCGTTGGTGTCGGAGGTGCCCTCCTGGGCGTGGCCGCCGCCGGTGCGGACGGTGACCCGCGCCCAGGCCAGGCCGACCTGGCTGTCCACCGCCACCATGCCGGAGGGCTCGGTGATGATCGCCGCGTCGGCGCCGTGGCCCCGCAGGCAGGCCGAGAGCGTCCCGTGCCCGGAACCCTCCTCCTCGACCACCGACTGGAAGATCAGATCGCCGGCGAGCTTCACACCCGCGTCCTGCAGCGCGCGCAGGGCGTACAGCAGGGCGACCAGCCCGCCCTTCATGTCCGCCGTCCCGCGTCCGTACATCCGGTTGCCCTCGATCTGGCCGCCCCAGGGATCCCGGGTCCACAGATGGTCGGGCGCGGTCGAGACGACGTCGACGTGGCCGTTCAGGATCAGCGAACGCCCGCCACCGGAGGCGGAGGCCCACCGTGCGACCACGTTCGGACGGTTCGCGAAGGAGTAGTCGGCGGGCAGGAAGTCCGGCGGTATCGGCTGGTAGCGATGGTGGGTCTCGATCCCCTCCGGCCCCATGTCGAAGGCATCGACCTCGACGTCGAGGTCTTCCAGTTCGCGCAGGATCACCGCCTGCCCCAGCCCCTCGCGATTGTTCAGGGTCGGCGCCGCCACCAGGGCCCGCAGGCACTCGACCTCGCGTTGCCAGTTGGCGTCGATGACGGCCAGGACGCGCTCGACCAGCTCGGAACGGTCAACGTCAGGGAGAACAGAAACGGCGTGATCCATGCCGGAACGCTAATGGAACCTACAGGTTAGATGCAAGTTTTCTGGCGAAAGCTGCCGGTACTTTTCTGGTGGAAGCAGTTACAACTTCACGGAATCCAGCAGGGCGCCGAGTTCCTCGCGGGTGAGGTCGCGACACTCCCCCGACTTCAGCGTGCCCAGCCGGATAGGTCCGATCGCGGTGCGGGAGAGCCGCAGCACCGGGTGGCCCAGGGCCTCGAAGATGCGCCGGACGATCCGGTTGCGGCCGGAATGGAGGGTGATCTCCACCATGGTCTGGCGGGTCTCGCGGGCCACGATCCGCACCTTGTCGGGAGCGATCGGGCCGTCCTCCAGGGTGATCCCGCGCCGCAGCCGGGCCAGTGCGCCGTGCTCCAGACTGCCCTGGACGACCGCCAGGTAGGTCTTGCGCACCTCGTGGGAGGGGTGGCTCATCCGCTGGGCGAACTCGCCGTCGTTGGTCAGCAGGATCAGCCCTTCGGTGTCGGCGTCCAGCCGTCCGACATGGAAGAGCCGCTCCTGGCGGCGGCTGGGCACCAGATCGGCCAGGGTGCGCCGGCCGCGGTCGTCCGCCATCGCCGACAGGACGCCGCGCGGCTTGTTGAGCACCAGATAGGTGTTGTGGTGCTCGGGGGGGATGCGGGCGCCGTCCACCCGGATCACGTCGCGCACCGGGTCGACCCGGGTGCCGAACTCGGTGACCACCTGGCCGTTCACCTCCACCCGGCCGCGGGCGATCAGGTCCTCGCTGGCGCGCCGGGAGGCGACGCCGGCGCGGGCCAGCACCTTCTGCAGCCGGACGCCTTCTTCAGCTTCACTCATGCCAACTCCTCGTCAAGGGTGGGGTTCGCCAGCCCGGCCAGTTCGGCCTCCAGGGCGGTGGCGTCGGGCAGGTTGGGGGCCAGCGGGGGCAGTTCGTCCAGGCTGGTCAGGCCCATCCGCTCCAGGAAGGTCGCGGTGGTCGAGAACAGCCGCGCCCCGCTCTCGGGGTCACGGCCGACCTCCTCGATCAGGTCGCGGGTGGCCAGGGTGCGCATGACGCCGTCCACGTTCACGCCACGGACGGCGGCCACCCGGCCCCGCGAGATCGGCTGCAGGTAGGCGACCACCGCCAAGGTCTCCAGGGCGGCCTGGGAGAGCCGGCCGGGCTGGCCGTCCAGCAGCCAGGCGCCGATCAGGTCGGCGTGCTGGGCCCGGGTGTAGTACCGCCAGCCGGCGCCGACCCGCCGCAGCTCGAAGCCGCGTCCGGTCTCGTCGTAGAAGGCCGCCAACTGCTCCAGGCCGGTGGCGACCACCTCGGTCGGCGCACCCACAGCACGGGCCAGTTCCTCGGCGGGGACCGGCTCGGTGGCCATCAGCAGCAGCGCCTCCAGGGGGGCGTGCAGGCCGGCCGGATCCCACTCGATGTCGGGAATGTGCTCGCTTCGCTCGTCCACGACGTCCTCGCGCTGGTCAGTCATCGGCCGGTGCCTCCGTCTCCTGGTCGAACTCCGAGATCTCGCCGACCTCGCCGCCCAGCCAGCGGACGGTCAACTCCGCCAGCGGCGCCACCTGTTCGAAGGCGACCGCCTGCTCACGGTACAGCTCCAGCAGCGCCAGGAACCGCGCCACCACGACCAGCCGGTCGTCGGTGTCCGCGGTCAGCGCCCGGAAGGACAGGCTGGTGTGCTCGCGCAGCCGGGCCACGATCACCTCCGCCTGCTCGCGGACGCTCACCTTGGGCACGTGCAGGTGGGCCAGCGAGACCTCGATCGCCGGCTTGGGGGCGAGCGCCCGTCCGGCCAGGAAGGCCAGGTGGTCGGCCATGCCGGTGAGATCCACCTCGGGCAGCAGCTTGGCGTACTGCTCCTCCAGCCCGCCCGGACGCGGCAGCCGCCGATCCTGGACGGCGAGAGTGCCGGCGATCCAGCCGGCCACCAGCTTGAACGCCCGGTACTGCATCAGGCGGGCGAAGAGCAGGTCGCGGGCCTCCAGCAGCGCCAGATCCTCCTCGTCGTCCACCTCGCCCTGGGGCAGCAGCCGGGCAGCCTTCAGATCCAGCAGGGTGGCGGCGATCACGATGAACTGGCTGGTCTCGTTGAGATCCCAGGCCTGGGTGTCCTGGGCGTGCCGCAGGTGCGCGATGAACTCGTCGGTCACCTTGGAGAGCGCGACCTCGGTGATGTCGAGCTTGTGCTTGCCGATCAGCTGCAAGAGTAGGTCGAAGGGCCCGGAGAAGTTGGTCAGGTGGACGGTGAAACCGGTGGTCTCCACCGTCTCCTCGCCGGTCAGGGCTTGGTCAACACTCACGGCTCGGAGAGCGCCCGCACCAGGCCGGACCGGCCGCCCTCGGCCTCGAAGTCGGCCATCAGCAAGCCGATCGCGGTCCGGACGATCCGGCCGCGATCCACCGCCAGCCCGTGCTCGGCGCGCAACCGCAGCCGGGCCTGCTCCAGCGCGATCAGTTCGGCGCTGCTGACGTAGACGGTGATCTTCTCGTCGTGCCGCACCCGTCCGGTGGCGACCGCTGAATCGCCGGCGGGCGCGCTCGGATCGGCCGGCGGCGCCGGCGCCGGTTCGGCGGGGACGGTCGGCCGGAACAGCTCAGCTGCGCCGGGCAGCCCTACGCGCCGGGGCATCGGAGCAGCACCTCCCGGGCCAGTTGCCGGTACGCCTCGGCGCCCGGTGAGTTGGTCGCATAGCTGGTGATCGGCTCCCCGGCCACGGTGGTCTCCGGGAACTTGATGGTGCGCCGGATGACGGTGTGGAAGACCTGCTCGCCGAAGGCCTGAACCACCCGCTCCAGCACCTCGCGGCTGTGCAGGGTGCGCGAGTCATACATGGTGCCGAGGATGCCGAGCACCTCGAGCTCGGGGTTGAGCCGGTCCTGCACCTTGGAGATGGTGTCGGTCAGCAGGGCGATGCCCCGCAGCGCGAAGAACTCGCACTCCAGCGGCATCAGCACCTTGTCGGAGGCGGTCAGCGCGTTCACCGTGAGCAGCCCCAGCGAGGGCGCGCAGTCGATCAGGATCACGTCGTACTGATTGCGCACCTTGGCCAGCACCCGGTGCAGGGTCTGCTCGCGGGCGACCTCGCTGACCAGCTGCATCTCGGCGGCCGACAGGTCGATGTTGCTGGGCAGCAGGTGCATGCCCTCGGTGACCGTGGGCTGGATCACCTCGGTGATGTCGAGGTTGCGGCGCACCAGCAGGTCGTAGACGCTCTGCTCCAAGGTGTGCGGGTTCACCCCCAGGCCCACCGACAGCGACCCCTGCGGATCGAAGTCGACCAGCAGCACCCGGCGTCCGGTCTCCGCCAGCGCCGCGCCCAGGTTGATGGTGGTGGTGGTCTTGCCCACCCCGCCCTTCTGGTTGCACAGCGCGATGATCAGCGCCCGGGTCGGCCGGCTGCGATCCGGCGGCGTGGGCTCGGGCAACTGCGGCATCGGGCGCCCGGTGGGCCCCAGTTCCTGCGCCGGTTCGGCCTCGAACAGCGCGCTCTCGTCGTTCTTCACAGTCCGCAGCCTAGCCCCAAAATGTCGACAAGTAGGCTTTGCGTAGACGTGTCGGACGAAACCGCCCAGTTCTGCGACGGGCGCTCGGCCAGGTGACGAACGATGGACCCTGCCTTGGCATTGTGCCGCCTCGCTCTTCGCCAGCCGCGCTGACGCCTGAGGTTCGCCAGCGCGATGGACGACGCAAGCCGACACCATGAACCCGTCCGCGCATGGGCTCCGTGCCGAGGTTTACCCGGTAGAGGGTGGAATGCTGCCTCCACGAAGGTAGCTCCAGATGACCAGCGGCGGCACTACCCACGCAATGAACGCCACCGTTGCCCACACGAACACGAACATCAACAGCGCCCCAAACGAGCCGCCTTGTGGAAGCGTCAGGAGGAGCAGCAGGCAGATCGCAGCCACCCAAAGCGTCGCGAAACGACCCGGAAGTCGGGACTTTTCCCTAGTGAGAGATACGAAAAGCGAACCAAATGCGACATAGGCGAGTCCGACCGTCGGCACCAGCCACTCAATCCCGCTCTTGGGTGAAGAACTCAGGACTAAGACAGCCAGCCAGCAGCAGCCCGACACAGCCAACAGCGAGGCGAGCAGTCTCACGCGGCGACCCTCCGGACCGAGGGGCGCGTGGATACAAAGTACCTCCGCCGACCACCGCGAGTGCTGATCATGGCTAGCCCACCACTTCCCAAATGGACTCGTTGGCGCAGTTCAGATTTAGGCAGAAGAAGGAGTCGGAAGCCCGCCTGAAGATGGTTTTCCCATTCGTTTCACTCTTGGGATAGACATACGCCTCATGATGCGGCACTTTCTTGATATTCCCAGAAATTCGCGCGCTTCCATCTTTCCAGACTTCCACCACAACCGAGTATGAGATAGGACCGGCGATAGTGCAGAGAGGGTTCGCGATAGCGTGGTTCACCTGTACGCGACCCGTGCTTGAGCCAACGACGGGCGAGTAAAACTTGATCCCATCGGGGCTCGCAGTCTTTTCTGCGATGACCTTCCCGGACGAGTCCAACTTGTAGGTGCGCCCAACGGTCTTTATCGTAACCAAGGACTTAGTGTTCCAGTTGAAGACCAAGGTCACAGAAGTTCGACTAGGCGCAGAGAACCTAGTGGTGTACGTTCGATCGTCGCCCTTGAAGATTCCACAAGTCAGGTTGGCAACCCAGTCGTCGACCTTGGCTGGCTTGATGAACGTGCGATATCGAACAATGGCGTTTGGCACTGTCGCTGCCGCTGTTGGAAACGCGAACTCACCCATCATTTCAGATTCGGCAACAACGCTCGATCCCTCCGCCGACCTGAGGCAGGAATCGTGAGCGCGACCTTTGCTATCCACAACCTCCCCGGCCGTCGAGGGGGAGCGATAGTCAACGAGACCAGTTCCGTCGGCTACCGCGATCGCGATCGTCTCCAGGTCACCAAGATCGTGCGAGGGGGAGCCGAAGTCTTCGACTACCTCGCTGTCTCCCATTTCGCTAGTTGCTCCGGCAATGGAGGCCTCCGCGAGTTCCTCCCACTCCGTTTGCATCTCCCCCACTCTTGCGGAGGACTCAGCAACCGACATCCCCCGCCAGACCCTCACGACTATCCGTTTCCCGCCAAGGCGCCCTTCAAAGACCTCGAGACCCTGATCACCATCAGTCGACTTAAGGCGAGCGGATGCACCCCCGTGCGACACCTGTAGCACTCCGGGCTTCTCCACAACCTGATAGAGACACTTGGTGGACGGCTCAGCGGCCTGCGCGATCCCACCGGCCATACTTGTTGACAGAATCGCAGCCAGCGCAACGCATGTCGACAAGGCTGCTAGGGCGCGAGGAGAGTTCTTCTCCACAGTGAGTCTCTTTTCTTTGGGGGTGTGTACGGCGATCTAGCGCCGAAGGCCAGTATTGGCCGCGCAGACCTGCAAGGTCAAGCATGGTGTTCACCTAGCGGCTGCGCGGGCTCTGGTGCCCGTCCCGAACCGCAGCCGTGTGGGTGCCACTAACCAAGAAGCAGTCTTGCCGACCGCGGCCTCCGCGTGGGGGCAGGAGTCCCCACACCGCCTACCGGGCTCTGGGGTGGGAGCTGAGGAAGACCTCGCGGAGGTGTTCGACGGTGACCAGGGTGTAGAGCTGGGTGGTGGTCACGGAGGCGTGGCCGAGGAGTTCCTGGACGACGCGGACGTCGGCGCCGCCGTCCAGCAGGTGGGTGGCGTAGGAGTGGCGCAGGGTGTGCGGGCTGATCTCGGTCGTGATGCCTGCGGCCTCGGCGTGACCGCGGATGATCGCCCAGGCGCTCTGCCGGCTCAGCCGGCGGCCCTGGGAGTTGAGCAGCAGGGCGGGGGTGGCGCGAGCGGACTTGGCGGCCCAGGTCGGACGGCCGCGCACCAGCCAGGCGTCGACGGCGGCCCGGGCGTAGCTGCCCAGCGGGACCAGGCGCTCCTTGCGTCCCTTGCCGAACAGCCGCAGGCCCAGGTCGGGGTCGGCCAGCGCGGCGGTGAGGTCGTCCACGTCGAGGTCGAGCACCTCGGAGATCCGGGCGCCGGTGCCGTACAGCAGTTCCAGCAGGGCGGCGTCCCGCAGGCCGGCGACCGTGGAGGTGTCGGGAGCGTCCAGCAGCCGTTGCACCGCATCCTGGGCGAGCGCCTTGGGCAGCCGCTTGGCCTGCTTGGGCGGGCTGATCGCGGCGGCCGGATCCTCCCCCAGCCCCTCGGCGGCAGCGAACCGGTGCAGCCCGCGGACGGCGACCAGCGCCCGGGCCACACTGGCGGGGGCGAGCGGACGGCCGTCGGCGCCCTCGCTGAGCGCGGCACCGAAACCGGTGATGTCGGCCTCGGTCACCCCGGAAGGCTCGGTGATGCCACGGCCGGCGAGATGGGTCAGGTAGCGGGCGAGGTCGCGGCGGTAGCCGGCCAGGGTATTGGCGGAGGCGCCGCGCTCGACTCCGAGGTGGTCCAGGTAGGCCCGGACCAGGCGCTCAAGCCCGGTCGCCATCGCCGATCGCCGCCAACTCCGCGCGGCGGGCCCGCCACACCTCGCGCGCCTGCCAGGGGGCGGACGGCGGCCGCAGCTCGTCCAGCTTTCCCGCCAGCCGGGCGGTCTCCAGAGCGAGCACGCCGGCGACCATGGTCGGGTTCTGCAGCTGCCCGGCGAAGACGGCGTCCACCAGGTCGGCGCGGGCCGCCCAGCAGACCTCCATGTCGGCCTCCTCATGGTCGGCCACGAAACCGTCGGGCACCGGAGCGGCGCTGAGGTCGCGGGCCAGGAAGATCCGCAGCGACTCCTCGTTGGCGCCCGGGGTGGTGAAGACGTCGACCAGCACCTGCCACTGCGCGGCGGCGATACCCGCCTCCTCGGCGAGCTCGCGGGCGGCCGCGAGCTGGAAATCCTCGCCTGCGTGGTCCAGCAGACCGGCCGGGGGCTCGGTGAGCCGGAAGCCCACCGGGTGGCGGTACTGCCGCACCACCGCGATCCGGTCGGCGTCGTCCCAGGCGATCACACCGACCGCGCCGGGGTGCAGCAGGTACTGCCGCTGCATCGTCTCCCCGGACGGGGTGCGCACCTGGTCGTCGACGAACTCGCTGACCGCGCCGCGTCCGAGCACCCGGTGATCGACCACCGGCCAGCGGATCGGCTGGTCGGCGATCTCGCCGGCGGCGAGCTGCCGCAGCTCAGGCATCGACGGTCTCGGCGTCGGTGACTTCCTCGACCTCGTCCACCGGGAGCCGGGATTCCAGCTTGCGCCGCAGCGCGGCCTTGACCAGCCCGGCGAAGAGCGGGTGGGCCTGGGTCGGGCGCGACTTCAGCTCGGGGTGCGCCTGGGTGGCGACGTAGAACGGGTGCAGCTCGGAGCTGAGTTCGACGAATTCGACCAGGCTGGTGTCCGGGGACACCCCCGAGATCTTCAGCCCGGCGTTCTCCAGCTGCTCGCGGTAGGCGTTGTTGACCTCGTAGCGGTGGCGGTGCCGTTCGGAGACATGGGTGCCGCCGTACAGCTTGGCGACCAGGGAGCCGGGGGTCAGGTCGGCCGGGTAGGCGCCCAGCCGCATGGTGGCGCCCATGTCGCCCTGGCCGGAGACGATCTCGACCTGCTCGGCCATGGTGGCGATCACCGGCGTGTCGGTCTCCGGGTCGAACTCGGTGGACGCGGCGCCCGGCAGCCCGGCGAGGTTGCGGGCCGCCTCGATCACCATGCACTGCAGGCCCAGGCAGAGCCCGAGCACCGGGATCCGGTTCTCTCGCGCGTAGCGCAGAGCGCCGATCTTGCCCTCCACGCCACGAATGCCGAAACCGCCGGGCACCACGACCCCGTCCACGTCGCCCAGCTGGGCGGCCGCGCCCTCGTGGGTCTCGCAGTCGTCGGAGGCGACCCAGCGGATGTTGACTTTGGCCCAGTTCGCGAAGCCACCGGCGCGCAGCGCCTCGGAGACCGACAGGTAGGCGTCCGGCAGGTCGATGTACTTGCCGACCAGCGCGATCGTCACCTCCTCCTTCGGGTGGTGGACGCGCTCCAGCAGGTTCGACCAGCGGCTCCACTTCACGTCCCGGAAGCTCACCCCGAGGCGGCGCACCACGTAGGCGTCCAACCCCTCGTCGTGGATCACCTTGGGGATGTCGTAGATGGACGGAGCGTCCGGGCAGGAGATCACGGCCTCCTCGTCCACGTCGCACATCAGCGCGATCTTGCGCTTCACCCCGGCCGGGATCTCCATGCTGGCGCGGCAGACCACCGCGTCCGGCTGGATGCCGACCTGGCGCAGCGCCGCCACCGAGTGCTGGGTGGGCTTGGTCTTCAGCTCGCCCGAGGGGCCGATGAAGGGCACCAGCGAGACGTGCAGGAAGAAGACGTTCGCCCGTCCGACCTCGCGGCGCACCTGCCGGGCGGCCTCCAGGAAGGGCAGCGACTCGATGTCGCCGACGGTGCCGCCGATCTCGTGGATCACCACGTCGATGCCCGGCGTGGCCATCGCCAGCATCAGATCCTTGATCTCGTTGGTGATGTGCGGGATCACCTGGACGGTCGCGCCCAGGAAGTCGCCGCGGCGCTCCTTGGCGATCACCGAGGAGTACACCTTGCCGGTGGTGACGTTCGCCGAACCGGTCAGCGGCACGTTCAGGAAGCGCTCGTAGTGGCCGATGTCGAGGTCGGTCTCGGCGCCGTCCTCGGTGACGAAGACCTCGCCGTGCTCGAACGGGTTCA
>JAPUEM010000078.1 GCA_027492575.1 Propionicimonas sp.
ACCAACCATTCGCCATTCGGGAGAGCTTACCGCCGACCGCCTTCAGGCGGCTGCCTGGCGCCTGGCCCCGTCACCTGGCACGATCGGGGGCAAGCGGTTCGCGTTGACCGACGACGTTCCCGAAGCTTCACAGGACAGGAATCGATATGGCACACCCCCGCCAAGCGAGGCAGAGCCTCGTCGCCGCCGGCCTCGTCACAGCCCTGGCGGTCTCGCTGACCGGTTGCACCGCGGATGCGCGGGTGCCGGTCGTGGAGGAGCAGATCCAGGCGACGGCATCGCGCGCGACCCCGCTGATGATCGGCGTCCTCGCCCCCGACGTGCGGAAGGTGCTGGACGCCGCCGGCGACCAGACCTCGGTGATGATGCCGATCCTGGCGCCCGACCTCAGCACGGCCACCGCGACGATCACCGCCCAGGCGAGCAGCACCGAGCTGTTCCAGACGGCCGACGACGCGGCCGCCGTGCTCTCCGTCGACGGCCTTTCCGCCTGGATGGACTGGATCGCGGCCAACCCCGACGCGGTCGGCTACGTCGAGACCTCCGTCCCGGTCCGAGTCAGTCCGAAGGGGGAGACCCTGTCGGCATCGGTGGACGAGGACGCGCTGCGACTCTTCGCCGAACCGCTGGAACAGGCCAACCTCGAACTCTTCATGAGCACCGCCGAGGCGATGCCGCAGTGGCAGCGCACCATGGTGGTCGTCCACGCCTGGGACTTCCTGCCGCAGGTGACCGGGCTCTCGCCGGCGCTGGCCTCGACCGCCTCGCTCGACAGCGTCGAACCGGCAGGGGACGGACGGTTCCTGGTCTCCGTCCGCCACCTGGACGCGAAGGCCGCGATCCTCGCCCAGGTTCAGAAGGCCCTGGAGTCCTACGGTGAGGGCAAGATCTGGGGCAAGGTCACCAAGTCCGACTTCGAGGCGCGGATGGAGACCGTCACCGACGTCAGCGCGGACGAGGTGACCACCCAGGCCACCGTGACGGTGAGCACCACCGACCCCGGCATCTACCTGCTGACCCAGTCGCTGGCCGAGAACCTGGCCGCGCAGTCCTACCGCTACCGCGTCGAGGCCGAGCCGGGCTCGTTCCCGATGCCGGAGGATCTCGACCAACTGCGCGCCGACGCGATCGAGAAGGCGCTGGCGGAACTCGCCAAGCGAACCATCGCCGAGGAGAAGCGGCCCGGGACGACCACCTTGATCGCCGGCAAGAGCGGGTCGCAGATCACCATCCGCAACGCGGGCAAGACCGACAAGCACATCGCCTTCTTCAAGTGGAAGACGAAGAAGCAGGTGGTCTCCGTCTTCATCAAGGCCGGCAAGACGCTCCGGTTCCGGATCCCGCCCGGCTCCTACAAGATCGTCTACGCCTACGGTGAGGACTGGTACGGCAAGAAGCGCTCCTTCGGCCCGACCGGTCAGTTCGTCGAGTTCAAGAACGCCGCAGGCACCGGGCCGATGAAGTACAAGATCCTGCGCAACTACCTCTACACGATGACGCTGGAGGGCAAGTCGGCCGGTGAGTCGAGCGTGGGCAGCGGTTCCACTGACAACCCCTTCGAGGAATGAGCCCGCGATGACCGACTGGAGCAATCCCGACTACGCGCGTTCCGCGCTGAACGACCCCCGGCTCCCCGCTGCCGAACTGGCCGCCATCGCCGCCGTCCAGCCCGCATTGTGGCCGCAGGTCGCGGCCCATCCGGCGGCCTACCCCGACCTGCTGAGCTGGCTGGCGGGTCAGGGCGTCCCGATCCCGCCACGGCAGCCAGGCCCCGCACAGCCAGGACCCGGGCAGCCGGGGCCTGTGCAGCCAGGGCCTGTGCAGTCGGCACCCGTGCAGCCTGCGCCTACGCAGCCTGCGCCTACGCAGCCTGCGCCCACGCAGCCAGGGCCTGTGCAGTCGGCGCCCGTGCAGCCAGGGCCTGTGCAATCGACACCCGTGCAGCCTGCGCCCACGCAGCCGGCACCCGTGCGGCCCTCGTTCCAGCAGCCGCAGCAGTGGGCGACGCAGCCGCCGCAGGGTCAGCCCCAGCCCGCGCCGCATCCCTTCCCGCAACAGCCGGTCCAGCAGCAGCCGATGCAGCCGCCCGCCCAGCTGCCGCACCTGCAGCCGCTCGGTCAGCAGCAGCCGATGCCGCCCAGCCAGCCCTGGCAGTCGTCGATCGAGCCGCCCGCCGCTCCGGCCGGCGGCAGCAAGCGCCGGCTCGTCCTGATCGTGGCGGCGGTGGTCGTGCTGCTCGGCGGCGGAGCAGGAGCGTTCGCGATGAGCCAGTCCGGCGGATCGGACGGCTGGCGCCCCACCAACGTCCGCACCGTCCCGCCCGGCACCCCGGGACGCTGACGCGCACCGAGGGCCAGCCTTCAACGCCGAGGGCCAGCATTGAAGGCTGGTCCTCGACGCCTAAGG
>JAPUEM010000079.1 GCA_027492575.1 Propionicimonas sp.
CGGCCCATTGCGCTGTACGGATCTGCCTCCAGATGGCTCGATCGACGAGGTTTCGGGTATCTCGGCACGATCTGCGGGCAGATCTGTCAGGTCGGGGAGGTTCGGCAGCACCAAACGTGCGCCTGCCTCGATGTCGAACCAGTCAGCGTAGGGGGAGTCGGCGCCGTCCCTGAGCGCCGACCACAGCGCCGGGTTCAGCCACAGCGGGGTCGGGATCGCCATGTGATTGGGGACGATGTCGACGATCACCCCCAGCCCGCGGTCGTGGGCCACGGTGGCCAGCGCCTCGAAGCCCGCGCGGCCGCCACGCTCGGCGGAGATCTTCGTGGGGTCGACCACGTCATAGCCGTGGGTCGAGCCGGGCACGGCTTCCATGATCGGCGAGAGGTAGAGGTCGGTGACGCCGAGCTCCACCAGGTAGTCGAGCTGCGCGGCCGCGTCCGCGAAGGTGAACCCGGCATGCAACTGCAGCCGGTACGTGTTCAGCGGGGTTCTGGTCGGCATGGGCTCCCTCCAGGTCGTCGCCAACCTAGCAGCGGCGCCGTCCGGCAACATTGGTGGCGGTCTCGCTTCGCTCGACCACCCTTCGTCCTCGACGTGATCACGGGCAAGCTCGTGTCGCCGTCTCGTCCTCGGGTTTCGCAGTCACGCGTCCGGGATGCTAACCTCTTTCGGCTGGCTTCTTCGGGAGTCGAGCGCGAGTGGCGGAATGGCAGACGCGCACGGTTCAGGTCCGTGTGTCCGAAAGGACGTGGAGGTTCAACTCCTCTCTCGCGCACAGCGAAGCAGGCCTCTGACAAGGGATTCATCCCGAGTCGGAGGCCTCTTTCGTTCCTCGGGCTACGACGGGTCGCGTGGATCGTAGCGGGGGTAGTGGATCACCGGCTGGCCTTCGGTGGTGATCGTGGGCTCCGCGCCCGGCGAGCCATCCAGCGCTGGACGGTCGACCGCCCGTGCGATGTCGTCGATCAGCGGCTCGATGCGGCGTTCGGCCGACCGCAGCAGGTCGGGGCGCATGGGACGCCTTCCGCTGGGCTGCGAGAGGGCGAGGGCATGCAGCAGTTCATCGACGCGCCTGCCGAGCGCGACCCATTCGGCCGAGGCCAGACGCTCCGGTTCCAGGTTGCGGGTGGCGTCCGCCCAAGCCGTTCGGATGCGGACCGCCAGCTCGGCGGCCGCCGGTGACGGTGCGCGAACCCGCAGGCGTCCGATCGCCAGGGACAGCGCGTTGACCTGACGTCTGGCTGGACGAGTCAGGGAACGGATCCACCGCTCCTTCCGCAGCCAGGCCAGAAGGCCCGCGACCGATGCGACGACCGCGCCGATCAGAGGTGCCATTGGCCAGCCAGGCACCACCATTGGCCCGGAATTCCACATGATCAACAGGTACAGAATCGCGATGACGCCGCCGCCGATCATGGCCAGCTGCAGCAGTTCGTCCGTCCAGGTGGACGCCTGCCCGTCGGGATCGTAGTCGTTGAGGCTGAGCCCGGTGCGATGCAGCTCGCGCAGCCGCTCAAGTCCCTCGCCTTCCAGCACCCACTCGCCATGGACGAGCCGCGGATCGGACGGATCGAGAGCCCACAACTCGGTGAGGTCGGTCGTGCCGCGTCCCTCGATCACCGCCACCAGGTCCGTCCCGTTCAGCTCACCCTTCGAGGGATCGGCCGCCGCCGGCTCGCTCCGTGGCTGCCGCCACGGCTGATGCACGCCCGCAAGCGCTTGTCCCACCTTGAGGGCGTACGGCTGCAAGCCGGACGCCGGAGGAGCCTGCCACTGCGGAGCGGGCTCCCTGGCACGTGAGTCGGAACGAGGCGCGGTCATGGTGCCTTCATGATGACAGGCGGTGGATCAGGGCACCCCGGGGAACAACAAGCGGAGGAGTGAGGGCACGATCCCCAGCCCTTGCGGGCCGCATCGGTTAGCAACCGAGCCTGGCTTCCCAGCCAGTTACCCCTCCGTGGGCGCACTCACCAGGATTCGAACCTGGACCGGACGGCTTCGTAAACCGTTGCCCTCTCCTATTGGGCGATGAGTGCTTCAAGCGATCAGATCGCGACCGCGACCGCGCCCCCGGATGGGGCGGGCGGTTTCGCCGGGATCTCACCGGCTCATCAGGCGATTTCGTTGTTCGGACTTGTCGAGCTGGGTCTGGAGTGCCCCTTGCCCACCCTCGCTGTCGCGTGCGTCCGCATGTGGTGATGCGTGATGCGTCCTGCGGCATGACTCGTGCTTCCTGCGGGGCTGCGCTGTGTGCACGGTGCCCTCGCCGTGGCGGAGTGTCATTCCGGACCTGGTTTACAGCCAGAAGGATTCATGCGCGCCCGTCCGTGACAGCTACCTGCTCCAGACCTCAGCCGACCAGGTCGACCTTCCAGTTGGCTTCCTGGACCATCAGGTCCAGCGTCCGCAGTTCCTTCGAGACCTCGTCGGCCTGCGCCCGAAGCTGCGGGACGTCGAGCGCGGCCACCGTCGCCAACTCGGACCGCAGCTGCCGTCCGTAGCCCCGCAGCCGGGTACCGGACGCCGCGTCGGCGGCGGCCACCAGCAGCGAATGCCGCAGCCGCAGGGCGTCCCGTCGGGCGAGCGCCTCGGTGATGGTGCGGCCGTCGGCGAGGGTCGCGACGGTGTTGGTCTGGTTGATCCGGCGCATCAGCGCCTCCAGGACGCCGGTGGTCGCCTCCGCCTCGCGCAGCAGGACGGCCGCGTCCTCGGTCGGGGTCTCACCCTCCTGGTAGGTCGCGTTCGCCTCGATGCGTGCGCGCAGTTCGTTGAGCTTGCGGACGGCGTCCGCCCGTCCGGCCAGTGCTTCTGCCAGCTTCATGTGTCACCTCTCTCGTTGTCTGTGATCGTTCCTGGGGCCGGATTCGAACCGGCATCGGCGGGCGTATGAGACCGGGCTCTGCCGTTGAGCTACCCAGGGTTGAATGCCAGTGGCATCGCGACCGCGACCGCGCCCCCGATGGGGGCGGGCGGTTTCGCCGGAATCTCACCGGCTCATCAGGCGATTTCTTCGCTACCGCGCGGAGGATGAGGGAGTCGAACCCCCACGCCCTTTCGGGCAGTCCCGCTTCGAACGGGGTGCCGCCGCCAGTCGGCTGGATCCTCCACTGGACCGGGACAGTGGTCTCGGTCGTTGTTGTTCCCGCACGGGCCGGCTTCCGTGGTCGCCGGCGGCTTATCCCAGGGTTGGTCCTGGGCGCATGGCGGTGTCGGGCCGGACGTCGCCGGGTTCCGCACCGCACCGCAAGGGTGCCGCTGTTGAGTTGTCCGTGCCGCCCTGCGCGGGCCTTGTGACAGTGAGCCCCGTTTCCACCGGGTGCCCCGCGCAGGTTGAGCGGCACTTCGCACGGATCGAGGGCCTCGAACCCTCTCCGGCCGTCCCCTTCGGACGGCTGCTCCACCAGTCGAGCTGGATCCGCATATTCAGTTGTGTTCCGGAAAGACGAGAGCCGCCCTCTCCGGGTTCATCCCGGCGGGCGGCTCCTGTGGTTCTTCCACACAAGGTGGTTACCCCAGGGGCGGCCCGTTCTCGACGCGGCTGCTCGGCTTGCCGTTTCGGACATCGAAGGACGACGGCGCATAGGACTGCCGGTTCGAGCACGCGGCGAGCAACTGCTCTGCGCTCCCGATCCTTCGCATCCGTGACACGGTCTTCCCTTCGATTCCTGCTGACCCCGTTTGGCCAGCCTTGCAGTATTTCGGTTGCTCGCGGTGATGTCAAGCTGCTCGGCGATCGGCCTCCGGTAGGGATTTGTCTCGACGCGCATGGCTCAGCCCGACCGCCGCTGTTGTTGTTGTCAGGGCAGTCACCCCCGTCGCTCGGTCTTCAACCGCCGTAGTTGTTGCCATTCCGCCGAATTCGGCCCTGAGAATGACAACAGCGGCGGTCTGATGGCCTGTCGCGGTCGTCACCCTGCTGACAACGACAAGAGCGACGGTCGCTCGCCCGCTGGGCGGTCAACCCACGGGTTCGCCGCGGCCCGTCAGGGCTTAGGCCAGCCGCCAACCCAATTTGCTAGAGGCGCGCTTGTCGAAGGTGACCACCTCGTTGCATCCGGCTCGGGTTGCCGCGGCCGCGATGAGTGCGTCTGCGAAGTCGGCGCCCTGGCGAGCGGCCGAAGCGGCCGATGTCACAGCCGCCGGATCTTCAGCCCGGATCTCGTCCGATTGTGAGAGCGCCGTCAGTCGCTCCACGACATCGTCCGTCGTGAGCTTGTACGAGCGAGTCAGCACCCAATGGGTCTCGGCACAGACGACCGTTGCGATGAACCCGGGTTCGTCCTCGGTGAGTCCGTCGAAGATCGCCTTCGCACGCGGTCCTTGATCCGGATCGTCCAGGGTCAGGTAGCGGACGATGACATTGGTGTCGAGGGCGATCACCGCATCGACTCCGCGGCGGCGGCGGCGATCGCCTCGTCCATCTCCTCGACCGACTTCGGCGGACCGGCATACTTCAGGGACCCTGCGAGGTCTTTGACCGAACGACGCTCGCGGCGCAGCTCGTACACGCCTTCCTCGTTCTTCAGGAAACTCAACCGCGCGCCTGGGACCAGCCCGAGGTCGTCCCGAACATCTTTCGGGATGGTGATCTGACCCTTGCTGGTGATCGTGCCGACGCTCATCGCAATCCTCCTTACTTCATTGTAAGGATGCAGCCTCTCCGGTTTCAACCGCCGCCAGATCGGTCCGCCGCGGCTTGGAGCGGAGGCATAAGGCGCGGGAGCCCGCTACCGTTGCGCGATGACCGTTCCTGTCTTGCCGGCGCATGCTGACGCGGTGGCCGTGCTTGCCCGCTGGACGGCTCCCGACCCGAGCCAGGCTGCGCTGGCGCAGACCTATCTGGCCTTTCTCGCCGCGCGGACGGATGCCACGCTGCGCAGCTGCGCGCCCGGCCACCTGACGGCGTCCGCGATGGTCTTCAGCCACGATCTCACGCAGGTCGCGCTTGTGCTGCACGGCATCGTCGGAGCCTGGCTGGCTCCCGGCGGGCATGTCGAAGCGGAGGACGCGAGTCTGCGGACGGCGGCGGCCCGCGAGGTGCGCGAGGAACTCGGCATCGAGGTGCGCCTGGAGCCCGAGCCGGTCACTCTCGACTGCCACCCGATCACCTGCCGCGGCTACACGACGCAGACCCGCCACCTCGACGTCCGGTTCGTCGGACGGGCCGCGCCGGGGGCCGTCCTGCGGGTCTCCGAGGAATCCCGCGACGTCGCCTGGTGGCCGGTCGACGCGCTGCCGGACGGGGTCTTCGAGGAGGTGCGCCTGCTTGTGGCTGCGGGTGGTCGCCTCCTGGCTGGGCGTTCCTAGGCTGCCTGCCTGCCGCAAGGCCGGCGACATCTCGTCTGGGAGTGCGGCGTGCCGCGGCGGTAGGAAAGCTCTACCATCGGCTCTGCTCCGAGAAGGAGCTTCTTCATGAGGAGCGCTATGGACACCACGACCGAGCGAACCCGGCTTGGGTTGAACCGCATGCTGCCGCGTGACCCCACAGAACCGATTCGAGCGGCGAGCGCGCTGGAGCTCTTCTTTGACCTCATCTTCGTGGTGGCGGTCTCGCTCAGCTCGGCTCAATTGCACCATGCCGAGAGCGAGGCGCACCTGGCCGCCGGGATCGTCTCCTACCTGATGGTCTTCTTCGGGATCTGGTGGGCGTGGATGAACTTCACCTGGTTCGCCAGCGCCTTCGACACCGACGACTGGCTGCACCGTCTGCTCACCCTCACCCAGATGGCCGGGGTGATCGTGCTCGCCGTCGGCACCGAGGCGGCCATGACCCACGGCGACTTCGGACTGATCGTCACCGGTTACGTGATCATGCGGCTGGCGCTGGTGTGTGGCTGGCTGCGCGCCGCGGCCGCCAGTCCCGACTACCGGCGAACGGCTCACCGCTATGCCTTGGGCGTGACCCTCGTCCAGCTTGCCTGGATCGGCCTCGTCTTCGCGCCGGATGGGGCCAAGATCCCGCTCTTCGTCGCGCTGGCGCTCGCGGAACTGGCCGTCCCGGTGTGGGCGGAATCCGTCAAACGGACGCCGTGGCACCCGGAGCACATCGCCGAGCGGTACGGCTGCTTCACGATGATCGTGCTGGGGGAGTCGGTGCTCGCCTCGACGGTGGCGGTGGCCGGCGGGCTGCAGGAATCCGAGCATCCCGTGCGGTTGGTGGTGATCGGTCTGGCCGGGTTCGTCCTGGCCGCCGGAATGTGGTGGCTCTACTTCGCCACCGCTGCCCACGAGCGGCTGACCCGGCTGCGCACCGCACTGCAGTTCGAGTATGGGCACTACCTGGTCTTCGCCGCGGGCGGCGCTTTCTCGGCGGGAGTCTCGGTGCTGGTCGACCGGGCGACGGACGTCTCCGAGCTCTCGGACGTGGTGGCTGCGGCGACCCTCACCGTTCCGGTCGCGGTCTTCGTCCTGGGGGTCTGGCTACTGGTGATGCGGTTCCGGGTGACCGGCGTCGTCCGGGTGGTGGTGCCGGTGGGTGCGGTGCTGATCGCGGTCAGCGCCTTCCTGCCCGGGGCGATCCTGGTCGCGGCCGGCGTCATGGTCGCGCTGGTGATCATGGTCGAGCGAAGCGGCGTGCGAACCGGATCAGAGTAGGTCGGGGAGGTCGGGCAGCACCCAGGTGGGGAAGCCTGTGACGGTGCCACTCGGGCGAGATCCCGGGTCGGAGCCCGGGATGACGGGGTTGGGTGGTGTGCCCGGGTCGGAGTCCGGGATGACGGGGTTGGGTTGCGTGTGGGGTGCGGGAGTGAGTGCCCGGCCCGAGGCGAGGCCCGGGATGACGGGGTTGGGTTCCGAGGCGAACTCCCTGCGCGCCAGCTCCTGGACGCGGGTCAGCCAGTCGCGTCCGGCCTTCGTCCGGCTGAGGTCGCTGGTCACGATCAGGCCGAGCACCTGGTAGCCGGCGGAGCGGTAGCTGGCGAGGTCGGCGAAGACGGCCTCCAGCTCCTTCTGCTCGAACGCCAGCTCGGCGACGGTGGGGCGCGACAGGCGTCCGGACGCGGTCCGCGGGCGCAGGGCGTGGGCGGGCAGCGGTAGCTGGTACAGGCCGACGTTCTGCCGGGCGGCCCAGTCGACCACCGCGGCGGCGGAGGGTCCGGTGAAGACCTCGTGGCTGAGCAGGACCAGCTGCCACTGGCGCAGGTCGACGTCGGACTCAGGCATCGGCGGTCGTCCGGTGAACCGGCAGGGTCGGTCCGCTGATCCGGGTGGCGATCGCTTCTCGCCGAAGCAGCTGGACGGGGGTCAGGCTGGTCGCGTTCTCGGGGAAGCAGCGGCGGTCGGCCGGGTCGCCGAAGGAGGTCTGCGGGTCGTCGCCGGCGAAGTCGCCGGTAGCGGTCTGCGGCAACTGCCACAGCTGGGTGATCTCGATGCCCGCCGCCGCGGCCGCGTCCAGCAGGTCGGTGATCCAGTTGCCGGTGCCGGGGTCGCAGGCTGGGCTGCCCTGGACGTGCAGGCCGCCGACGATCTCGTAGCCGGCCTCCCGGTACCGCAGCAGATTGCGGATCACCGGTTCGAGCATGCGCGCGTTCGAGGAGTGGAAGGCCTCGGTGTTGTAGTCGTCGAAGGAGGCGCCCCGCCGGTGCGGACCGGCGAACCGGAACTCCGGGCAGGGCAGCTGGAAGAGCTCGTAGCCTTCGGCCAGCGCCCAGTCGGCCGCGCTGCGCATCACCCCGGCCGAACGTGCCAGCGGCTGCACCACCGCGTTCTGGTTCAGCACGCAATGGGAGACGATCAGCAGCCGGCGCGGCTTCGTGGATGGGGCCATCGGCTACTCGCCCGAACTCGTCGGCAGGCCTGCCTCGACCCAGGCGCCCATGCCGCCGGCGACGCTCTTCACGTCCTGGTAACCCTGTGCCTTGAGCAGCAACAGCGCGTACAGCGAGCGGGTGCCGGCCGCGCAGATGGTGACGATCGGCGCCGTCCGGTCGGCGGGCAGGCCCGAGGTGCTGCCCCCGGAAAGCTCCGGCAGCGGCAGCTGCAGGGCCTCGGGGATGCGCACCCGGGCGACCTCGCCGGGGTTGCGGACGTCGAGGATCGGCACCCCGGAATCCAGCAGCCGCTTGGCCTCGGCGACGTCGATCACGTCCGGGCCGGCCTTGGCCAGCGCGAAGGCCGCGTCCAGATGCTCGGCGAACGGATTGCTCGGGACGACCGGCGCAACGTCCTCGGCCGGGAAGAGGTCGGGCAGGTGCCGCCGGAACGAGCTGAGGTACTTCCAGGCGTTGTCCGGGAAGATCACCACGGCGATCACCCCCGGCTCGTCCGGGACGGCGCGGAGCGCACCGGCCAGCGCGAGCCCGCAGCTGGGCCCGGCGATGATGCTCTCCTCCAGGTGCAGCCGCCGGCACAGGCCGTAGGACTCCTCGTCGGGGACCTCCAGCACCTGGTCGTACTCGTCCGGCAGGAAGAAGTCGGTCAGCGCCAGCGCCTGCCGGCTGCGGACCCCCGGGATGTCGTGCCCGGACGGCGGATGCACGCCGATCACCTGCACGTCCGGGTTCTGCTCCTTGAGGAACCGGCCGGTGCCGGTGATCGTCCCGCAGGTGCCCAGGGCCGCGACGAAGTGGGTCACCGCGCCGCCGGTCTGCCGCCAGATCTCCGGGCCGGTGGTCAGGTAGTGAGCCTCGGGATTGGCCGGGTTGGCGTACTGGTTGAGTTCCGTCCAGCCCGGACGGGAACCCAGTTCGGCCGCCTTCGCCATGGCGCCCTCGGGCTGACCGGGCATCGGGCACAGGTCGTCGTCCAGCTCGACCAGGTCGGTGCCGAAGAGCCGCAGCGCCGTCCGCTTCTCCAGCGGGATCGCCTTCGACATGGTGGCGGAGAAGCCGTAGTCGCGGGCGTTGGAGACCATCGCCAGGCCGATCCCGGTGTTCCCGGAGGTCGGTTCGACGAGGTTCTCCAGTTCGACACCGCGGCTCTCCGCGTCCGCGATCAGGTTGGCGGCCACCCGGTCCTTCACCGCGCCGAACGGGTTGTACCACTCGAGCTTGGCGTAGACCTGCGCGTGCTGGAACCCGGGGATGCGCTGCAGCCGGACGATCGGAGTCGGGTTCTCCGCATTGGGCAGCAGATCGATGATCGAGTCGTAGCTGCGCAGGTTGTAGTCGGTCATCGGGTTCTTTCGGTCGTGGTGCGTTGGTGGACGACCCTTCGACAGGCTCAGGGATCGTCCTGCGGCGCCTTGTTCACCTGCGATCCCTGACTTGGCTCACCCCGAGCTGGTCGAGGGCCGAGAGGGTCGAAGGGCGTCCGGCTCCTTGTTCTGTTCTAACGACGCGACGACCCCTGGGATTCCGGCTGCCGGGGCTGCGGGGTCTCAGGGGTCGTCACGTGGCGTCCTAGCCCTTGGGACGGCGTTCGCTGAGGTCGCGAACCGCGTCCAGGAAGACGTCGATCTCCTCGAAGGTGTTGTAGAAGGCGAAGGACGGACGCACCGTCTTCTCCACCCCCAGCCGGCGCAGGATCGGCTGCGCGCAGTGATGGCCGGCGCGCACCGCGATGCCGTGCTGGTTGAGCGCCTTGCCGACCTCCTCCGGGTCGTAGCCGGCGAGCAGGAAGGAGAGCACGCTGGCCTTGCGGTCGGCGGTGCCGATCAGCCGCACCCCGGGGATCGCCGCCAGCCGCGGGGTGGCGTACTCGAGCAGGCTGTGCTCGTAGTGGTCGATCCGCGCGATCCCGACGTCGCTCACGTACCGCAGCGCCGCCGCCAGCCCCACCGCGTCGGCGATGTTGCCGGTGCCGGCCTCGTACTTGTTCGGCGGCGGCTGGTAGATGCTGCGCTCGATGGTGACGTCGGCGATCATGTTGCCGCCGCCCTGCCAGGCCGGGGTCTCCTCCCACATCCGCTCGGCGATGTACACCGCGCCGATGCCGGTCGGGCCGAAGACCTTGTGACCGGAGAAGACGAAGAAATCCGGATCGAGCTGACGCAGGTCCACCGCCAGGTGCGGCACCGACTGGGCGCCGTCGATCAGCACCCGCGCCCCGGCCCGGTGGGCCAGCGCGACGATCGCCTCGATCGGGGTGACCGTGCCGATCGCGTTCGCCACCGCGGTGGCCGAGACCAGCTTGACCTTCGGGTTGAGCATCCGGGTGAACTCGTCGAGCAGCAGGTTGCCGGCGTCGTCCACCGGCGCCACCTTGAGCACCGCGCCGGTCTCCCGGGCCACGATCTGCCAGGGGACGATGTTCGCGTGGTGCTCGAGATTGGTGATCAGGATCTCGTCGCCGGCCCGCAGGTTCGCCCGTCCCCAGGACTGCGCGACCAGGTTGATGCCCTCGGTCGTCCCCCGGACGAAGATGATCTCCTCGGCGCGGGGAGCGCCCAGGAAGTCGCGGACGGTGTCGCGGGCGTCCTCGTAGGCCTCAGTGGCCCGGGCGGCCAGCTCGTGCGCCGCACGATGGATGTTGGAGTTCTCGTGGGCGTAGAAGTAGGCCAGCCGATCGATCACCGCCTGCGGCTTGTGGGTGGTCGCCGCGTTGTCGAACCAGATCAACTGGTGCCCATTGACCTGCTCGGAGAGGATCGGGAAATCCTTGCGCACGTTCTGGACGTCGAACTCGGCCGGCTTCCCCGCCGCGTGCGGCGGCAGCGCTCCGGACCTCGCCGGATCACCCAGGGCGAAGAACTCCTCCGGCGCCGGCTCGGCCACGCCCCAGGGGGCGAGTAGCCGGTCCAGCCCGGGCAGCAGCGAGCTGACGTCCGGAGCCAGCCAGGGTGCCGGCAGGCTGCCGGTCGCAGGGGTCGTCGGGGCTGAGCCGCGGGGCGCCACCGGCACCGTGTAGGGCGGGGTGTCCACGCTCGGCAGGCCGGCGCGGGGGTCGGCCCACTCGGGCGCGTGCGGGACGATCGGCGACGCCTGTCCGACGGTCTCCGCGGCGGGCGGAGCCAGGGTGGCCGCCGAACTGGTGCCGGGCACCGATCCGCGCGGCGCCACCGGAACCGACGGTGGACCCGCCAGGCTCGGCAACTGCGGGACGGACGGGACCACGGCCGAAGGGAAGCCGACCGGCGACCCCGGCACGGACACCGGCATGGACGGCTGCGCCGCCACCCCAGCGCCCGAAGGCACCGCACTCGACACCTGTAGAGGGGTCAGTTCGGCGTAGGCCTGAGAGGCCAGCCGGGCCAGGTCGTCCGAACTGATCGGCAACGCCGGCCCGTCATCCCCGCGAAGGCGGGGATCAGCTGTAGTCATGGAACACGCCGATCTCGGCGCCCTCCAGCACGGCCAGCGCATCGTCGGTCAGCACGGCCAGCGCGGAGTACAGCGAGACCAGGTAGGAGGCGATGGCCTGCCGGTTGATCCCGTTGAAGCGGACCGACAGACCGGGCGACTGCTCGCCGACCAGGCCCGGCTGGAAGAGCCCGACCACGCCCTGGCGCTCCTCGCCGGTGCGAACCGCGATGAAGCTGGTCTTGCCGTCCTCCACCGGAACCTTGTCCGAGGGGATGATCGGGATGCCGCGCCAGGTGATGAACTGGCCGCCGAAGAGGTTCACCACGACCGGCGGGACGCCGCGGCGGGTGGCCTCGCGTCCGAAGGCGGCAACGCCCAGCGGGTGGGTGAGGATGAAGCTCGGGGTCTTCCAGACCTTGGTGAGAAGCGAATCCAGATCGTCCGGGGTGGGCGGGCCGGAGAGGGTGCTGAGGGTCTGCTCGGGCACCACCTGGGAGAGCAGGCCGTACTCGGGGTTGTTCACCAGCTCGGATTCCTGCCGCTCCTTGATCGTCTCGATCGTGAGCCGCAGCTGCTGGGTGACCTGATCGTGCGGGCTGGAGTACAGGTCGGAGACCCGGGTGTGGATGTCGACGATGGTCGAGATCGACCGCAGCGTGATCTCGCGCGGATTCGTCTGGTAGTCGACGTAGGTGCTGGGCAGCGGCTGGTCGTCCGCCTCGCCCACCTGGACGGTCACCCGCTCGGGGTTGATCACCCGGTTCACCCGGTAGATGCCCGCCTCGACCGGCACCCACTGCAGCAGGTGCAGCAGCCACCGCGGGGTGATCGTGGAGAGTTGCGGGACGGTCTTGGTGGCATTGGCGAGCTGCTGTGCGCCGAGGTCACCCAACGCCTGGGATTCGGTCTGATCAACGGACATCGGTGGACTCCTGGTTCGGGCGTGTTGGTGCTGAGGGGTTGAGGCCGGGAATGCTGAGCCCGGGCTGGACGGGAACGACGCGATGGCTCGGCGCGGAGGCCCGCGGCAGGGCCAACGCGACAAGAGGAGTGTATTCCGAAGGGCCGGTGGGGGTGCTCGATCCGATCAGCAGGCGGGCGTGCGCGTGATGCGCCGGAAGGGTGGTATCGGCGGCCTGGGCGAGCAGCATCTCGTAGAGGTGCACCACCCGCTCGTTGTTGCGGTAGCGGCGGGCGTTGCCGATCTCGAGCGCGATCCCGCGCAGGTCGAGCAGCCCGTCGCGATCGGCCGGGCCGGTGGCGGCCAGCCGGTAGTGGCGATGGCCCTGGTGACCGGCCGCGGCGTTCGCGCTGGCCAGGGTGGCCGCCAGGCCGAGCGGACGGTTCCAGCGACGGCCGTAGGGACGACGGTCGGCCAGCGTGACGGCGGACCGCGAGACCGGGCTCCAGCGCTCGCCGTCGGTCGACTTCTCGAGACGGATCTCGACCTCGTGGCGTCCGGCGCGGGAGCCGACGGCGAAGCTGAACGAACGTAGCTGCAGGGCGTCGGCCAGGGTGAGCTCCAGGTAGACGGTCTCGCCGGCGGGCAGCGGGGTGTGCCAGTCGAGGCGTCCGTCCTCGAGGGCGACCGGGCGGGCGCTGGGGTGGTCGCCGATCCGGGCGCGGGCGGCCAGCGGACGGTCGAGCGGCTGGGTGTCGAGTTCAAGGCCGTCGGTCAGGTGCCAGATGGCGGCCTGGGTGGCGGCGATGGCCTCGTGCCGGCGGATCTCGGCGGTGCCCTGGTGGCCGCGCTCGCGCAGCCGCCGGGTGAGCTCGGCGGTGGAGACCGCCGGGTAGCTGTTGGCCAGCACCTCGGTGATCTCACGCCGGGTGGCGGCGGTGTGCTGGGACGCCTGCTGCCACGGCTCTTCGCGGTAGTGGGCGAGCCGGCGGGGGCTGATGCCGGCGAAATCCAGCGAGTAGGCGTCGATGTTGGGGTTCAGCCGGATCAGGTCGGTGTGCGCGGTGCTGCCGTCCGCGAACCGGATCAGGTCGACCGTCGAGGAGTACATGCCGCCGCGCACCCGGGAGAGCGCGGTCAGCGTGGGCTGGGCCTGCGGTGCGGCGCTCGGCCGTCCGACCTCGGGAACCGGCACCAGGACGAGGCGCCGGGTGGTCACCGGGGTGGCGTCGAGGCTCGGCGTGGCGGATTCGACGGCTGCCGCGATCAGGCTGGTCATGAGTGAGTCCTTGCGTGGGGCCGGCCGCGGGCATCGTGCCCAGGCGTCGGCGGAGGGGTTGGTGGAGTGTCAGCGCGACATTCGACAACAACAACCCAGAACCATGGCGACAGCGTTCGCGCGCACCAGGTTCGGACTCATGCGGACATCGTGGCAGGTCAGTGGCCCATCCGCCGAGCACCGGTCTTGCATCGTGGACTCTCCTCCGCCGGTTCCCCCACTCCGCCTTCCTCACACCTGGCCTCTCTTCCCGCAGAAACCGGGCAATCCAGGCCGGCCAAGTGGATATGCCACCCACCGAGCCCGATTTGCCCGGTTTGTGCGGAAGTGGAGGTGGAGGTGGAAGTGGGGTCGGAGGTGGGAGCGTCAGGGGTGTCGTCCCGACCCTTTCCCACTCGCACAAACCGGGCAGATCCGGTCGGGTGTGTGCAATGCGTCCGCAGCCCGGCTGATTCACCCGGTTTCTGCGGGAGGGCGAACGGCGGGGGAAGGTGGGGAGGCCTGACATCGTCCCCGCCTGTCCCGACTCGCACAAACCGGGCAAATCCGGTCCGGTGCGTGCAATGCGTCCGCAGCCGGCCCGATTCACCCGGTTTCTGCGGGAGAGGGTGGCCCTGTTCCTTGGGCCGCTGGCGCGTCCCGCGTCAAGGCGTCTGTTCCTTCGGCCGCTGGCGCGTCCGAGAGGCTTGCCGTCTGTCACCATGGAACGGTGACGAGCTTGTACGAGCGGGTGGGCGGAACCGAGACCTTCCGGGTTCTGGTGGAGCGGTTCTACGCCGGGGTGGCGCAGGATGAGCCGCTCCGCGTGCTCTACCCGGAGGAGGATCTCGGCCCGGCGGCGGAGCGGCTGCAACTCTTTCTGGAGCAGTACTGGGGTGGGCCGCACACCTACTCCGAGACCCGCGGCCACCCCCGGCTGCGCATCCGGCACGCCCCCTACGCGGTCACCCCCACCCAGCGCGATCGCTGGCTGCGGCACATGCTCGGCGCCCTCGACTCCCTCGAGCTGGACGAGTCGGACGACGCCGAGCTGCGCGACTACCTGATCTACGCCGCCCAGTTCATGATCAACGCCTTCGACGACCCGGACGACGCCTGAGCGGCGGCAAGGGAGTCTCGAACTCCGCGCAGCGGGCCGAGGAACAGAGGCCGGTCGAACGATCCCGGAAACCTGTCGAACGATCCCTGAGCCTGCGGAATCATCCCTGAGTCTGCTGGACGATCCCCGAGCCTGCTGAATGATCCCGGAAACCTGTCGAACGATCCCTGAGCCTGCGGAATCATCCCTGAGTCTGCTGGACGATCCCCGAGCCTGCTGAATGATCCCCGAGCCTGCTGGACGATCCCTGAGCCTGTCGAAGGGTCGGCCACCCCGATGCCGCTGGGTCACCGGGTTCTGCGGCGGGCCACCAGCAGCGCGGTTCCACCCAGCACCATCGCCGCGGCCAGCCCGGCGATCCAGCCGGTCGCGTCGGCTCCGGTCTTCGGCAGCCGGTCGCCTGGCTCCGGGGCGGTGTCCGAGTCGTCCGAGTCGTCCGGTTCGTCGGGGTCGGTGTCGGTGTCAGGGCCCGGGTCGGTGGGGTCCTCCGTCGGCTGCGTCGTGGGTGGCGTCGGGCTGGGTTCGTCCGCCTCGGTCACCGTGACGGTGAGGATGCCGCCGAACTTCGCCCGCGACCCTGAAGCTGTCTCGGCGTACGGCACCGCGTAGCTGCCCGGCTCGGTGAACAGCAGTTGCTCGCCCAGCGGGATCGCGCCGTCGGGCAGGGTGAGCACCGAGGGGACGATCACATTGCCGAGCTGGTCGCGCAGCCCGGGCGACAGCGGCTGGTTCACCGTGGCTGTCGCGGTTGGCGTCTGGGTCAGCGCGCCCCAGCCGCGCCAGGTTCGTCCGGCCATCGGGGAGAGGTCGGTGATCCGGTTGCCGTGGGCGATGAACCAGCTCAGCGCGGGCAGCTCGCGCAGGAAGGCCACGTCGGCCAGGCCCGTCCGCTCCATGCCGAGATCGGTCAGCGCGGGAAGCCCGGCGAGGGCGGCGTGGTCGGTCACCGGGTTGATTCCCACGTCGAGGACGCGCAGCGCCGTGAGGCTCCGCAGCGGTGCCACCGAGGCGACCTGGTTGGTGCGGAGGTTGAGTTCGCGCAGCGAGGTCAGCCCGCTCAGCGCCGAGATCGAGTTCAGCTGGTTGCTGTGGAGATTCAGCTTCTCCAGCCCGGTCAGGCCGCCGAGCGGGGTCAGGTTCGACAGCCCATTGGAGTACAGCAGCAGTTCCTTCAGCGTGCCGATCCCGCTCAGCGCCGTGAGATCGGTCACCGCGTTGGACGACGCGTCAAGGCGGGTGAGGGGCAGCCCGGCCAGCGGCGCCAGTGAGGTGAGGGACAGCTTGCCGCCGGCCCGCTGCTCGCTGACGGAGAGATCGGTCAGATTCCGCAGCCCCGCCAGCGGGGTCAGGTCGCTCACCTGGTTGTCGTCCAGGTCGAGGGTGCGCAGCCCGGTGAGGCCGGCCAGCGGGGTGAGGCCGGCGACCTGGTTTCCGTCCAGGATCAGTTCGCGCAGCTCGGTGAGGCCGGCCAGCGGGGTCAGGTCGGTGACCGCGTTGAAGGTGAGGTCAAGGCTGACCAGACCGGTCAGGTGCTCGGCGCCGTCCAGCGACGAGATGCCGGCGAAGAAGCAGCTGACTTCGGTGAGGCCGGCCAGCTGCGACTCCCGGATCGGGGCGGACGGCCCCTGTCCGAGCGCGGTGGCGAGGCAGCCGCGGAAGCCGGCGTCCGGGATCGTCACGACGGGGTCCCCCGGTTCGGGCCCGGGCTGCGTGGGCGGAGCGGGCAGGTCGATCGCGGGCGGCTCGAGGCCGCCGCGCAAGGGCACCAGGTGCCATCCTTCGACGGAGCCCGCCACCGGCTTGCTCTGGGTGGCGCCCAGGGGTGACATCGTCCAGTCGTCCCACTTGTCCCCGGCGGCGGTGCGCGTCCAGTACGACCACCACACGGTGTCGTAGCTGCATTCGCCGGGTGCGCCGTCGATCCGGCAGACGAAGCCGCTCAGATCTTCGACGCTGAACCCGGCGCTGGTCAGCGCCTGCATGCCGGTGGAGAACTTCGTGGCGCAGCCGGTCTTCGCCGGGCCGGTGTCGGCCTGGACGACGACCAGCACGTTGCCCTCCGCCAGACATTTCCCGGCGTCGGTGGCGGCGTGCGCTGGAGTTGGCGCCCCCACGATCAGCCCGAGCGCCAGCGCGCACAGCGCAGCGCGGAATCTCTTTCGAACCATTCTCTTGCCTCCCCTGGACTCGTCGGCGGTGCACGCGTTCCGGGGAGGAACCGTCCTCTGCAATTCCGCGACAGAGTGATCTGATGAACCGTCGTGATTCGGTCCGGCTCCTCCCCTGGGGGAGTCACGGTTGCGGGTCAGCCTCGGAATCGCACCGAGTTCTCCACACGACGAATGCCACGCTAGCAGCGGCCGCGGCGCGCCGCTGGGCGTCCGTCGAAGTCGGGAACGGACCTGCCTCCAGATCGCTCGGCGCGGCAGGTTTTGTGCTCGGATCCGCCATCTGGAAGCAGAATCGTCCGGGCGCGGTTCCGGAGGTCCGCTGAGCGGAGTTGGGGGTTCCGGCTTCGTCTAGCCCGCCGGTGGACGGAGCTGGAACCGTCCCCGATCCCGTCCGGGCGGCGGGTGTCGGCGGGGCCGCCTACGATGACTTCCATGCCTACCCCGCTCGACGTCCTGCGTACCACCTTCGGGTACGACGGCTTCCGGGGCGACCAGGGCGAGGTGATCGACCACGTGGTCGGCGGGGGCGACGCGATCGTCCTGATGCCCACCGGTGGCGGCAAGTCGCTGTGCTACCAGATCCCGGCCCTGGTGCGGTCGGGGGTGGGCATCGTGATCTCGCCGCTCATCGCGCTGATGCACGATCAGGTGACCGCGCTGGAGAACCTCGGGGTGCGGGCCGGCTTCCTCAACTCCAGCCAGGGGTTCGACGAGCAGCGGGTCACCGAGCAGCTGGCGATCGCCGGCGAACTGGATCTGCTCTATCTGGCCCCCGAGCGGCTCGATCTGCCGCGGACGCAGGACTTCCTCGACCGTCTGACCCTCTCGGTCTTCGCGATCGACGAGGCGCACTGCGTCTCGCAGTGGGGGCACGACTTCCGTCCGGAATATCTGAAGCTTTCGGTGCTCGGCGAGCGCTGGCCGGACGTGCCGCGGGTGGCGCTCACTGCGACCGCGACCCCCGCCACCCGGCGCGAGATCGGCGAGCGGCTCGGCTTGGAAGGGGCACGGACCTTTGTAGCCAGCTTCGACCGTCCGAACATCCGCTACCGGATCGAGCCCAAGCAGCAGCCGGTGAAGCAGTTGGTCTCGCTGATCCGCGCCGAGCACGAGGGGGACGCCGGCATCGTCTACTGCCTCACCCGCAAGTCGGTGGAGAGCACGGCGGAAGCCCTGGTCAAAGAGGGGATCGAGGCGCTGCCGTACCACGCCGGGCTGCCGGCGTCCGTCCGGTCGGGCAACCAGTCGCGGTTCCTGCGCGAGGACGGGATCGTGATGGTCGCGACCATCGCCTTCGGCATGGGCATCGACAAGCCGGACGTCCGGTTCGTCGCCCACCTCGACCTGCCGCGCAGCATCGAGGGCTACTACCAGGAGACCGGACGGGCCGGACGCGACGGGCTGCCCGCCACCGCCTGGATGGCCTACGGGCTGGCCGACGTGGTGCAGCAGCGCCAGCTGATCGAGGGGTCGGAGGGGAACGCCGCCCACAAACGGCAGCTCGGCCAGCACCTCGACGCCATGCTCGGGCTCTGCGAGACGCTGCGCTGCCGACGCCAGCTGATGCTCGACTACTTCGGCGAGGCCGGCGAGCCGTGTGGCAACTGCGACACCTGCCTGAACCCGCCGGTCCCCTGGGACGGGACGATCGCCGCCCAGAAGCTGCTGTCGACCATGGTGCGGCTCAAGCGGGAGCGCAACCAGCGGTTCGGGGCCGGCCAGCTGATCGACATCCTGCATGGACGCCGCACGCCCCGGGTCGAGCAGTGGCGGCACGACGAGCTGAGCACCTTCGGCATCGGCACCGAGCTGACCGATCTGCAGTGGCGGGCGGTCGTCCGGCAATTGCTGGCGGCCGGGCTGCTCGCGGTCTCCTCCGACGGGCATCACACCCTGGAGATCACCGAGGCCTCCTGGCCGGTGCTGCGCGGGGAACGTCCCGTCCCGCTGCGGGAGGACGCCGTCGTCCGCGCCGGTGC
>JAPUEM010000080.1 GCA_027492575.1 Propionicimonas sp.
CAGCGAACAGCCGACATCCGGCGTCCTTCAGCTTCTTGGGCAGGTTGGCGTCTCCCGAACGCTTGAACCAGTACCGGCACATGCTCACCGCCACCTCGGCTACAAGCTCGGGTGCCGAGTCGCCAACGAGGAGTAGGAACTCATCGGCCGTGAGCACCTAGTAGGGCGATTCGTTCTCGTCCCAGGCGAAGTCTGCCGGGTTGTTGGTCAGCAGAATGTCCGCCCGGCAGGCAACGGCTGCGGCGTGGACGTGCGCGTCCAGAGCATCCTTGCCCCTGTAGTCGTCACCGACCTCGAAATCGTCGACCCGGCCGACCTCGAAGGTTCGTGCGATCCGATCACGGATGCCAGCGATCCGACCGCCGTGCCAATCTGGGTGCCTCCGCCGTAGGTGATATAGGACCTGGGCCAAGACGTCTTCCGTCCACCTCACCTCGAACGGTGCGGAATCGGGAGTGGAGTACAGCATGCCGATCCAGTCCCGGAGCGTGCGGGAGAACCAGACGTTCGCGTCTACGAGGACGATCTGGTTCGCGGGGCCTTTCACACTCGCAGGCTAACGAACCGGGCTGACACTCCGAGGAGTCAGTCCTCGTCGCCTTCAAGCTCCATCAGTTCCGCGAACGCGGCCCGCTCACGAGAGCGACGCGCCCGCAGGGCGGCGAACACATCCTCGGCCCTGAGCCGGTGGTGCGTGCCGACCTTGTGCGACGGGATCAGACCCGTGTTGATCATCTTCATCAACGTGGGACGCGAGATCCCCAGAATGCCTGCAGCGGCCGAGGTCGTCAGAACCTCCGGCACCGAACCGATGGTGACGGTGCCGCCTCGCGCCATGACGTCCAGGACGTGCTGGAGAAGCTTGCCGATCTCAGGTGGAACGGCGACAGCGTTTCGCCCGTCCCGCTCGACAGCCAAGGCCCCGGCCGGCCCTTCCAGTTGCGCCAGGACATCTCGGGCAAGACGCGCCTCATGAGCAGACGCCATCACACGACTCGTAGCGGTGTGAGTAACAGTCATCGCAGCCTCCATTCCCAAGCACACGAGCATTTTCAGATACAACTGAATGGCGCTTCACTTATATCTGTAAAGACCGTCGAACCAGCGGCAAGCGGCGCCACACGAGTAGCGTCATCTCAGGCCAGCCCTAGGTACTCCTCCAGGGTCAGTTTGGAGTTGGCTTTGAACTTCTTGGAGTGCTTCACGCCGATGTAGCGGAAGTGCCAGGGTTCGTATGCATAGCCGGTGATCTTCTCCTTGTCGGGCGGGTAGCGCAGGATGAAGCCGTACTCGCGGGCGTGCTTCCACAGCCATTTGCCGGTCTTGGTTCGGCGCACCGCCAGGCCCCAGGTGACGCCGTCCCAGAGGTCGACCGCCAGGCCGGTCTGGTGCTCGCTCTTGCCGGGCTCGGCGTTGTAGCGGCGGGCGAGTTTCTCGTCGCCGTACTCGACGATCTTCTTCTTGAGCAGCTTGTCCTGCTCGGCGTAGGAGCGGTACGCGCTGTTCACCTTCACCTTGACGCCGTCGGCCTTCGCGGCGGCGGTCATCTTCTTGAGCGCCGCGGCGACCTCCTTCTCGAGACCGTGGGCGGACGGGTTGCGCCGCTGATACCGCTTCGAGATCGGGTGCTTCTTCGACACCACGGGAATGCCGTTGACGGTGTAGGCCTGGTCGAGCGCCGACCCCTTGCGCGTGTCCTTGGCCGGCTTGGCGTCCTTGGCGGGCTTCGCGGGCTTGGTGGCGGACGGCTCAGGGCTCGGCGTCGCGCTGACGGTGGGCGTCGGCGGCGGCGTGGTCGGGGTCGCGGACAGGGACGGGGACGCAGCGGGTTCCGATGCCCCCGAGGGAGACGGGGCGGGTGAGGCGCTGCCGGCAGGCGACGGGAGCGGCGGCTTCACGGCGCACCCCGCGAGCAGGACGGACGCTCCGACCAGCACGGCCCGTCGCGCCACCACCTGTTCCATCGCTCGATACTAGCCGCAGCCGAGTGAGCCGGAGCCGGGAGGACCGACTCCGGCTCACCGGTACCGCGTGGGCGTCAACTCCCCCATCGTCGGGACGTACGGACGGATCGACAAGACCATGCCGGCCTCCTGGGGCGTCCGGTCGGCCTTGCGGCTGTTGCACTCCAGGCAGGCCGCGACGCAGTTCAGCCAGGTCGTCCGGCCGCCGCGGGAGCGGGGCAGGATGTGGTCGAAGGTGGTTCCCGTCCGTCCGCAGTAGGCGCAGATGTAGCGGTCGCGGCGCAGGATGTTCGTCCGGCTGCACACCAGATGACCGGTCGCCTCGTAGACCCACTTGGTGTAGATCCAGCGATCGAGTTCCACCGACCGGGGTCTCGGGTACGGGCCGAAGGTCTCGCCCGGCACCGCCTCGTGCACCCGCGCGACCCGACGGTGCAGCATGCCGATGGCGTGCCGCAGCGTCACCTTGCCGAGCACCTGCTGTCCGCCGGCGTTCAGGATGACTACCTGGCTCATCTCCAACCCTCCTTCCCGGGTCTCGCTCTTGCCGCGCACCGACCAGGGATCGAACCTGGGACCTTCTCCTTCGGAGGGAGACGCTCTGTCCGCTGAGCTACGGGTGCAGTCATGTGGTTGTAGGACCTTGCAGAAATGACAGGAGCCGCCCAGCCCGGATCTACCGGTGGGCGGCTCCTGTCGGTTCCACGTTCGATGTGGCTAGGTCAGAAGCGACCCATGGCTGATCCGGCTGCCCGGCTTGTCGGTGTCGAAGGACGACTTCCAGGCGAGGGAATGGCAGGCCGGCAGGACGAGCAGTCGCTCGTGCCTTTCCACTCCCTGCGTGCTCACCACGTCAGTTCCCTTCGATCATGTGCCGGCCGGCGGCCAGCCGATCAGTCTCCGGCAGGATCCACGCCCGTGTCAAACAGACGTCACCACACGCGACCTCGTCAGAGTCCGTAGCTCCGGCTGTAGCCGGTATCCAAGTCGGTCAGGCGCACTTCGACGATCCCACTGGGGTCGATGGTGTAGCACTCTTCGATCAGCGGACCCTCAGGGCGCCGTTCGATGGAGACGCCGGCCAGCGAGTCGCGTCCCTGCAATGCCGGGTCGAAGCCGAACATCACCTCGGCGAACGGGACGAGGTCACCGCGCGGCTCGCCGGCGGCGTCGACGCCGCTGTACTCGACGTAGCGGAACCAGCCCAGGTTGTGGGCGGCCCGGTAGCGGCGGATCACCGTGGTCACCCCGGTCGCCGGCAGCGCCTCGTCCCGGGAGAAGATCTGGTCGAAGCCGATCGCCCGGCCCGACTCCCGCTCCCGGAAGACGCCGAAGCCGCGCCAGAGCCGGTCGGCGAGGGTGAAGCCCGAGTCGGGGTCGGCGGCGATCGCCAGGCCGATGGCGGTGGACGCGGCGGGGTACGGCGAGCGGTGCACGCGGCGTCCGAACCGCTGACGCAGCAGGCGGGGCACCAGCGGCAGCCCCGATCCGCCGCCGACCAGGTAGATGCCGGCCACCGAGGGCAGCGAGTCGTCGCCGAGCCCGCCGACCAGCGGCGCCATGGCGTCGACCGACTGCTCCACCAGCGGGGTCGCCGCAGCGTAGAAGTCGTCGACCGCCACGATGACGGGCTCGCCGGCGATGTCGATCACCACCCGCCGGGTCTGCGGCGCGATCCGCTCCTTCGCGTCACGGCAGTCGTCGACGAGGGTGTCCAGCTCACCGGCCGCCAGCGAGCCGGCCTTGCGTCCGGCCGTCTGCAGCGCGAGTTCGGCCAGGACGAGGTCGAAGTCGTCCCCGCCCAGGCGATTGACGCCCACCGATCCGAGCACCTCGTGGCTGGTGCCGTCCGCCTCGACCAGGGAGGCGTCGAAGGTGCCGCCGCCGAGGTCGTAGACGACCACCTGGGTGCGCCGGGAGGAGAAGCTGCGCGGCTGGCGATGGGTGTACTCGAAACCGGCCGCCGAGGGCTCGTTGAGCAGCCCGAGCACCTCGATGCCGGCACGCCGGAAGGCCTCCATGGTCATGAACCGCTGCGCGCCGTGGGCATGGGCGGGGACGGAGATGACCGCGCGGGCCTCACCTTCGGGCAGCGCCTGCCGCAGCGCGGTCAGGTGGCCGACCAGCAGGTCGAGCAGCGGCAGCCGCCGTCCGCCGATCTCGATCTGGGTCTGCGGGTTGGTGGTCGGCTCGCCCAGCAGGCGCTTGAACGACCGCAGCACCGGTGCGCCGTTCCGCACCGCGGCCACCGCCTCGAAACCGTGGACCAGCCGCTCCCCGACCAGGCCGGCGACCGAGGGGAAGTACTCCCGGCGATCCCCCTGCGTGTCGCCGAAGGTGACGACCGGGTAGTTTCCCCGATCCACCTGGGCGACGATCGTGCGAGTAGTTCCGAAGTCGATCCCGTAGAGCATTGCTTGACCGTAACCACATCCGCGCGGGCTTCCGGACGGATCTTGCCGGTCATACCAGGGACGTGGCGGAGCGCCGCATGGTGTAGGCGCCACGCCCGCCGGCGAGCTGCGGCGACCTCGGGGCCGCCGGCCTCGGCAGGCTCCCGGTGGACCCCGCAGGACGCTCAAGGCGAGCGTGCTAGCATCGCGACTACCGGTCAGCCGAGCTGGTGGGATCCCCCGCCGGCGCTGCAGAGGAGGTTCGCTGTGACGAGGGCAACGGCATTCGCCGCCTGGTCCAGCTGCTGCATGCTGCCGTTGCGCGGCTGTTGTCGCGCCTGACCGATCGCCCTCGTCCCGCCTTCGGGATGTGCGTCGTAGCCCACCCGGGAATCCGCTGAATCGCGGTCGACGCGACCGGGCACCACCCATCCCCCATTCAGGGACGGACTCCGCCGTCCCCTATCAACCCCAAGGAGAAAGATGCTCGTCCCCACAATCCGGAAGCTCGCCCTGGCCGCCGCCGCGCTCGCGCTGGTCGCCGGCTGCTCCGGCGCACCGGCCAGCTCCGGCAGCCCCGCCCCGACCGGCGGCGGTGAAGCCCCCGCCGGCACCTTCGACAGCGGCAACGCCGACTACGACGCGATCATCAACGGCGGCTCCGTCGCCGATGCCGCGACCATCGACGGCAACGAGTGGGCCAAGGCGGTGAAGGCTGCCGGCGTCCTCAAGGTCGGCGGCACCGAGACCTCCAATCTGTTCTCGCTGCTCGACCCGACCACCGGGCTGGCCGTCGGCTTCGACGCCGGCCTCTCCCAGCTGCTCTCGCGCTACATCCTGGGCGACGCCAAGACCGAACTCACCCAGGTGACCGTCGACACCCGCGAGGACCTGCTGGTCAACAACCAGGTGGACGTCGTCTTCGCGACCTACTCGATCACCCCGAAGCGCCTCGAGCGGATCAACTTCGCCGGCCCGTACTACCAGTCGCAGGCCGCGATCCTGGTGAAGAAGGACAACACCACGATCAACTCGGTGGCCGACCTGGCCGGCAAGACGGTGGCGACCCAGGCCTCGTCCACCGGCGTCACCGTGCTCGAATCCGAAGCCCCCGAGGCGAAGATCCTCGAGCTGCCCGACCACACCCAGGCGCTCACCGCGGTTCAGCAGGGACGGGCGGACGCCTATGTCATCGACCAGGCGCTCCTGCTGAACGCGCTGGTGGCCAATGACGACGTCAAGATCGTCGGCGAGCCCTTCGGCCCGGTCGACGCCTACGGCATCGGCGTGAACTCCGACGGCGACGCCAAGGAGTTCATCGACGCCTGGTTGCAGACCGTGATCGACGACGGCACCTGGCTCGAACTGTGGAAGGCGACCGTCGGCGCCAAGACCGGTACCGATATCGTTCCCACCCCGCCGGCGATCAACTCGGCCGGGAACGCCTGACACGGTCTGACACTCAGGAAGGCAGGCGACCATGGCGGTGCTGTGGAACGACTACGCCGGCCACTTCGCGGCCGGGCTGGGGATCACCCTCTACCTGACCGCGGCCAGCTTCGTCCTCGCCATGGTGCTGGGCACCGTGGTCGCCACCTTCCGGATCAGCCCCATCGCGCCACTGCGCGCGGTGGGGCTGATCTATGTCGAGATCTTCCGCAACATCCCGCTGATGAGCCTGATCATCGTCGTGGTCTACGCCCTGCCGGAGATCGAGATCCTGCTCAGCTACGAGACGGCGGTGATCGCCTCCATGTCGCTGGTCGGCGGGGCGTTCATCTGCGAGGCGCTGCGCACCGGCATCAACAGCGTCGGGGCCGGGCAGATCGAGGCCGCCCGCTCGGTGGGGTTCACCTTCACCGGGGTGCTGCGGTATGTGGTCTTCCCGCAGGCCTTCCGGTCGATGGTGCAGCCCTTCGTCTCCATCCTGATCGCCATCTTCCTCTCCTCCTCGCTGGCCGGGGTGGTCGGTGTGGTCGATCTCACCCAGACCGTCAGCTGGATCAACAACCGTGAGTCGCTGGGGCTGGTGACCTTCGGGGTCGCGGCGGTCATCTACTCGGTGATCTCGCTGGGCATCGCGACCATCGGCGGTCACCTCGAGCGGCGAGTCCGGGTGCTGCGATGAGCGCCGCCTCCGCCATCTTCGATGCCCCCGGGCCCCGCGGTCGGCGGCTGATCGTCATCGTGACCACGCTCAGCGTGCTGGCGATCATCGCGGCCGCGGCGCTCGCCGTCCGGCAGTTCGCGATCAACGGCCAGCTGGATCCGTCCAAGTGGGCCGAGTTCACCCAGTGGAAGACCCAGCGCTACCTGCTGCTGGCGCTCGGCCGCACCGCCCTGGCCGCCGCGGGCGCCGCGGCGATCGCACTGCCGCTGGGGCTGGCGCTGGCGGTGGGCCGGTTGAGCGACGCCAAGCCGCTGCGCTGGACGGCGACCGCGCTCATCGAGTTCTTCCGCGCCATCCCGCTGCTGCTGCTGATCTACATCTTCTTCGTCGCACTGCCCCAGTACGGGCTCAACCCGGACCTGTTCTGGAAGCTGGTGATCCCGATCGGGCTGTGCTCCGCCGCGACCGTCGCGGAGGTCTTCCGGGCCGGGGTGCTGGCCCTGCCGGGTGGCCAGGCCGAGGCCGGCGCCGCCATCGGGCTGACCCCGGCGCAGATCTTCCGGCTGATCGAGTTCCCGCAGGCGCTGCGGATGGTGGTGCCCTCGCTGGTCGCGCAGGTGGTGATCCTGCTCAAGGACACCACGCTTGGTTACGTGGTCAGCTACTCCGAGTTGCAGCATTCAGCGCGGGTGCTGGTGGCCAGCACCGGCCACCTGATCCAGACCTACCTGATCGTGGCGGTGATCTTCGTCGCGATCAACATCGGCATCTCTTCGCTCGCCCGTCAGCTGGATCTGTGGACGCGCACCCGCCGCCGGACACGGACGGACGCCGCACCGCCCGCCGCCGCCGGCTCTATCGCCTGACTACCCCAGTTCGGCCGGCAACGGTTCGGCGTGCAGCACGGTGAGGCTGGTCACCGCGCGGGTCAGACAGACGTAGAGGCGACGCAGCCCGATCAGATGCTCCGGCTCGTCGGCGACCAGGCGTGCCGGTTCGAGCAGCAGGACGTGGTCGAACTCCAGCCCCTTGGCCAGCCGGGCGTCCACGACCTCGACCCGGATCACCGCCTCGGGGTCACGGGCGGCGCCGAGCACGCCGTGGCCGACACCGGCGAGCGCCCGGTCGACGTCCGCGACCCAGGACGAGGGGACGATCACCCCGAGCGTCCCCTCCCTGGAACCCAGGGCGAGCACGGTCTCGGCGACCGCCGCCAGCGGTTCGGCCCGGGTGATGGTCAGCTCACCGCGGGAGTGGCGGATCGACCGTGGCGCGGTGAGATCGGCGGCGATGTACGGCAGCAGCCGGGCGGCGTAGTCGATCACGGCGCCGGGAACCCGGAATCCCTCGACCAGTTCGGTCACCGCCGCTTCCGGGTGGCCGACGTGTTCGAGGGCGGACGCCCAGTCGTGGATTCCCCAGGCGGTGGTCGCCTGGGCGAGGTCGCCGAGCAGGGTGACCGAACCCGTGCTGGCCCGGCGTCCGGCGGCGCGCAGCATCATGGCCGACAGGTCCTGCGCCTCGTCCACGATCACATGGCCCAGGCTGGGCTGCCGGTTCAGCAGGTCGCCGGCCTCGTCCACCAGCACGACGTCGGCCAGCGACCATCGCCGCGAGCGCGCCGACCGCGGCGGACGCGGACCGATCAGCAGGGACTGCTCATCCTCGGCGAGGAGCCCGTCGGCGGCCCGCGCCAGCAGCGCGCGGTCGCTCAGCAGGGCGTGGACGACCGCGGCGGCGGTCAGCGGCGGCCACAGCTGCTTGCAGGCGGTCCGCACCGCGGTGGAGCGGGCGACCGCGGCCTGCACCCGGTCGTCGGTGGTGTCACCGGCGGCCTCCAGGCGCAGCAGGACGTGGTGGGCGAGCCGCTGGGGCAGCATGGCCCGGCCGGCCTCGTAGCGGGCACCGCGGCGGGTCAGGTCATCCAGCACCCCGGCGATGGTGGACGCCGGGAGCCGCACCAGCCGATGCCCGACGGCGACCTCGATACCGTGCTCCGGAGCCCGGACGTTGCTCCACACAGCCCGATACAGCACCTCGGCCAGCCGAGCGTCGCCCTTGAGCACCGCCGCCGCCGGCTCGTCCGCCCCGGTCACGGTCAGCCCGGCGCCACCGCAGACCAGCGACTCGATCGTCTCCTGGGTGGCGTCGATCTCACCCAGCGCCGGCAGCACGTCGCCGATGTAGCCCAGGAAGGAGTCGTTCGGGCCCAGCACCAGCACACCCGAACGAGAAAGCCGGGTGCGGAAGGCGTACAACAGGTAGGCGGCGCGGTGCAGGCCGACGGCCGTCTTCCCGGTGCCGGGTGCGCCCTGGATGGCCAGCGACTCGTCCAGATCGGCGCGCACCAGCACATCCTGATCGGGCTGGATGGTGGCGACGATGTCGCGCATCGGGCCGGAGCGGGGCCGCTCGATCTCGGCCTCCAGCAGGGCACTCGGCCCGGCAGCGTGGCCGTCGGCCAGGCGCTCGTCCTCGTAGGCGGTGATCTCGCCGTGCTGGAAGCCGAACCGGCGGCGCAGCTCGACGCCCATCGGTTCACCGGGGCGGGCGCGATAGAAGGGCAGCGCCATCGGCGCCCGCCAGTCCATCACCAGCGGGTCGCCGCCGATGGATTCCTCAATGTGGCGGCGGCCGATGTAGCAGGTCTCGTCCAGTTCGGCACCGAGAGCGGCCGCGTAGTCGATGCGCCCGAAGAAGAGCGGGACGCCCGGATCCTCGGCCAGCGACTCCCGCCGGCGGTACAGCTGCTGGCGCAGGTGCTGGGTGGAGACGTGGTCGCCGCCGATCGCCTTCGTCCAGTCGGCCGAGCGGGCCCGCATCGCCGCCAGCGCGGCCCGGGCGGCGGCCAGGTGGCCGCGTTCGGCCAGTAACACCGGATCGGACATGGGGAAACCTCCAGGAGACGACGCCGCAAGGCGTGAATGGGATGGGCCGATCGGCCCGGCCCGGCGGGAGCACCCGACGGGCGGCCTGCGCGCAGGGCAGGCTCTGGAGACCCCGCGATTCTACGCAATCGGACGCCGGGCGCAACCTCGGCCGCGACCGGCGACTACCGTGGAGGCATGCGAAGCGCCAAGCTCGGCCCGGCAGGGATGGCTGCGATGGCGGTGCTGCTGGCGGGATGCGCCGGAACGCCGGGACCGGCTGCGACCCCGTCCGGCTCCCCCACCGTCAGCCAGACGACCGCACCCACCACGGAAGCGCCGGCCGCGCCCCCGCTTGCCGCCGACCTCACCGGCGGCACTGCGCTGCAACTCGGATCGGTATCGCATTGGGCGATCGCCGACGGGCGCGCTTTCGTCGCGACCGATCCAGGGACGATCCTCGCCCTCGACCTGGCCACCGGCAGCACCAGCTGGCAGGCCTCGTTCACCTTGGGTAAGACCTGGGACGCCCAGCCGACCCTCGGTCTGACCGCCGACCGGAAGACCGTCGTCGCGCTGCGCACGGTGGACGCCGAGGGACGACCCGCCCTCGACCTGCTGCTGCTGGACGCCGGCACAGGCGCCACGATCGGCGAGCATCTGGTCAGCGACCCTGACGGCGACTGGGCCATCGACCTCCCACCGCGGGTTCTGGCAGCGGACGCCGCCACCATCGTGCTGGACGACAACCCGGAGTCGGGCCGGCAGACGGCCGTGCTCGACGCGGCCACCGGTGCCCTCCGCTGGCAGGTGGACGATGAGGCGGTGGCCGCCACCGCCGACCTGGTGATCACCCGCGGCGCCGGCTGGTCCCGGACGGACGGCGTTCGCCGCTGGGAGGCCACTGCACCGCTCGGCCGGCTGCTCGCACAGACCCCGGCCGCCGTGATCGTCCAGGACGGCACGGACGGCCGCACCGCGGTCTGGCTCGATCCGGCGACCGGCGTCGAGCTGGCCCGCACCGGCGAGCTGGGCGAATCGGAACCGCCCTGCGCCGCCGGCGCGACCACCCTGGTCTGTCTGGACGCGGGCGTCACCGGCTACGACCTCGCGACCGGCGAAGAGCTGTGGCAGTCGGCCGACCCGGCGCAGGCGGTGACGATCCTGGACGAATGGGCCTACCTGTACCGCGATCCCGGGCACGACGGGGTGCTGGACGCCCGCACCGGCGAGGTGCTGGTGACGGATGCCGAACTGCCGGCCATCCGCTACGCCGACGAGGCCGGCATTCTGCTCGGCGGCCACGACGGCTACACCTGGGTACCCTTCCCCCGCTGACCCGTCCCCAACCCGACGGGATCAGAAGAGCGGAACCTGTGCGCGCTTCCGGCGCGGCAGCCGCCATTCCCAGCGGTCGTCCTGTTCCAGCAGGCCCCGCTCGGCGAGTTCGTCGAGCACGCCGAGGCACTGGGCCATGGGCACCCCCGAACGGAGCGACAGCTCCCCCACCGACAACCCACCGCGGGCCGGCACCGCCTCGAAGACCGCCAGCTGCTCGGGGCTGAGCCCGTCGGTGACCCGCCGCTCCGACCTGGCCCGCGGCGCCGTCCGTCCGAGCGGGGCGAGCAGCTCCATCACCTCGGCAGCACTGGAGACCAGCACGGCCTCCGCCTCCCGGACCAGCCGGTGCGGGGTGTAGGACTGCGCGCTGTAGACCGATCCGGGCACGGCCGCCACCACCCGGTTGAGGCAGTTCGCCCAGGTGACGGTGTTGCGCGCGCCCGACCGGGCGGCCGCCTCCACGATGACCGTGATCTGGCTGAGGGCGGCGATCAGCCGGTTCCTGCCGAGGAACCGGACCCGGGTCGGATGCGCGCCGGGCGGGAATTCGGAGACCAGTACGCCGTCCTCCGCGATCCGCTCGAAGAGCGGACGATGCGCCGGCGGGTAGTGGTGATCGAGCCCGCAGGCCAGCACCGCCACGGTCGGCGAACGGCTCGCCAGACAGCCGCGGTGGGCGGCCGCATCGATGCCGTACGCACCGCCGGAGACCGTGGCCACGCCGGAGCGGCCCAGATCGGCAGCGAGCTCGGTGGCTATCGTCTCGCCGTAGGAGGTGCAGGCCCGGGAACCGACGATCGCCACCGAGCGGCGGGCCAGCGCCGCCAGATCGCCACTGCCGCGAACCCACAGCCCCAGCGGTGAACCCGACAGGTCGTTGACCGTCTCGCACCCTTCCAGATCGGCCAGCGGAACCGGCCATTCCGGGTCTCCCGGGATCAGGAACCTCATCCCGGCGTCCTCGGCCTGGGCGAGCACCGGTTCGATCCGGAATTGCAGGGCCCGCTGCACCAGCGGTTCGCTCCCCGACCCACGGCACAGTTCGTCCCAGACCTGCTCGGCGCCCCGCTGGGCCACCTGCTCGGTGACCTTCCAGGTAGCCGGTTCCACCACGCAGCTCAGCGCCAGCCTGGCGGCTCGTTCACTCATGTCGGTTTCCCTTCCCCGCGTCGCATCGCCAGCGCGGTGCGCAGATGTCCCATGCCCGGGCGGTCCGCCCCGGCCAGATCGGCGACCGTCCAGGCAAGGCGCAGCACCTTGTCGACCCCGCGCGCCGAGAGCAGACCGCGGCTGACCGCGTCGTCCAGCAACTCCACCCCGTCCGGCAGCGGCAGCAACCGCCGCAGCACCGGACCGGGCACTTCGCCGTTGGTGCGCCAGCCCAGCGGTTGCAGGCGCCGGGCCTGCCGCTCTCGCGCCAGCCGCACTCGATCGGCCACCGACCGGCTCGGTTCGGCCGCCTGCAACGCCGCGGCCAGGAAGGCGCGACGCAGCGGCATCAGGTGCTGGTTGATGTCGATCCGGTCGAGCACCGGGCCCGAAACCCTGCGCGCGTACTTGCGCACCTCGTTCGGTGGGCAGCGGCATTCGGCCCCGGGCGTCCCGAACTGACCACACGGGCACGGGTTCGCCGCCAGCACGAGCTGGAAGCTCGCCGGGTAGACCGCGGTGGCCAGCGCGCGGCCGAGCACGATCCGGCCCGACTCCAGCGGCACCCGCAGCGCGTCCATCGCCTGCTGCTTGAACTCCGGGGCCTCATCCAGGAACAGGATGCCGCGATGGGCCCGCGAGACCGCCCCCGGCACCGCGATCCGCGCGCCGCCACCGACCAGGCTGGCCATGGACGCCGAGTGGTGCGGATCGGCATAGGGCGGACGCCGCACCAGCCCGTCCAGCGGAACCCCGGCCAGCGAGTGCACCGCCGACACCTCCAGGGATTCGCTCAACTCCAGATCGGGCAGGATGCTCGGCAGCCGCTCGGCCAGCAACGTCTTGCCCACCCCGGGCGGGCCGTGCAGGTAGAGGTGATGCCTGCCGGCGGCCGCCACTTCCAACGCCCACTTCGCCTCCATCTGGCCCGCGACATCGCGCAGGTCCTTCGGTGCGACCGGTTCGGCGTCCGCCGCGTCCTCCGGTGGCGCCAGGCTGCCCGGGCCACCGCGCAGGACGTCGAACAACTCGGCCAGGTCGCAGACGCCGGTGACCTCCGCCCCCTCGACCAGGGCGGCCTCCCGCATCTGCGAGGCGGGGACGATCACCTTCGGAAAGTCGTGCCCGACCGCGGCGAGCACCGCCGGCAGCAGGCCACGGACCGCCCGCACCCGTCCGTCCAGGCCGACCTCCCCGAACAGGGCACGGCCGTCCAGCGCGGAGGCCTTGCAGGCGCCGCCGGCCGCGCCGACCGCGGCTACGATGCTCAGGTCGTAGTGGGAACCCGCCTTCGGCAAGGTGGCGGGCGAGAGGTTGATGGTGACCGGATCGGCCGGCCAGCCGAAGCCGGCGCTGGCCATCGCCGCCTTGCACCGATCCCTGGCCTCGTACAGCGAGGTGTCGGGCAGCCCGACCAGGATGATCTTGGGCAGTCCGCTGCCGATCGCCGCCTCCACCTCGACCATGGCGCCCTCCATGCCGATCAACGCCACCGACCAGGCGCGGGCGGCCTTCACGAGCCGATCCCGCGGATGTGGTCGATCCGGTGCGGCCCAAGGTTCGGCAGCAGCACGCCCAGCCCGTCGATCCGGAACCGGGGCACCGCGAACGGCTGCGCCCGCAGCCACAGGACGGCGAGTTCCCGCAGCTTGCGCTGCTTGGCCACCGTGATCGCCTCCAGTGGCGGGCCGAACCCGAGCCCGCGCCGGCACTTCACCTCGCAGAAGACCACGGTCGCCGGCGGCCCCGGATCGACCGCGACGATGTCCAGTTCCCCGGACGGGCAGCGCCAGTTCCGTTCCAGCACCCGCCAGCCCAGGCCGGTCAGATAGCGCGCGGCCAGTTCCTCACCAGCACGCCAGGTCTCCCGATTGCCCACCTCGCACCTCCGGCGGGGATTCTGGGCAGCCGCGGGCAAAATGTGCCAACGACTTTGTTCGGCTGTGGAAAACCGGGTTCTGGGCGAACTCCGTTATCCACAGGGAACCCTTCGACCCTCGACAAGCTCAGGATCGTCCCGGGGTTCAGAGGTTCTCGGGGACCTTCAGGTCGGAGTGGGCGATCTCCTCGATGGAGACGTCGCGGAAGGTGAGCACCTTGGCGCTCTTCACGAACCGGGCGGGACGGTACATGTCCCAGACCCAGGCGTCGCCCATCGAGACCTCGTAGTAGACGTCACCGCCCTCGGTGCGCACCTTCAGGTCGACGGCATTGCACAGGTAGAACCGGCGTTCGGTCTCCACCGCGTAGGTGAAGATGCCGACCACGTCCTTGTACTCCCGGTAGAGCTGGAGTTCCAGGTCGGATTCGTACTGTTCAAGATCCTCGGCGCTCATGGCAGGTTCACTGTACCAGCGCTCCGCCGGACGTTCTCGAAGCACCAGCGGTGGATCGGGCTGGGCCCGTGGTCGTCCAGGCGCTGCTGGTGCAGTCCGGTGCAATACCCCTTGTGGATGTCGAATGCGTAGGCCGGATAGGTCTGGTGGTAACCGGTCATGATCCGATCCCGGGTCACCTTCGCGATGACGGACGCGGCAGCCACGCAGGCGGCCACCCGGTCGCCTTTCCACACCCCGAGGTTGGGCGCTCCCAGGCCGTCCACCGCGAAGCCGTCGGTGAGCACGAAATCGGGTGCCGCGTCCAGCCGCAGGACGGCCCGCCGGAGGGCGGCCAGATTGGCGACGTGCATGCCGAGGGCGTCGCATTCCCCCGGTTCGAGGCCGACGACGGCCCAGGCCAGCGCGCGGGCGACCACCTGGTCGTAGATCCGGTCGCGTTGCCGGGCGGTCAGCGTCTTGGAATCGCCCAGCCCCTCGATCCGGGTGGAGGGGCGCAGGATCACCGCCGCCGCCACCAGCGGGCCGGCGCAGGCTCCCCGCCCTGCCTCGTCCGCGCCTGCGATCAGGTCGAAGCCGGCGCGCCGCAGCGAGCGTTCGTATCCGTAGAGGCCGGCATCCCGGCGCACCACAGCCATGGGGTCAGCAGTCGATGGGCGGGCCGTTGATCACCGGCTCGTCCGGCGGGGTGCCACCGGCGGGCACACCGCCGAAGGTATCCGGACGGCTCAACGCCCGCATCCGGTCGAAGGGGAAGACGATGGCGATGGCCGAGCCGACGACGTTCTCCACCGGGATGAAGGCCATCGAACCCGGTGGGCCGTCGGTCTCGTCGAAGAGGTAGCAGCGCGAATCCCGGGAGGCGTTGCGGTGGTCGCCCATCACGAAGATCGTCCCGGCCGGCACGACGATGTCGAATTGCATGGTCGAGGGGTCGACCTGCTGACCGTTGCCACTATCGGTGTAGAGGTACGCGGTCTCGTTCAGCGCGACCCCGTTCACGGTCAGCCGGGCCTGCGCGTCGCAGCAGGTGACGTGGTCGCCGGCGACGCCGATCACCCGTTTGATGAGGTGCTTGGTGCTCTCGTCGGGTGCGAGCCCGACGAAGATCAGCGTCTGCCGCAGCCAGCCCAGATCCTGGTCGTCGGATTGCAGCCAGTCGAGGGTGTCGCGGAAGACCACCACGTCGCCGCGCTGGAACCCGGCGACCTTCTGTACCGCGACCCGGTCGCCGACCTCGAGGGTGTGCTCCATCGAGCCACTGGGGATGACGAACATCTGCGCGATGAACAGCCGCAGCAGGGTGGAGGCGATGAGCGCCCCCACCACCACGATGGCGAGTTCCCGCAGCCACGCGCCGAGCGTGGCCGAGAAGCCGCGCGGCGGCCGCGGATCAGCGTCGCTGGTCACCAGGCCACCCCCTCGGCGCGACAGTAGCCGAAGGCTGTCAGCGGTCCCGCTTTTCCTTGATCTTGGCTGCCTTGCCGCGCAGGCCGCGCAGGTAGTACAGCTTCGCGCGGCGGACGTCGCCGTGGCGCTCGACCTCGATCTTCTCGATGATCGGGCTGTGCAGCGGGAAGGTCCGCTCGACCCCGGTGCCGAAGGAGACCTTGCGGACGGTGAAAGCCTCCGCCACACCGGCACCGGTGCGGGAGATCACGGCGCCGGCGAAGACCTGGATCCGGGAGCGGGTGCCCTCGATGACTCGCACGTGCACACGCACGGAGTCGCCGGGACGGAAGTCGGGGATGTCGTCGCGCAGCGAACCCTGCGCGATCTCGGCAACCAACGGATTCATCAGGTTTCCTCGCCAGTGCCACAGGTCACTTCGTTCATGCTTGGTCAGGGAGAGCGGCCCGCCTTCCCCCTGTGGCAGGAGCAGACCGCGACTTCCAAGTCTGCCACACCGCCCGCATCCCCAAGAAATCGTGTCCGTCACGGCGGGGAAAGGATGGTGTTGGACGCGGACGCGGCCCCGGCCGGAGCCGGGGCCGCGCACTGGATGGACTACTTGCCGTCCTTCTTGAACAGGGAGGCGATCAGGTCGCGGTTGAGCTGGCTGATCGTGTCCAGCGGGATCCCCTTGGGGCAGACCGCCGCGCATTCGCCGATGTTCGTGCAGTTGCCGAAGCCTTCGGCGTCGTGCTGGGCGACCATCGACTTCACCCGGGTGTACCGCTCGGGCTGGCCCTGCGGCAGCATCGCCAGGTGGGTGATCTTCGCGGCGGTGAAGAGCATCGCCGAGGAGTTCGGGCAGGCCGCCACGCAGGCCCCGCAGCCGATGCAGGTCGCCGCGTCGAAGCCGCGGTCGGCCTTCAGCTTCGACACCGGCGCCGCGTGGGCGTCCGGGGCCGAACCGGTGTTCACCGAGATGAAGCCACCGGCCTGGATGATCCGGTCGAAGGCCGTCCGATCCACCACCAGATCCTTCAGGACGGGGAACGGCCCGGCCCGCCACGGCTCCACGTCGATGGTGGCGCCGTCGGCGAAGGAGCGCATGTGCAACTGGCAGGTGGTGGTCGGCACCGGCGAGTCGCCGCGGCCGTGGGCCGAGCCGTTGATCACCACGCCGCACATGCCGCAGATGCCCTCGCGGCAGTCGTGGTCGAAGGCCACCGGCTCCTCGCCCTTGACGGTGAGATCCTCGTTGAGCAGGTCGAGCATCTCCAGGAAGGACATGTCCGGGGACACGTCCGCGACCTGGTAGGTGACCATGCGGCCCTCAGCCTCGGAGTTGGCTTGCCGCCATACGCGCAGGGTGATGTTCACTTGTAACTCCGTTGCTTCAGCTCGATGTACTCATACTCCAAGGGCTCCTTGTGCAGCACCGGTTTCTCGCCGGCATACTCCCAGGCCGCGACGTAGAGGAAGTTCTCGTCGTCGCGCAGCGCCTCGCCGTCCGGGGTCTGGCTCTCGGCGCGGAAGTGGCCGCCGCAGGATTCGCGTCGGTGCAGCGCGTCGATGCACATCAGCTCACCCAGCTCGAAGAAGTCGGCGACCCGGCCGGCCCGCTCGAGGGTCTGGTTGAGATCCTCGTTCACGCCGGTCACCTTGACGTCGCGCCAGAATTCGTCACGCAACTCCCGGATCAGCCCGATCGCCTTGATCAGGCCTTCCTCGGTGCGCTCCATCCCGCAGTACTCCCACATGATGTGGCCGAGTTCCTTGTGGAAGGAGTCCACCGTCCGATTGCCCTTGACGCTCAACAGCTTGTCGATGCGTCCCTGGACCGACTCCAGCGCCTCGACCGCCGCCGGGTGGCTCTCGTCGATCTTCTCGAACGGGGCCGCCGCCAGGTAGTCGTTGATGGTGTTCGGCAGCACGAAATAGCCGTCCGCCAGGCCCTGCATCAGCGCCGAGGCGCCCAGCCGGTTCGCGCCGTGATCGGAGAAGTTCGCCTCGCCGGTCACGTACAGGCCCGGGATGTTGCTCGACAGGTCGTAGTCGACCCACAGCCCGCCCATCGTGTAGTGGACGGCCGGGTAGATCCGCATCGGGGTCTCGTACGGGTTCTCGCCGGTGATCTGGGCATACATGTCGAAGAGGTTGCCGTAGCGGGCAGCCACCCCGTCCTTGCCGAGCCGGGAGATCGCGTCGGCGAAGTCGAGGTAGACGCCGCGGCGCACCTTGACCTCGTTGCCCTCGGAGTCGAACTCGCTGACGGCCGGTCCGACGCCGCGTCCCTCGTCGCACCGGTACTTCGCCTGCCGCGAGGCGATGTCGCGGGGCACCAGGTTGCCGAAGGCCGGGTAGATCCGCTCCAGGTAGTAGTCGCGATCCTCCTCCGGGATCTGCCGCGGATCCTTGTCGCAATCCTCGGCCCGCTTCGGCACCCAGATCCGGCCGTCGTTGCGCAGTGATTCCGACATCAGCGTCAGCTTGGATTGGGTGTCGCCGTGCACCGGGATGCAGGTCGGGTGGATCTGCGTGTAGCAGGGGTTGCCGAAGTAGGCGCCCTTGCGGTGCGCCCGCCAGTCGGCGGTCACGTTGCAGCCCATCGCGTTGGTGGAGAGGAAGAAGACGTTGCCGTAGCCGCCGGTGGCCAGCACCACCGCGTCGGCGAACCAGGTGTCGACCTCGCCGGTCACCATGTTCCGGGTGATGATGCCGCGGGCCTTGCCGTCCACCAGGATCAGTTCGAGCATCTCGTGGCGGGTGTGCATCTTCACCGTGCCGGCGGCCACCTGCCGCTCCAGCGCCTGGTAGGCGCCGATCAGCAGCTGCTGGCCGGTCTGGCCGCGAGCGTAGAAGGTGCGCTGCACCTGGACGCCGCCGAAGGAGCGGGTGTCGAGCAGGCCGCCGTACTCGCGGGCGAACGGGACGCCCTGGGCGACGCACTGGTCGATGATGTTCGCGCTGACCTCGGCCAGGCGGTAGACGTTGGTCTCCCGGGAGCGGTAGTCGCCGCCCTTGACCGTGTCGTAGA
>JAPUEM010000081.1 GCA_027492575.1 Propionicimonas sp.
ACCCAGGCCGGCAAGGACTGGCTGGCGCTGACCGGCTTCGACCCGGTCTACGGCGCCCGTCCGCTGAAGCGGCTGGTGCAGACCACCATCGAGGACGGCCTGGCCAAGCGCGTCCTGTCCGGCGAGGTGACCGACGGCGACACCGTCCAGTTCGACGTCAACACCGACAACTCCGGCCTTGAGGTCGTCCCCGCCTGACCCCACCATCGAGGGCCAGCCTTACCGCCCGAGAGCCAGCCTTCAGTGCTGGCCCTCGGTGCCTAAGGCTGGCCCTCGGCGCAATGGGGGAGCGGCTGGTGTCAGCCGGCCTTGTAGCGCAGTTCGACGCGGCGGTTCTTCGCGCGGCCCTCGGGGTCGGAGTTGGACGCGATCGGGTCACTCTCGCCGTACCACTTGACCGTCAGCCGCAGATCGGGACGCACCTGGGCCACGACGGTGGCGACAGCCTCGGCCCGCGCCTGGGAGAGCTTCTTGTTGTAGGCGGTCGAGCCGACCGAGTCGGTGTGCCCCGCGATACGGAGCTTGGCGCCGTCCGGCACCTCGTCGAGGAGTTGCGCGATCTGCTTTCCGGCCGCGGCGGGCAGCGTGGCGCTGTCGAAGCGGAAGAGCACGTCGGAACTGAGCCGGATGACGCTGTCGCTGCCCTCCTCGGTCGCGGTGCCGAGCGAGGTAACCGACCTCTTTGCGTTCCACTCCCAGGTGCTGCGGTTCAGGGTGTCTGGAGTGATCTCGGGCAAGTTGTTGATGTCCATGTGGTCGGCGTGGTTCACCGGTGTTGCCGGCAGCACGTCCTCGGTGATCGGGACGTTGCGGAACTGCGGCATCCAGGACGTGAACTGGACGGTGACGCGATCGGCGTCGGAGAGCGGCGCGGGGAACGCCGCCCAGGCGTAGATCGGCTCGTGGTTGGGCGCCTCGGCGTTGCCCTCACTCACCCAGCGCTCACCGATGCGGAGCTTCGAATAGCCCTGGTAGTCGGCCAGATCGTAGATCCAGGGATCCCAGAAGAAGGACGAAGTGCCGATCGCCTCCTGGAAGTAGACGGTGTCGCGGCGGTCGTCCAGGTGCGGGATGACGAAGACCCGAAGCAGCAGGACGTCGCCGCGGCGGGTCAGGGAGAGAATTCCGGCTTCGACCGTGCCGGAGCCGTCGGGGGAGGCGAAAGTGGCCCGGGCGATCGCCTGATCGGGGCTCGGGTCGTCGACCCCGATGTCAAGTGAGCCGTCCTCGCCCGACGGCGGCGCGGACGGGGATCTCGTCGGCTGGTTCGTCGGGTCGGCGGCGGGTGGGGTGGGCGGCGTTCCCGGCTGGGACACGTCGGTGATCGGCAGGTTCTCGAAGTCGGGCGTCCAGGTGTTGACGCGGACGTTCACGTGCGTCACGTCGGCGGGCGGCGCCGCCATGCCCGCCCAGGCGAGGATCGGCTGGCCGTTGGTCGCCGCGATACCGGAGTCGGCGAGCAGCCAATGGTTCGGCGGATCACCCTGCGAAAGGCCGTACGCCACGAGGTTCTGCTCGTCGATGAGCTGGGGAAGCCAGTACTGATTCGAGTCTTCGATGAAGCTGGAGAGGATCGCCGTTTCGCCGACGCCGACGTCGGTCAGATGCGGGGTGAACAGCGCGCGCAGCCGGACGACCTTCCCCTCCCGCACCAGGTCGAGGATCTGCACGTCCAGCATCCCGCGTCCCTCGGGGATGTCGAAGGTGCCGCTCGCGAGCGGCTGATCCGGGATGTAGTCGACGATGATCTGCGGGTCGATGTTCGTCCAGGTCGGTGTGGGCGTCGGGGTCGGCGTGGGGGAGGGCGCCGAGGTTGGCCCTGACGTAGTGGGGCTGACACTGGGCTGGTCGGCGCCCGTGCATCCCAGGAGTCCGGTCAGCAGGACGGTGGTGGTCAGCAGAAGCAGGCTCCGGCGCATGTCTCGTCTCCAGGCGTGAGGGGCAGGGCGGTCCCGCGAAGCTAGCACGCGCGTGGGGCAGGGAGGCCTTGATAACTTTAACAAGGCGGCGCTCGCCACACCTTCCGGCACCGCGCGGGAGAGGCCTACCTCACCAGCGAGTGGCCCAATGTGACCTGACGCACGAGCTACTTCGGGGGTTCCATCTGGCGGGCGAGGTCCCGCTTCTTCACGCCGGCCCGGTAGAGGACGACGCCGAGCGCGCCGACGATGCCGTAGAGCCCGATGATGATGAGGTAGGTAACGAAGACCGTGGCCAGCCCTCCCTCTGCTGTCGCGCCGATCGTGGCCAGCAGTGTCACCAGGATCGGCACGAAGCCGAAGAGCATCAGAGCGATGCCCCAGCCTCGCAGGGCCACACCGGGGCCAAGTTGCACCGTCGACAGCCGGAACGGGGCCGGCGGCCCGGTC
>JAPUEM010000082.1 GCA_027492575.1 Propionicimonas sp.
AGCGGCTACGGCCTGGAGCGGGCCGAGATGGAGTGGTTCTTCGGGCACTACGGGGTCTTCGGCGCTCCCGGGTTCGACCGGCTGCTGCCCGTCCCGCAGGCACCGCTGGCGCCGATCCACCTGGTCACCGCCGAATGCGACGTGCTGCGGGACGAGGCCGAGCACTACGCCGCGCAGGCGCAGGCGGCCGGGGTGGAGGTGGCCGCCGTCCGCTATCTGGGGGTCTCGCACGGCTTCGTCCAGTTCACCGGGGTGACCGGCCTGGCCGACGCGGCGCTGGACGGGGCGGCCCGGGCGCTCCGGCTGGCGTTCGGCCACCGTCCGCGACCGGACTACCGGGTCGCTGCCGCTACCCTTGGCGAGAACTAGGAGGTCGGCGATGGCGCTGTCGAGCGTGGGTGGGGAGTGGGCCCGTGACGTCCGCAGCCCGCTGGTGCTGATCGCACAATCCCGCGGGCAACTGCACGAGGCCGAGGGCCGGGTGGCCGATCTGGTGCTGACCGACCCCGGCTTCGTGGTGCAGGCGACCGTCTCGCAGGTGGCGCAGGCCGCCGAGACCTCGGACGCCACGGTGGTGCGGTTCTGCCGCACGGTCGGCTTCCGCGGCTTCCCCGAGCTGCGGATGGCGCTCACCCGGGACATGACCCGCGCCGAGGAGGTCGCCGCCGCGCGCGACCACATCGACCCGCAGCTGCCGACGGACCAGGCCATCCTCAGCCACTTCGGCGCACAGCAGCAGGCGCTGGCCAACACCATGGAGATCCTGCAGGTCTCCGCCCTGGAGCAGGCGGTGGCCAGCATCGCCGGCGCGACCGTGCTGCTCATCCTGGGCGACCGGCAGCGCTCGGCCCTGACCCGTGAGGCGGAACGCCGGTTCAGTTCGATCGGCATCCCCTGCCACGCCGTCTCCGACGGCGAGTCGCTGAACGTCGTGCTCGCCCGGCTGCGGCCAGGGGCGGTGCTGCTGCTCTTCCCGGGGCCCTCCGCCGCGGCCCAACTGACCCGGGTCGCGCAGGTCGCCAAGGAGCGTGGCGCGACCTCGATCGTGGTCTCCTCCTCGGTCACCGACGAGATCGCCGCGGTCGCCGACACCGCCATCGCGGTGCACCCGGGCCAGGTCACGCTGGGCTCGATCGTCCTGGAATCGCTGGTCGCCGAACTGGCCCTGATGGAGGCGCTGGTCGTCGGAACCGCCCAGCAGGACCACGAGCGGACGTCCAGCGCGATGAACCTGCTGCAGGATCCGGCCTTCCAGCCCTGACGCCCGCCATGGCCACCATCGGGATCGCGCTGGGGAGGCCCTGCCTGGGCATCACCCGGGAAAGCGACCTGACCGCCTGGCGCGCCGGGTTCACCGGCCACCAGGTGATCCCGCTCGAACTGGACAGCCTGGACGGGCTGCGGCAGCTGTGGACCTGCCAGGGGCTGGTGCTGATCAGCGACGGCGGCTACCCGGAGGCCAACCTGGCCCTCACGCTGGCCTCGATCGTCGAATGGTGCCGGCGCGGCGGCGTGCTGGCGGGTGTGGGCGGCGCCCCGTTCCTCATCTCGCAGCGGCCCGGTGGCGCGGTCGCCGACCCGGGCGCCGCGGCGGACGTCACCGACCGCCTGGTCGCCAGCAATCTGGAGGAGACGGGGCTGCGACTGACCGCGTTGGGACGCGAGCTGCTCGGCGACGGAGCGCTGCCCGGGACCCTCGTCGATCTCGATCTCGGCTCACTGCTCCCGCTGGCGCTCTACTCACCGGCGCGGCCGCAGGAGATCGCGGTGGCCACCACCGACGGCTCGGCGGTGCTCTCGGCCGAACGGTTCGGGGAGGGCTGGTGGGTGACCTGGGGCGCCGCGGTGCAGCCCCGGTGGGCACCGGCGATCCGGCGGGGAGTGACCACTCTCGTCGAACGACACCTGCCGGACGCGCCCCCGCCGCGGCCCGGCATCGTGCTCGACCCATTGCGCCGCCGCCTCGACGACGGCCGGGACGAGGTGCTCGGCCTGGGCGAGTTCCGGTCGGTGGAACTCGCACTGGTCGATCAGGACACCGGCGAGACCTGGCCGGGCGCGGACGACGCTGACGGAGTGGCCCGGTTCCGCCTGCCCGCGGCCGCCGAACCGGCCAGTCTGGGCGTCGTCCACCCCGGCGTGACAAGCTCTTTCACCGTTGTCTCGCCGGCGCGGGTGGTCGGGCCGCCGCCGTCCCTGGCCACGGTGGAGCCGGACGACTTCGACGCCTTCTGGGCCGAACAGCTGGACCGGCTGGGCCCGCCCGACTTCGAGCTGGCGCCCCTGGCCGGCTTCGGCACCGAGGAATTCACCGGCCATCGGCTGCGCTACCGGGGCGCGTCAGGGCTGGTCACCGGCGTGGTCACGATGCCGCGGTCCGCTCAGGCCGCCCAGCCTGTGCCGGGCGTCCTCACGCTGCCCGGGTACGCCTCCTCGGGTCTCACCTCGCACCTGGGCGAACTGGCCGGCCAGGCGGCGATCGCCTCCCTCGACGTGGCGCGGGCCCGGCCCGCGGATGCGCTGCGCGGCCGCGGACCGCTCTGCCAGGAGGTCGCGGACGCCGAACGGTCGGGGATGATCCTGGCAGCGCTGGACGCGGTCGCCGGCTACCGGGTGCTGGCCGAGCTCTGCGCCGGGCGTCCGGTGGCGGTCCACGGCCACAGCCAGGGCGGGACGCTCGGGCTCGCGGTCGGCGCGCTCTGCCCGCAGGCTCGCGCGGTGGTGGCCGGCGTCCCGTTCCTGGTGAACCTGCGGCACAACCTGTGGCGCTTCCGGACCGACCCCTACATCGAACTGCAGTGGCACCTCGACCGGCATCCGGAGCAGGCCGAACCCGCCCTGGGGACGCTCGCCCGGCTGGATCCGCGCTTCCTGCTGAAGCGGCTGCGGCAGCCCTGCCTGCTGATGCTGGCCTCCGATGACGACGTGGCCCCGGGCCTGGAACTGGCCCCGATCGCCGCGGCCCACCCGGAGGTCACCCTGGTGGTCAGCGAGGGCGGCCACATCATCCCCTACCTGTGGGAGCTGCGCCGCCGGGCCGCCGATTTCCTGGGCCGTGCGCTGGGCCTCACGCCGCCGGAATCCGGACGGTGAAGGTGGTGGCCCCCCGGTGGCTGTCCAGCTGGACGCTGCCGCCATGGGCGCCGACCACGGCGGCCACGATCGCCAGGCCCAGGCCGGTGCTCGAACCGCCCTGGTGGCGGACGCGGCTCGCCTCGGCGCGGGTGAAGCGCTCGAAGACGGTGTCGCGGATCTCGGCGGGAACGCCGGGGCCGTCGTCGGTCACCCGGATCGTCACCTGATCGCCTTCGCGGCGCAGCGAGGTGACCACGGTGGTGCCGGACGGGGTGTGCACCCGGGCGTTGGCCAGCAGGTTGACCACCACCTGATGCAGCCGGAACGGGTCGGCCTGGGCGGTCAGCGCCTCGTCCGGCAGATCCAGCCCCCAGCGGTGATCCGTCCCGGCCACGCGGGCGTCGTTGACGGCGTTCAGCACGATCTGGGTGACATCGGTGGGCTGCAGCGCGAGGGTGGGCTCGGCGTCCAGCCGGGCCAGCAGCAGCAGATCCTCCACCAGCACCGACATCCGGTCCGACTCCGAATCGATCCGTCCCAGCGCGTGGGCGGTGGTGGCGGGCAGCTGATCCTGCTCGCGGCGGGTGAGTTCGGTGTAGCCGCGGATGGCGGCCAACGGGTTGCGCAGCTCGTGGGAGGCGTCGGCGATGAACTGGCGCACCTTGGTCTCGCTGCGGTGCCGGGCGTCCAGGGCGGCCTCGACGTGGTCGAGCATCTGATTGAAGGCGACCCCCACCTGGCCGACCTCGCTGCGCGGGTCGGCGTCCCGTTCGGCCACCCGCACCGGCAGGTTGCCCGCCCCGGAGGCGAGCGGCAGGGAGGAGACGGTGGACGCGGTGGTCGCCAGTCGGCGCAGCGGACGCAGGCTGTTCACGACGAGCTGCCGGGCGCCGAACGCCGCCAGGGTGATCGAGCCGAGGGTGAGCACGGCCGCCATCATCAGCTGCCGGGTGAGCGGGATCGTGACCGCGGCATAGGGCAGCGCCGCGACCCCCGTCCGGCCCATCCGCTCGCGCACCAGCACGCGGTAGAGCCCCAGGCCCTCGATCCGCATCGTGGCCGGGGTGTCCCGCGGGTCGAGCGAGACCAGCGCGGCCTCCGACTCGGCGGTCAGCTCGTCGGGGGCCTGCAGGGTGGCGAACTGGCTGCCGCCCGGCTGCGCCTGCTCGATCCGGATCAGCCCGGAGCCCTCCGGATCGCCGGGCCGGCTGCCCGGGTACCGGCGCCCGGTGCTGTTGAGCGCGGATTCCAGGCGTCCGTCCAGCTGGGACTGCAGGATCTGGAAGCTGGCCAGCGCCGTCACCAGGCTGAGCAGGATGGTCGCGGCGGCCACCAGCGCGGTGGTGCGCACCACCAGCTGGCGGCTGAGCGTCCCTTTCGCCATCGGGGGCGGCGACGGCAAGGTCATTCGGTGGCCGGTTTCAGGACGTAGCCGGCGCCGCGCAGGGTGTGGATCATGGGCGCCCGGCCGGCGTCGATCTTCTTGCGCAGGTAGGAGATGTACAGCTCGACCACGTTGGCCTGGCCGCCGAAGTCGTAATTCCACACCCGGTCGAGGATCTGCGCCTTGCTCAGGACGCGGCGCGGGTTGCGCATCAGGAAGCGCAGCAGCTCGAACTCGGTGGCGGTGAGGTTGATCTCCTCGCCGCCGCGGAAGACCTCGTGGGAATCCTCGTCCAGGCTGAGATCGCCGACCACCAGGCGGGATTCCTCGCGGGCCACAGTGGCGCCGGTGCGGCGCAGCAGGCCGCGCAGCCGGGCGACCAGCTCCTCCAGGCTGAACGGCTTGGTGACGTAGTCGTCGCCGCCGGCGGTGAGGCCGTTGATCCGGTCGTCCAGGGCGTCCTTGGCGGTCAGGAAGATGACCGGGACGTCCGGCTGCTCGGTGCGGATCCTTCGCATGACTTCAAGTCCGTCGAAGTCGGGGAGCATGATGTCGAGCACGATGGCATCCGGACGCACCGAACGGGCCACCTGCACCGCCTCGAGCCCGGAGGCGGCCGTCGACACCTCCCAGCCCTCGTAGCGCAGGGCCATGCTGAGCAGTTCGGTGAGACTGCTCTCGTCGTCCACGGTGAGCACCCGGATCGGGGTGCCGTCGGGCCGGGTCAGAGGTTCTTGTCCGCTGCGGGTCAGGATCGCCATAGGTCCACTTTCTCAGCGCCGTCGTTGCGGTGGCTAGGACGAAGCTGTGAGAACGCTGTGATTGATCAGATGCCCGCGATCTCACTCCCTTCCCTCTTCACCCTTCGCACCTCTCTTTCCCTCCGGCAAGATGTGGCCTTTGGTCCGAGGTCGGTGAATCCGCCACAGCTTGCGGGTGATCGGGGCCTCGGACTCGGGGGCGATTGGGGGCGGCGGTAGTCTGTGAAGGTTCCCGAGCGTTGAAAGCCGTCCATGAGCACCGACACCCGACCGCGCCACGCGGCGCCACCGCGCCGTGGCGTCGGCTGGTACGTCCGCGGGGTGATCGGCATCATCGGCGAGTTGATGATCACCGCCGGGGTGGCGCTGGGGCTCTTCGTCGCCTGGCAGCTGGTCTGGACGGACGTGGTGGGCGACCAGGAACAGGACCAGGTGGTCGCCCAGCTGGAGGATTCCTTCCGCGTCCCGACCGATCATGACAACGGGCCCATCCTGAAACCGGTCGAGTTCGGCGACGCCTTCGCGATCGTCCGCATCCCGCGGTTCGGGCTGAAGTACGCCAAACCGGTGCTGGAGGGCACCGACCGGCTCACCCTGCAGAAGGGGATCGGCCACTACCCCGAGACGGTCATGCCCGGCGAGATCGGCAACTTCTCGATGGCCGGTCACCGCACCACCTACGGCAAGCCGTTCAACAAGATCGCCGAGCTCAAGGAGGGCGATCTGATCATCGTGGAGACGCGGGAGGAGTACTTCGTCTACGAGGTCTACGAGCACCTGATCGTCCTGCCGCACCAGACCGAGGTGGTCGCGCCGGTGCCGAGCCAGCTGGGCCAGCGTCCGACCGAAGCGCTGATGACCATGACCAGCTGCAACCCCATGTTCAGCTCGCGGCAGCGCTGGGTCACCCATTCCCGGCTGCTCCAGACCATCCCGCACGACCAGGGCCTGCCGCCCGATCTGCTGAAGGTGTCCGACTGATGTCCCTCTACGGTGCTCTGTGGCGGCTGCTGCCCGGCCCGCTGCCGGTGAAGATCGTGCTCGCCGCCATCCTGCTGGCCGGTGCGGTCTACGCCCTGTTCACCTGGGTCTTCCCGGTGCTCGAGCCGTACATGCCCGGCAGCGACGTCACCATCGACCAGGAACCCTGACCGTCCGCGTCATCCGCGCTTTTCCGTCCCCGCGTTCCGTCCTCCCGCGCCTTCAGTCGTCCCCCGCCCCCTTCCGTCATCCCGCGCACGCGCTGATCTCCGCGCACTCAGTACGCCTGGAAGCCCTTGGTGCCGGCCACCGGGTCGACCCACTGCAGGGTGTGGCTGGTCACCCGGCCCGGACGTCCGGTGGTGGTGGGCTGCTCGATCAGCCGGCGGATCATCCGTCCGATCTGGTTCAGGTCGCCCTGGACGTCCACCCGCACCGTCCCGTCGTCGAGGTTGGTGGCGCGTCCGGCCAGCCCGAGTTCGCGGGCCTCGCCCATCGCCCACCAGCGGAAGCCGACCCCCTGGACGCGGCCGTCGACGACGATGATCGCGCGGTGCATGGCGTCAGCCTATAGAGCGACGGCGAGGCAGGACGAGAGTTCGCGGTCGTTCGGAGACAGGAGGATCCGCCGGGCGAGGCGAGACAGCGGGGCGTCCGGAGATGGGCGCTGGCCGAGGCGGCCGGTGAGGACTGGCAGGATGTGCCAATGACCAACCCTGCGCGCGAGATTCTCACCTGGGAGGGGTTCGGGGTCGCGATCCGCGAACTCGCCCAACTGGTGGTGGACGACGGCTACCGGCCCGACCTGATCCTGTCGATCACCCGTGGCGGCCTGGTGCCGGCCGGGTCGATCAGCTATGCGATGGGCATCAAGAACATGCACATCATCAACGTCGAGTTCTACACCGGGGTGGGGGAGCGGCTGCCGATGCCGGTGGTGCTGCCGCCGGTTCCCGCAGGGGTGGCGCTCTCGGGCCAGAAGGTCCTGATCGTGGACGACGTGGCCGACACCGGCGAGACCCTGCGGACGGTGCAGGAGTTCTGCGCCGAGCACGTCGCCGAGGCGCGGATCGCCGTCCTCTACGAGAAGCCACCGTCGGTGGTGAAGTGCGATTACGTCTGGAAGCACACCGCCGAGTGGATCTCCTTCCCGTGGTCCGCCGAGCCGCCCCTGATCGGCGAGTCCACCGACAACTGAGCCGGGGCTCGCCGCCCGACGTCGCACTTGGTCGGCTTCCTGAACGAGAAGCCGACTGACTGCGACAAGAGATCGGGGTGGACGGTCGCCAACGAGAACAGCTTGTCAGGCGGGAATTGCGCGCTGCCCGAGGGGGGCTTGGGTTTTGTCAGAGGCGTCGCATAGGGTCGGCACGCACTGATCGACCGAGAGCGGAGCCGGATGACTGAGACCACCGTGACCGAGAACCAGCGGCACTTCAACGCGGTGCTGGTGAACACCTTCATCGCGAACCTGACCACCAACTTCCTGTGGACGGCGGTGGTCTTCTGGCTGTACCTGGAGACCCGGTCGGTGCTGGTGACCTCCTTCCTGATGGGCGGCTACCTGCTGCTGGTCGCGGTGATGGGCGTGCCCTTCGGTTCCTGGGTGGATCGCACCCGCAAGAAGTCGGTCATGGTCGTCTCGCAGACCATCACCCTGGTGCTCTTCGCCCTCGCCTGCGGGGTCTTCGTGCTCTCACCGCGGTCCGCCCTGACCACCCTGGGCTCGTGGCCGCTGATCCTCTTCGCGGTGCTGCTGCTGATCGGCTCGGTCACCGAATCCGCCCGCGGCATCGCCCTTTCCACCGTGGTGACCCTGCTCGTCCCGGACGCCGAGCGGGCCAAGGCCAATGGTCTGGTCGGCATCGTCGGCGGGCTGGGCTTCGCGGTCACCTCGGTCTTCGCCGGGCTGGCGGTCGGGCAGCTGGGCATCGAGTGGTGCCTGGTGATCGCGATGGCGCTGACCGTCCTCTCGCTGCTGCATCTGTGGACGGTGCGGATCCCCGAGCCGGAGATCGTCCACGCCGAAGGGGCGCCGAAGCCGGTCGACTTCGCCGGCGCCTGGCATGCCATCCGCGAGGTGCCCGGCCTGATCTGGCTGATCCTCTTCGGCACCTTCAACAACCTGCTCGGCGGCGTCATCATGGCGCTGATGGATCCCTACGGCCTCACCCTGATGTCGGTCGAGGCCTGGGGCGTCATGTGGGGAGTGCTGAGCTTCGGCTTCCTGGCCGGCGGCGCCTGGGTGGCGCGCAAGGGGCTCGGCCCGCGTCCGCTGCGCAGCCTGCTGCTGGCCAACGTGGCGATGTGGATCATCTGCTTCGGCTTCACGTTGCGCGAGCACATCTGGCTGATGGCCCTGGGCATCTTGGCGTACATGGCGCTGATGCCGATCGCCGAGGCGGCCGAGCAGACCGTGCTGCAGCGGGTGGTGCCGTTGCCCAAGCAGGGCCGGGTCTTCGGCTTCGCAACCAGCGCCGAGATCGCCGCCATGCCGCTCAGCGCCTTCGTGGTCGGCCCGGTCGCCGAGTTCTGGCTGATCCCCTACATGGAGACCGACGCCGGGCGGGATGCCTTCGGCTGGCTGCTGGGGGACGGCGACGCGCGCGGCATCGCGCTGGTCTTCGTGCTGGCAGCCGTGGTCGGCCTGGCCTTCACCCTGCTCGCGCTGGCGTCCAAGCCCTACCGGACGCTGTCCGCCGCCTACGACGCCGCCGAACCGCCCGCTGAACCCGAACCGGAGGAGGCGACACCCGAGCCGGAGCCCGGCCACTCACGGTTCAATCCGTAGCACCCCCGCTCATCGAGGGCCAGCCTTAGGCGTCGAGAGCCAGCACTGAAGGCTGGCGCTCGACCACGAAGGCTGGCCCTCGGCGTCGGGGCTGTGGATTGGGGTCTGAAGGGGGTCAGGTGGCCGGATCGGCTGCCAGGTCGGCGACCGTGGCGCCGAGGGCGGCGATCGCGTCGTCGGCGTCCAGGGCGATCGCCAGGCCGAGTTCGCCGCCGCCCATGGAGATCCGGCGTCCGGGAACATCCGCGTCCACATAGACCGGCCACGGGTTGCTGGCGCCGAACGGGGTGATCGCGCCGCGCGGGTAGCCGGTGACGGCCAGGGCGGTGGCGGCGTCCGGCATGGAGAGGCGGTTCACCCCGAGCAAGGCGCGCAGCTTCGGCCAGGAGATCTCGCGATCCCCGCCGAGCAGGACGAAGAGGTAGTCGTCGGCGCCACGGCGCACCACCATGGTCTTGACGATGTCGGCCGGACGCAGCCCGCGCATCTCAGCGGCCTCGGCCAGCGAGCGGGCCGGCGGGTAGCGGCGTGCGACATGGGGGACGCCTAGGTCACGAAGAGCGCGGACCGCTTGGGTGCCTTCGAGGTCGTCCGGCGCGGGGCCGCCTTCGGGTGTGTTCACGCCTCGCGTCCCGTTCCTCTCTGCGTCATTCCCGCGCCCCCTCTGTCATGCCCGCGCCCCTCGGTCATTCCCGCGCCCCTTCCGTCATTCCCGCGCAGGCGGGAATCTCCGGTGACCGGCTCCGGCAGTACCGCTCAGGCGTGAAGGTAGCCCAGCAGGTGGTTGCGCTCGTCGGTGAGCTGGTCGATCCGGCTCTTCACCACATCACCGATGGAGATGACCGCGCGCAGTTCGCCGTCGATCACCACGGGCAGGTGGCGGAACCGGCGGTAGGTCATCTCGCGAGCGACCTCCTCCAGGGACTCCTCCGGGGTGCAGGTCTTCACCTCCGCGGTCATGATGGCGCTGACCGGCCCGTCGAGGATCTCGGCCCCCACCGAGGCGAGCTTGCGGACGATGTCGCGTTCGCTGACGATCCCGTCGATGTGGCGACCGTCGACGCTAACCACCACCGCACCGATGCCGTGCTCGGCCAGCACGGCGAGCAACTGCTTGACGGTGGCGCCCGGCTCGATGGTGACGACGTCGGTACCCTTCGCGCGGATCACATCTTCGATCTTCATAGGACTGACCGTACCTTCGTGCCGCGCGGCTCGCCAGTAAACCGCGCGATCCGGCGAGCCCCCCGATCCCGTCCAGCCGGGGCATGGCCTACCAGGGCTGGACGAGCTACTGAACTGCCTCGAACGTAGCGACTTTTCGGCTTCCCGGCGGTTTTGGCCGAAGAATCGCTACGTTCGTGGGGCCTGGCCGCGCTGGACGGAGTGGGAACCGCTCCCTACCTCCGTCCAGCGTCCGTGGGGGCGGGATGGGGCCCACAGTCGTCGGGGCAGAGGGTAGGGTCAGGCGCCATGAGCGAGACGACGCCGGCCACCCGCGCGGTGCGTGCCGGGCTCAACACGGACGAGGCCTTTTCGGCGGTGGTGCCGCCGCTGCACCTGTCGTCCACCTACGCCTTCGCCGCGCTGGGCAGCCCCGGACCCTACGACTACAGCCGTTCGGGCAACCCCACCCGGACGATCCTGGCCGACGCGCTGGCCGACCTCGAGGGCGGCGCCGGCGCGGTGGTGACGACCTCCGGCATGTCGGCGGTCACGACGGCGCTGCACGCGCTGGTGCCGGTGGGCGGACGGGTGGTCGTCCCGTTCGACTGTTACGGCGGCTCCTGGCGGCTCTTCGACGCGCTGGCCCGCAAGGGCGCCTTCCGGCTCGACCTGGCCGACCTGAGCGACCCCGTCGAGGTGGCCCGGGTGCTTTCGACCCCGGCCGATCTGGTCTGGATCGAGACCCCGTCCAACCCGCTGCTGCGGGTCACCGACATCGCCGCGACCACCGCGGCCGCCCACGCCGCCGGTGCGCTGGTGGTGGTCGACAACACCTTCTGTTCGCCGATCGTGCAGCGTCCGCTGGAACTCGGCGCGGACGTCGTGGTCCACTCGACCACCAAGTACATCAACGGGCACAGCGACGTCATCGCCGGGGCCGTGATCGCCGCCCATGCCGACCACCACGCCGACCTGGGCTGGTGGGCGAACACCCTGGGGGTCACCGGTTCGGCCTTCGACGCGTACCTGACCCTGCGGGGCCTGCGCACCCTGCCCCTGCGGATGGCCGCCGCCCAGGCCAACGCCCAGGCGATCGCCGACTTCCTGGCCGGGCATCCGGCGGTGCGGGCCGTCCACTACCCGGGGCTGGCCTCGCATCCGGGGCACGCCCTGGCCGCCCGGCAGCAGAAGGGCTTCGGCGCGATCGTCACCTTCGAGGTGGCGGACGAGCCCGCCGCCGCCGCCCTGGTGAACGGACTGCGGCACTTCTGCCTGGCCGAATCCCTGGGTGGCGTCGAGTCGCTGATCTCGCACACCGCCTCGATGACCCACGCCGCGATGCCCCCTGAGATCCGCGAGGCCGCCGGCATCACCGACGGCATGCTGCGCATCAGCGTCGGCGTGGAGGACGCCAGTGACCTGATCGCCGATCTGAACGCCGGCCTGGAGCGCACGGCAGACGTCTGAGATCCCGGGTCGGAGCCCGGGATGACGGTGGTTGTGATGGTGCGTTGGCGATAGGACCACTTGTCCACGTCATCCCGGGCTTGACCCGGGATCTCAAACGCGGTCAGCGGCCGACCAACGCCCGCAGGAAGAAGAGCAGGTTCGCGGGGCGCTCGGCGAGGCGGCGGACGAAGTAGCCCCACCAGTCGGTGCCGCAGGGGACGTAGATCCGCACCCGGTGACCGGCCTCGGCGAGCCGGCGCTGCTCGTCGGTGCGGATGCCGTAGAGCATCTGGAACTCGTACTCGCCGGGCTTGCGTCCGGTCTCGGCGGCCAGCACCTCGGCGGCGGCGATGAGTTCGGGGTCGTGGGTGGCCAGCATCGGGTAGCCGCGTCCGGCGAAGAGGGTGCGGGCGGCGGCGACGTAGGCCGCGCTGACCTCCGAGCGTCCCTTCAGGGCCACCTCGGCGGGCTCCTCGTAGGCGCCCTTGCAGAGCCGCACCCGGGAGCCCGGCCCGGCGTAGCGGACGGCGTCCGCCGGGGTGCGGTGCAGCATGGCCTGCAGGACGAGCCCGAGGCTGGGGAAGTCCTCGCGCAGCTGGTCGACCACCCCGTGCATCCGGTCGAGGGTGGTGTGATCCTCGGCGTCGACGGTGACGGTGGCGCCGACCGCGGCCGCGGCCTCGCAGATCCGGCGGGCGTTGCGGTAAGCGGCCTCGGTGCCGCCCGGAAGGGCCGCGCCCAGCGAGGTGAGCTTGAGCGACACGTCCAGCGAGCCGACCAGGCGCGCCTCGGTCACCCCGGCCAGCAGGTCCAGGTAGGCGGCGGTCGCCCGCTCGGCCTGTTCCGGGTCGGTGACGTCCTCGCCCAGCACGTCGATGCTGGCGACCAGGCCGTCCTCGGCCAGTCGCTGGGCCGCCGCGAGTCCGTCCGCGATGGTGTCGCCGGCGATGAACCGGCGCACCACGGCCCGTGTGGGCGGGGCGGCCTCGACCACCCGGCGCAGCCGGCGGCTGCCGGCCGCCTTCAGCAGCAGCGAACGGAGCATCAGTTACGACCCTTCGACAGGCTCAGGGATCGTCTGGGCCCGGCCTGAGGAGCGCTCGGCTTGAGACATCAGCTCTCCAGCAGGCCGGCCACCAGGTCGATGGTCAGGTCGTCCAGCGAGTCGATCACGACGTCGGCCAGCGCGAGCACCTCGGGGGCTGGCGGGTGGAAGTGCGGCGGGATGGCGACCACCTTCATGCCGGCGGCGTGGGCGGAGAGCAGGCCGTTGGTGGAATCCTCCACCGCGACCGACCGGCCGGGTTCGGCCCCCAGGCGGCGGCAGACCTCCAGGTAGACGTCCGGCGCGGGCTTGCCGGCGGCGTCGGAGAGCTCCTCGGTCGACATGGTCGTCGCGAACAGGTCGGCGATCCCCATGGTCGCCGCCGACTGGTCGATCAGCACCCGCGGGGACGAGCTGGCCAGCCCCAGCGTCCAGCGGGAGGCCATCCGCTCGACCGCCTCGCGCGCTCCGGGCAGCACGTTCAGCGCTGTGCGGTAGATCTCCTGCAGGCCCTCGATGGTGCGGCGGGCGGCGTCCTCGGGGGTGCCGCGCAGCCCCACCACCTCGACGAGGTGGGCCGACCACTCCTGGGTGGACATGCCCATCATCGCCTGGGTGGAGCCCTCCGGCCAGGGCACGCCGTCCTCGGCGGCCAGGCTGCGGCGCACCCTGTCCCAGGTGGCCTCGGTATCGGTGAGGGTTCCGTCCATGTCGAAGACGACAGCTTCCATGACCGACATTCTTGCGCCTGCGGGCGTCCGCCGCCGAACCCGCGGCTACGATTCGCTCGAAGGAGGACGCCGTGCGCCAAGCCATCACCCTGTCCCTGGACGGACGGGCGCCGCTGCATCGCCCGGCGATCCCGGTGCGGCGGCTGACACTGCGTCCGCAGCCCGGGATGGCGCCGCTGGAGGCGCTGGTCGGGACGCCGGCCGATTCCCGCGGGGTGCTGGTCTACTTCCCCGGCTTCAATACGCCGCTGGGGGAGTGGGAGGTGGCGAAATGCCAGTTCCTCGCCCAGGCGACCTCGCTGACCGTGGTGATGACCGAGATCCCGGGGATGAGCCGGTTCCGCGACCCGATCCCGTCCGCGATCCGCCGCGACATGCTGCACCGCCGGATCGATTCCTGGGCGGAACTGAACCTGGCCTACTTCGCCGAGGCCTTCCGCGCCGGCGAGGTGGGCAATACCGAGACGATGCAGGTGCTGGGCTATTCCACCGGCTGCTCGCTGGCCACCGCCGCGTTGAGCCAGCTGGCCGAGTGGGGGCCGATCGAGGGGCTCAACCTGGTGGAGCCGGTGGCCATCGTGCGGCGCAGCCTGGCCTCGCTGCAGGCCGACAACCTGGCCGACTGGGGCAGGCTGCCCTGGGTGCACGCCACCAACCGGCACCACGACTGGGTGGTCGCCACCCGGCGCCGGCAGGCCCGCGAGCCCAGCGTCCGCTACTCGGCGGTCGACCTGGTCGCGATCGCCCAGGTGCTCTCCTCGGAGAGTCTGCTGGCCGAACTCGAGCGGGTCGACCTCGCCCGCTGCGCGATCGCCCGGGGTGAGCGCAGTTCGCTCTGCCGGCTCGGCGACTTCGACAAGCTGGACGCCCTGCTCGCCGACCGCGAGGTCCCCGGCCCGTCCATCACGGTCCCCGCGCTCGGGCACCAGCTATGGCACTCCTTCCCCACCCTGGTCGGGCTGGTCGGCGCCATGCTCCCCGACTGACCCTGGCCTCCGCTTCCCTCTCCTCCTCCTGCTGCCTCCCGCCCTCTCTCGCACAAACCGGGCAAATCCGGTCTGCTGCGTGCACTGTGCACGCGCCCGACCGGAATCGCCCGGTTTGTGCGGAAACCGGGAATACCCACAGCCGAGACCTAGTTGAGCCTGGTGTACTCAACTTCGTGATTGAGCGTGCTAGGCTCAACCGCGAAAGACGAACTCACTGGAGGTATCACTCATGGCACGTGCTGTCGGCATCGACCTCGGCACCACCAACTCCGTCGTCGCCGTTCTTGAGGGCGGCGAACCGACGGTCATTCCCAACGCCGAGGGCGCCCGCACGACGCCGTCGGTCGTTGCATTCGCGAAGGGCGGTGAGGTGCTGGTCGGCGAGGTCGCGAAGCGCCAGGCCGTCACCAACGTCGACCGGACCATCCGTTCGGTCAAGCGCCACATGGGCACCAACTGGACCGTCGACATCGACGGCAAGGCCTACCGTCCGCAGCAGATCAGCGCCTTCGTGCTGCAGAAGCTGAAGCGGGACGCGGAGGCCTACCTGGGCGAGCCCGTCACCAACGCGGTCATCACCGTCCCGGCCTACTTCGGCGACGCCGAGCGGCAGGCCACCAAGGAGGCCGGCGAGATCGCGGGCCTGGTGGTCGACCGGATCATCAATGAGCCCACCGCCGCGGCCCTGGCCTACGGCCTGGACAAGGGCGATCACGAGCAGACCATCCTGGTCTTCGACCTGGGCGGCGGCACCTTCGACGTCTCGCTGCTGGAGATCGCCGACGGCGTCTTCGAGGTGAAGGCGACCAAGGGCGACAACCGGCTCGGCGGCGACGACTGGGATCAGCGGATCGTCGACTGGCTGGTCACCCAGTTCAAGAACAAGTACGGCGTCGACCTCTCCAAGGACAAGATGGCCCGTCAGCGGCTGCAGGAGGCCGCCGAGCGCGCCAAGATCGAGCTCTCCGCCACCCAGGAGACGACCATCAACCTGCCGTACATCACGGCCGGCGCCGACGGTCCGTTGCACCTGGACGAGAAGCTGACCCGCGCCGAGTTCCAGCGCCTGACGCAGGATCTGCTCGACCGCTGCCGCGCCCCGTTCAATGCGGTGATCAAGGACGCCAACACGTCCGTCTCCAAGATCGACCACGTCATCCTCGTCGGCGGCTCCACCCGGATGCCGGCCGTCGTCGACCTGGTCAAGGAGTTGACCGGCGGCAAGGAGCCCAACAAGGGCGTCAACCCCGACGAGGTCGTGGCCCTGGGCGCCTCCCTGCAGGCCGGCGTGCTGAAGGGCGAGGTGAAGGACGTCCTGCTGCTGGACGTGACCCCGCTGAGCCTGGGCATCGAGACCAAGGGCGGCGTGATGACCAAGATCATCGAGCGGAACACCACCATCCCGACCAAGCGGTCCGAGGTCTTCACCACCGCCGAGGACAACCAGCCGTCGGTGATGATCCAGGTCTACCAGGGCGAGCGTGACTTCGCCCGGGACAACAAGTCGCTGGGCAACTTCGAGCTGACCGGCCTGATGCCCGCCCCGCGCGGCATCCCGCAGATCGAGGTCGCCTTCGACATCGACGCCAACGGCATCGTCCACGTCCACGCCAAGGACATGGCCACCGGCAAGGAGCAGTCGATGACTGTCACCGGCGGTTCGGCCCTGGGCAAGGAGGACATCGACCGCATGGTCCGCGAGGCCGAGGCGCACGCCGAGGAGGACCGCAAGCGGCGCGAGACCGTCGAGATGCGCAACGAGGCGGACGCCCTGGCGTTCCGCACCGAGAAGCTGCTGGCCGACAACGCCGAGACCCTGACCGACGACGTCAAGGCCCCGGTGACCGAGGCTCTCGACACGCTGAAGGAAGCCCTGAAGGGTGAGGACAACGACGCGGTGAAGACCGCGATGGACGACCTCAACACCAAGGCTTCCGCGATGGGCCAGGCGATGTACGCCGCGGCTCAGGCCGCGCAGCAGTCGGCGGAATCCGCCGAGGGCGACCAGCAGTGGACGCAGCCCCCGGCCTCCGACGACGATGTGGTGGACGCGGAGATCGTGGACGAGGACGGTAAGGAAGACAAGTGACCGAACCCAATGGAGTCCAGGGCAGCCCTGAGACCCCGGAGGACGCCGGCGCGATGGCGGGGGACCGGACCGAACCGTCCGGTCCCACCGTCCACGACCGGCGCCGGGTCGATCCGGTGACCGGCCAGCCGCGGACGGCCTCGGGTCAGCCGGACGGTGCGTCCGTCCCGGCCGATCCGATCGCCGCCGCCAAGGTCGCCGAACTGGAGGAGCTGGCCGCCGAGCGCACCGCCGACCTGCAGCGGCTGCAGGCCGAGTACGCCAACTACAAGAAGCGGGTGGATCGCGACCGCGGCCTGGCCCGGATCGGCGGGATCGAGGCTGTCGTCCTCGACCTGCTGCCGGTGCTGGACAGCATCGAAGCGGCCCGCGAGCACGACGAGCTGGTGGGCGGCTTCAAGCTGGTCGCCGACGAGCTGGAGAAGCTGACCGCCAAGTACGGCCTGGAGGTCTTCGGGGAGGTCGGCGAGGTCTTCGACCCGCAGCTCCACGAGGCCCTCATGCACATGCCCTACCCGGGTGACGACGAGATCACCGAAACCGTGGTCTCCGCCGTCATGCAGAAGGGCGTGAAACTGAACGACCGGGTCCTGCGCCCCGCCCGCGTGGGGGTGGCAGATCCCGTCTAGACCCTTCCTCCGCCAGCCGCGACCCTTCTTCCGTCATCCCCGCGGAGGCGGGGATCCCCCCGGAGGTCGGAAGCCACCCGCAAGGTCCATGACGGATAGCGTGAACGAACGAAAGGAGGCGCGATGAGCACCAAAGACTGGCTCGAGAAGGACTACTACAAGATCCTCGGCGTCTCCTCGAGCGCCAAGCCGGAGGAGATCAAGAAGGCCTTCCGCAAGCTGGCCCGGGAGAACCACCCGGACGCCAACCAGCACAACCCCGACGCGGAGAAGAAGTTCAAGGAGATCTCCGAGGCCAACGACGTGCTCTCCGACCCGGACAAGCGCAAGGAGTACGACGAGACCCGGCGGCTGGGAGGCATCGGCTTCCGCTTCCCGGGCTCGGGCGGCGGCGGGCAGAACCCGTCCATGGAGGATCTCTTCCGCAATGTCGGCGACAGCAACCTCGGCGACATCTTCGGCGGCCTCTTCGCCGGGGGCGGTGGCGGACGGCGTCCTTCGCAGGCTCGTGCGCCGCGCCGCGGCCACGACATCGAGGGCGAGGTCACGATCGACTTCGTCCAGGCTGTCGAGGGCGCGACGGTGAGCATGCAGACGGTCTCCGAGACCGCCTGCGGCGCCTGCCACGGCACCGGCGCGAAGGCGGGCACCTCGCCCGTCGTCTGCTGGGCCTGCCAGGGCAGCGGCATGCAGACCTCGAGCTCGGGCGGCATGTTCTCGGTCAGCGAGCCCTGCGTGGAATGCCACGGACGCGGCCTGCTGATCGAGGATCCCTGCCCGGTCTGCGCCGGCACCGGCCGCGCGCGGTCGACCCGGACGATGCAGGTCCGCATCCCCGTCGGAGTGACGGACGGTCAGCGCATCCGGCTGACCGGCAAGGGCGCGCCCGGCGAGAACTCCGGCGCGGCCGGCGACCTGTACGTCACCGTGCACGTCCGGCCGCACCCGGTCTTCGGACGCAAGGGCAAGCAGCTGACCATCACCGTTCCGGTCACCTTCACCGAGGCCGCACTGGGCGCCGAGATCGACGTCCCGACCCTCGGCGGATCGAAGGTGCGGCTGCGGATCCCGGCGGGAACCCCGACCGGCCGCACCCTGCGGGTGCGCGGCAAGGGCGCGCCGAACGCCAAGGGCGAGCCCGGCGACCTGCTGGTCACCATCTCCGTCCAGGTGCCGAAGGCTCTGTCGTCGGAGGCGTCGGACGCGCTGCGCGCCTACCGCGAGCTGGCCGAATCCGGTGACCCGCGGGCCACCCTCTTCGAGGACGCCCGATGACCAGGGCGGCAGCCGCGGCCTGCGTACGATCCCTGAGCCTGTCGAAGGGTCGATCCGAGGCGGGTGCCCGATGAGCATCCCGCTACCCGACCGGATCGACCCGGACGCCCCGATCTTCGT
>JAPUEM010000083.1 GCA_027492575.1 Propionicimonas sp.
TGTCGACGAACAGCGTGGCTTCGGAGGATCGCGCGGCCGGTCCGTCCTCGGCGAAGAGGACGGCCTCGACATCCGGCGCGTCCGGCAGCATGGTGACCACGAAGTCGGGTTTGCGGGGCAGGCCGGCCAGCTCGTCCACCACGCGCAGCCCATCGCCACGCGCCCGGTCGCGGGAGGCCGCCGTCCGGCTGAACCCGGTGACCTCGAACCCCGCTTTCACGAGGTTCCGCGCCATGGGACGTCCCATCACGCCCAGGCCGATGACGTTGACCACCGCAGCCATGAAAACCCCTTCGTTAACTGTTGACAATCGGCAATCCGAGGCTACACCTCGACCCCCGTGAAATGAAGCCCTGGCCGGGTTCTCCAACCGCTCCGCCGGGAAAGCTGAACGGGGTGGCCGAACAGAGCTACCGCCAGATGCGCGAATCCGGCTCCGAGAGCCCGGAGATCGGAATCTGGAGGCGGATCTGTCACCACGAAGAGGTGGGAATCGTGCTGACCTCCGTCCAACGTGGGGATCGGTTAGGCTCGCCGGGCCGGAGACCCGTTGTCAGGAGCTGCAGATGGCCGAAACCACACCGCTGATCGTCGATGTCGACACCGGGATCGACGACTCCCTCGCGCTGCTGTACCTGATGGCGAGCCCGGAGGCGGAGATCCTCGGCATCACCTGCACCGCCGGGAACGTGCCGGCGCGGCAGGTGGCGATCAACAACCTCGCCTGGCTGGAACTCTGCCGGTACCCGGAGGTCGAGGTGGCCCTCGGCGCCGAGGTGCCGATCATCCAGCCGCTGATGACCACCGAGGAGACCCACGGCCCCCAAGGCATCGGCTACGCCGAGCTGCCCGCGCCCACCCGTGGGCTGTCGCCGCGCCATGCCACCGAAGTGTGGATCGACAACGCCCGCCGCCGTCCCGGAGAGATCACCGGCCTGATCACCGGGCCGCTCACCAACCTGGCCCTGGCGGTCAAGATCGAGCCCGAACTGCCCCGGCTGCTGAAGCGGATCGTGGTGATGGGCGGCGCCTTCAACCACGCCGGCAACACCCTGCCCACCACCGAGTGGAACATCGCCGTCGATCCCGATTCGGCCAAGATCGTCTTCGACGCCTTCTCGGGGCTGCCGGCGGACCGCCGCCCGATCGTCTGCGCGCTGGACGTCACCGAGCGCATCGAGATGCACCCCCACCACATCGCCACCCTGGCCGAGGCAGCGGGCAGCACCCCTGCCGAGATCATCTCGCCGGACGACGAACCCGGACGCCGCTCGACCGCGTCCAACCCGGTGATCCGGCACCTCAGCGACGCCGTCCGGTTCTACATGGAGTTCCACCGGCTCTACGACCAGGGCTTCCTGGCCCACATGCACGACCCGTTCGCCGCCGCGATCGCGCTCGACCCGGGGCTGGGCCGCGTCCGTCCCGCGACGGTGGACGTAGAACTGGCCGGCACCCTCACCCGCGGGCAGACCGTCGCCGATTGGCGTGGCATGTGGGGGCGGCCGGCAAATGCTGACATCGTGGTGGATACGGACCCGGCGGAGTTCTTCCGGCGCACCATCGAGCGCGTGAGTGCCCTCGCCCGCAGTCTCGCCTGACCGATCGGACCCAAGGAGGACGCAGTGACCAGCAACAACACCGCCGGCGCACGGACGCGCAGCCTGACCCTGATCCTGGCCGGCACGGTGATCGTGCTGGCCACCTACCTGTACCTGGTCTTCGCCCGGCCCGTCGAACTGCAGGAGACGAGCACCGGGCCGGCCGGCCTGATCGCCGTGGCGGGCTACGTGATCGGCGCCGTCCTGCTCGCGGCGGGGTCGATCCAGCGGCTCTCCACCGGCACGATCGCCATGATCCCGGTGGCGATCGCGCTCAATATCGTGGTGGGTCAGCTCGTCTCGGTGCTGCAGTGGCCGCTCTATCTCGACTCGATCGGCACTGTGCTGGTGGCGGCCTTGGCGGGCCCGGCGGCGGGGGTGGTGACCGGCATCCTCACCAACGTGATCTGGGGCCTGACGCTCAGCCCGCTCGCCCTGCCGTTCGCGGTGGTGCAGGTGGTCATCGGCGTGATGGCCGGCTACGCGGCCCGGGTCGGCCTCTTCCGCCGGATCTGGACGGCGCCGATCGCCGGCGCGCTCACCGGCCTGGTGGCCGCGGTGATCTCGGCGCCGATCTCGGCCTTCATCTTCGGCGGTGCCACCGGCGGCGGGACGGGGGCGCTGGTCGCCATGTTCCAGGCCATGGGCCAATCGCTGCTGGCCGCCACGACCATGCAGGGGTTGCTGTCGGATCCGCTGGACAAGCTGATCACCTTCACCGTGGTGGTGCTCATCCTGACCGCGCTGC